>NZ_KE952767.1 GCF_000466385.1 Aneurinibacillus aneurinilyticus ATCC 12856
AAAAATATGGTGTTATTCAATAGTTAGGTTGGGTTTTCTCGCTCGGAAAAGCTATAAAATAAAAATTTTCATCATAGTAAGTTTATTTTTAGATAATCAGCTGCTTTTTCATATAAAAAAGCATTTTTTCCAGTTCAACGTTTACCTGATGTATGTCTCCAATTTCAATCCTATGTAGTACATCATCCACCTGATAACAAGCAAAAGCTCTTCTAAGGCCAATTAAATCGTTGAGGATGTCTTGTTCTTGTTGGCTAAGCTGCCGATTCCTTTTGTACCCTGCCATAAAGGCGTTAAAATATATGTCTCCCATCTTCTCTGAATCATCATCTACCCGCTCTGCTGCATAGGATAAAAAGGCTCCTTCACCTGCAAAATGACCGACAAAAACATCGGTACCCGCTAGATGAAAATCGATAACATTACACAAGTTGCCATCATCATCTACAAGCAAATTATTCAAAGAAAAGTCTCCTTGTACTGCTCCGCAAGGAAGTTGAGACCAACGCTCTTTCAATTTTTTCCGTTTCTTTTCATATAGGGCGTATAGTTCTTCATACAGCGTTCGGTTTGCTCCGCTCTTTTGCAGCGCCACTTTCAATGTATGAGCATCTTGAGCAAGCTCATCATTTGAGCCAAACATACTCCACGGACTTTCGGAAGAAAAATGGATAATCGTTTCTGTAGCGATGTGATGCATCTTGCCAAGCCACTCTCCCGCTTGGCCTATAAGATTTATATCAAGATGCTCCAGCTCTCTTCCAGGCATCCACTCTTCCACTACAGCAAAAGCCTCTTGTCCTTTCCAGGATAACGTCATGTAAGGCAGTGTGTCCTCTTTATACAGCCGTTTGGGAACACTTAGCCCAGCCTGTGAAAACATTTTACATAAACGTGCCTGACCCACAAGATCTTCTTTTGTGGTATACGAATTGGAAAGGATTCTTACAGCAAAAGCCTGTCCGTCAGCCGTTGTCGCTTTGTATATGATTCGTACATCATCCTCTTCATCAACATGCTGTATCAAGTCCGTTCTCACAAATGGAAGGATCTGAAAATATTCTTGAATTTTCGCAAGCATTGTCTTCACTACCTATCTTTTACTTTCTTGTTTGAAATACGAAATAACAATATGTTGGTTTCCTTTTTTAGTGTGCATTTTGATATAGCAAGGAGGTGTGTCGTTGCAAAGTTGTGTCTTATTAGATTTATATTGTAATTAATCGGAAAAAGTTTAGGTTGATTTAAGGAAATTTAATCCATATGTAGTAGAAACATTAACAAACCCCAATATTCACCTTAACGAATATATTAAAGCAATACTGTACACAAAATGGGTTATCGACTGGAGCCTTAAGGATGGATTTCCAAGGCCGACTGCTAAAAAGCAGCATAAAAGTATAAAGAGACTTTCTCAATAGTCCAGTAGCCGATCCGGTTTACCCAGATCGGCTACTTATTTTACAGTACATATCGTCGAACAAGAGTGTTGATTATCCAGTATAATCCAAAGTAGATCGCCACCATACCGTGCCCCAAACGGGCGTCGGTTCGTCTCCCGCCCCGAGAGGCCCAGATGTTTTGCCGGTCCGGCCCTGGCGCCAAAAAGCGGCTGTGTCTCTTCCTTGTGAGAAAAAGACGAGGGAACACACCGACGCGTGCATCTTTTCTTTCACCTTATGGATAATCAACAGGCGTGATTGTCGAACATTATCCATTACGCATGCAAAACATTATAGCTTCTTCACTACCTTATCAATTAAGCCGTATTCCTTCGCTTCTTCCGCCAGCATAAAATTATCGCGATCCGTATCCTTTTCCACCTTTTCAAACGGTTGACCAGTGCAGTCAGCTATAATTTTATTGAATATTTCCCGCGTTTTTATAATGCGTTCCGCATGAATCATAATATCGGTCGCCTGCCCTCTCGTTCCCCCTAAAGGTTGGTGGATCATTATTTCAGAGTTCGGCAGGGCAAGACGTTTGCCCGGTGCTCCGGCAATGAGCAGGATAGCGCCCATCGAGGCAGCCATGCCCACACAAATCGTAGAAACATCCGGTTTAATGTATTGCATTGTATCATAAATCGCCATCCCGGCTGTTGTGGAGCCGCCAGGGGAATTAATATACAAGTGAATATCCTTTTCCGCGTCCTCTGCAGTTAAAAAAAGTAGCTGGGCCACAATAGAATTGGCCACCTGATCATTAATCTCACTGCCTAAAAAGATAATGCGATCCTTCAGTAGCCTTGAATAAATATCATACGATCGCTCACCGCGGTTCGTTTGTTCAATAACAACAGGAATCGTACTCATAATCATCCTCCTTAATAAAAAATGATGACCCCATCCTACGCAACAGCCAGAAACATTGTCGGCGTATTTCTGGCATACGTTTGCTTTATAAGCAACACAATTTTTTCCGGTTGGTATTTGGCAAGTATTTGTCTGTAATCCTCAATGGTTCCCTCATAAGTTTTTTCTTCGGCATAAGATAATCCGCTGTCCCTTAAAAGTTTCAATTTTGCCCGCGCCCTGTTCAATGCTGCCTTCACTGCCCCCTCCGTCATATCAAGCATCTCGGCGGTTTCAGCGGCTGTAAACTTAAATGCTTCGGCAAGAAGAAGCACAGCTTGCTGCCTTACAGGAAGATGGTGGACAATCACGTTCAACGCTTCTTTTACTTCCTCTCCACGCTCTTCATTTTCTTGTGCAATGGTATGAATATCAATCCCATTATCAAGAATGACCTTTTGTTTTCGCTGTTTGTCAATCCAGGTATTTGATGCAATACGAAATAAAAATGCTTTAGGATTGGAATGGGTTCCCTGCTTCGTAAGCGCGACAAACGCTTTTAGCCATGTTTCCTGCATAAGATCTTCAGCTTCCCATGAAGATCTTGTAATAGCTAAGCAATACCGCCTTAGTACGTCAGAATAAGATTTGACTATTTTATTAAACTGTTCATCCAAATCCTCTTTTACCAAATGTACCGTTGCTTTAAGTGACAAGGACACTCCCTCCTTTATTGTATAAACGTCATTATTTATCGAAAAGATACGGTTTTTATACCCCATTTTAAAAAACTAATAGTCTGCCGAGATATTTTCGACAGACTATTAGTTTTGAATTCTACTATGACAGCTTCCGAATTAGCCTTGGTAGCCACTCCTCCAGACGACTGAATACAAAGCCCGCCTTTTGTGCCTTGCGATTATCCATATACCATGAACGCTCTACCCCGTAGGGTGACATATCAACCTTATCAGCCTGTGTCTGCACAATTGCTTGCTTACCGGTCGCTTCTTCGATAAGAGCCACTAGCTTACGCAGCGTAATCGTTCCAGAAGAGCATGCATTTATCGGTCCTTCTATCCCGCTTTCCCACGCCCATACCAGAAATCTCGCTGCTTCCTCTGCCAGGATAAAGCTCATAACCGCTTCAGGGTTCGGTAAGCCAATGGTACGCTCCTGCTTAATATGTTCGATATGAAACATGAGGCGCTTTGTATAGTCGTCCTCCCCCATTACGATCGGAAAACGAACCGCCACTACCGGAAATTCAGCTTTTTGAAAGAAGACCGCTTCAGCCTGTCGCTTTCCTTCATCATAAGGGAAATCGAAACGGCTTCCAATGCGGATTGGATGAACATAAGGATTCACTTTTTCCTCTGGTTGCGCTTCTTCATCATATGGATAGACTGATAGTGAGGAAGTGAAAATATAACGATTGGCTTTACCACGAAAGACTTCACAAGCATCTAACGCATCTTCGGAGGCATAGCAAATCTGGTCATACACAGCATCCCAGTGACCAGCATCTGCTATCCTTTGGAGCGATGCTCTGTCGTAGCGATCCATAACTAACCGATTCACCCGTTCGTCAAACGGGACAGGCGTTTTCCCACGTGTTGCTATCGTTACATTTATCCCTTTATCGAGTAGCATCTCTACTAGATGCTTACCAAAAAATCGGGTCCCACCCATTACTAGCACGTTTTTCATACTGCGCCCCCTCATTTCCCTGGATAGATTATTGCGATATATATTCCAAATCCGCCTGCGTCATGACACCCTCAAGCCATTCCTTCTCTTCTACTGCCTGTTCATGGGATGGTTCCAGCTTTAAGCATTCATTATACATTTCGATCGCTTGCTCTGCCTCCCCTTTCAACCGATACACATTTGCCAATCCATAATACGCTTCGGCCTGCCTGGAAAGTGCCAAACAACACCGGAATGCCTCCTCCGAATGTTCGAGCCATTCCAGATTCATAAAAATAAACCCAGCCATTTTGAGGAAATGCGGATCGTCCGACAATTCGGTAAGCAGCCGCTCTGACAATTCGCCTGCTTCCTCCAAATATATACGGAACTTTTCCGCTTTTCCTTCTTCATGTTCCCAATATTTCTCGTATAACGTTGAGGCTAATTGCGCGGCACACAACGCATCCCAACGGACTCCCAAACCTTTGCGAAGCCACGCAATCGCATCGTCACGCATCTCCGACTTCTCCAGAAAATCGCTGTACCATAAATAAGCTTTCATATTTTCCCGATTGTATTCGATCGCTTCCTCATACAGCATGGAAATTCGAATGTATCCTCTGCTTTCATGCAGGAATTTCCTGCATCCGTTCAGCAGTTTTCCCATAAATCCGGCTGCTTTTCGATTCGCAAACACTTCGTGCTCATCCAGTTGACGCCTTTCTATTCTTTCAGCATAATGAAGCATCAATATGCTTTTCTCTTCTTTCGAAACCGGAAGTTCCTCTACCATGCGGGAAGCATGTGAGCCTCGCTTCGTCTGATATAACAAATCAGCAAGTACGCCAGCCAGCAATCGGCTCTGCGGCTGCTTGACCAAATATTCCAGAAGACAATCTTCTGCTTCCTTATTTTTTTGCTGGGCGAGCAGAAAAGAAACCCAACGCTTCTGAACTTCTTCATCTTGCGGTACGTCTTTCAGTACAGCGTGGTAACACATTTCCGCTTGTTCTACTTCTCCCGCCTTTTCATAAACGATAGCTAACGCTTGTAAACGCCATGCTTCCGGAACTTCATCCTGCCACTCTTCCAATTGTTGTATGATATTTTGCAAATCCGTTTTTTCTTCCACCAAAGAGAGCAGATGTGTGAACTCTTCATCCAAATTTTCGAATCGTTTCGGCAGGCGGCAGAACACTTCAAGCCATCTTTTTCGCTCTTCCTCTTTGTCCCCCTGCTCGCCTGCAATCATTGCCAGACGTTCATACGCCACAGTGAAATCAGGATCCATCTTTAGACAAGTGCGATAATAAGAGGCGGCTTCCTCTTTATCTCCAGTATGCAACGCTACCTCTCCTAGGCGATAGACCGGAAATGTATTGGTGTCGGTATCGTCCCATTCACGCGCCTTGCAAAAGCACTTGACCGCTTCTTCTATATCGCCGTTATCCTCGTATAAACAACCGATATAGCAAAGAAGATCCGTATCTTCACCTGCACGTTTCAGCAATTCCTCAAGCACATCGATCCCTTGGTGATAATACGCCGTTCCCTGGAGACAACGTACCATCATCTCGACTGCCGCTTCACGATTTGCGGGCGGTGCTGCCAATACTCCCCGAGTCAATAATCCGACTGCCCATTCACGCTCCGGTTCCATATCCCAGAGCAATTGACCCGCATGACAGAGGAAATAGGCCTCTTCCGCAAAATAGGTTTCACCTTGTTGAAGAATAGGCGGAATCTCTTTCTCTCTTTCGAGCGCATACAAAATGCGCGCCATCATAATGTACGCGTATGAATCTTCGTCAGGTTCGTTTTGAATACAAGAATTAAAAGCAACTTCGGCTTCTTCATACCGCTCTGCACGATATAATATATCCCCTTTTACCATAAGCAGCATGGTATGTCCGGGAAGCTGTCGCAGGCCTTCCTCCAAAATTTCTAACGCTCGTTCAATATCCTGGTGTTCATATTCATAAATTCCGGCTTGTTCCCTGTAGGACAGAGGCACATCCGGGTCCTGGCGCTGCGCTTCCGCAAAGCAGGATAGCGCTAATTCATGTTCCCCTCTTTCTTTATGGCATTTTCCTTTCTCATACCATACACGTCCATAACCCGGAGACAATCGTGTAAGCTTTGTGTACAATGCCAAAGCACGGCCATACTCCTCTTTCTCCATCAACAGTGCACCATGGTTCAACAATGTAAAAGGTGTAATGCTGTTAATTTCCAGCGAGGTATGGGAGTAACGAAGCGCATCCTCCAGGTCATTTCTATAAAACGATGTCATGGCAAGAAACGACCACATCGCATAGTTCGTTGCATCATAGGAAAGGGCTTGATGTAGGCAGAACTCGGCTTTCTCATACTCTTCTTTATAATAGTGAACACGTCCCTTAGCAAACCAGTAGGAATCCCGATAACGCGGAGACGTTATACTATCCAGCATTGCCTCCGCCTTTTCATATTCGTTCACTTGAATAAATGCCTGTGCTGAAATTAAAAGAAAGTATTCTTCATTCGAATATCGCTCCAGCAAGTCTTTCACTGCGCCATCAATCAATTCTTTGTCGGCAAAGAACCCCGCCTGCCTTACTACTTGAATAAGGTTATATGGTTGATGAAGACCTCTGGTTATGCTCTGCTTTAGCTTCTCTATTTCTTCATCTGGACGACATTCTTCCAAAGCTTTAGCAAACCGATCCACTGTTATGAATGCTTCGTGCTCATCTTCAGGCAAAAATGAAAAGTCAACTTCCTCTCCCTGTGGAATAACAGCTAGGGAAAGATAGTGTTCGTAAGCATATCTTTTCGCAAATCCTTCATAGGAAACATACTGCACCTGGAGCATTCCAGGGTCCTGAATAAGCAAACTTTTGCGCTCATCATCATATCCTCGAATAATCTGTACATGCGAACTGTCCGGGTACGAAATACTTACCATGACCGGAATGTCCATATCAACAAGTCTGCGGTATCGCTCCACTGTGCCAACGAAGTATCTGCCAGTAAGTCCTAAACGCTTCATATATTCCACGGCTTTGTAAATCTTTGTTCCATCTCCATCAAATATGTGCGCCGCTACTTCGTCCTGATGAACATGGACATTCCAGCGTTTTGCTATCATCTCTACACATGTTGGAACACAGTAATTATATTTCTGTACGACAGGTTGCAGCATAATCTCATTACGTGTCTTGTCTGCCCCATCCTTTGTATTTTCAGCCGTGCAGGCGACCTCCGACTGTTCTCTATGTAATACAGCAGCGAAATACCCTTGATATTCATGATGTGGTGTAACCTCGTTCATACGCTGGCTATATTCAGCAAATGCCCCCATATCTCCCTTAACTTCCGCAAACTTTATCCTCTCCCGCAAAAGCCATGGATGCTCGGGATACAGCATAAGCGCTTCTTCCAGTGTTGCTTCAGCCTTCCCTTCCTCGCCACGATTTCCATACAAACGGCACAGCATCAAATGATAGGCAAAGTCGTCCTTCTCCTTCTCCATCCCTTCATGAAACAGCTCCTCCGCCTTACGCCATTTGCCTGTATAGAAATACAGGATGCCACGGTGATACAGCATTCGTCTTTCTCCAAGACTCTCAGCATGTGCTAGATGCAGGGAGGCGCTTTTGAAACGGCGCATTTCCATCATTACACGTGCTAGTACCAGATGTGCGCTACGTTTAATCGTATCCTCAAGATTCTCCTCTCCAAGAACGGAAACCAAATGGGATTCCGCCTTCGTCCAGCGCCCTTCTCCACCTAACGTCTCGGCGTACCAGATGCGGCTCTGCGGGGTTCGCAGCCGATGATACGCAAACCGTTCCATGAATGATTCATAGCGAAACATGCAGCCCTCATGGGCGATTTTCATAGCAATCCGGTACTCTTCCTCCGTCTGTAGTCGCCCGATAAGTGAAACTGCAGTCCTATAGAGCGATTTTTCCTTACGTGTATTATCAATCCACCCGGTAAAATGCGCAAAACATTCCCTATATTTTTTTTCTTCAAGCATAGCCTGCAACTCGCGGATTTTAATCAATACAATTCGATCCTCCAAATCTTGTATTCTATTGATTTAAGAATAATACAAATGTCCCGCTTATCACCTGCATCTTATTTCCTTTTTCTACCGGTATTTTGGTCTCATTACATAAAGATTATTTCTTTGGTGGCCCGGTACTCACTCGGAGCAAGTCCGGCATATTTCCTAAAAATGCAGCTAAAGTAATTTGGCGTATTAAAACCAAGCTCTTCTGCGATTTGCTCGATCGTACGATTCGTATGCCGCAGCAGCCACACTGCCTGCTGCATTCGTACGAATGTCACATAATACACAAAGCTTCTTCCTGTTTCTTTTTTGAAAAAACGGCTAAAGTAAGGAGCGCTTAGATTAATCTGTGCCGCCACCTGTGTAGCAGATAAGTCCTCCGTATAATGCTCGCCGATATAAGCAATGCATTTCTGTAGTTGTTCATCCTTCGTCAATTCCTCATAGTAACGAAGTGACAGCCGCTCATATGGTGGAGTTCGCCTTGCTTTTCTGGCCTCCCGATAAGAATGGTGCAAAAGCAACGGCTCCCGGTACACAGAACCGACACCAATATATAGATAGATGCCGTACCTTTCCTCCAGTTTTTCGATAACATGTAGCATGCTTTCATGCCCTTCCTTCCAGTAACGCAAGGAAGAGCAGGGTGATGGAACACGGAACAACATAACCATATGCTTGCGGTAGGGCAGAAAAAATAAATGAGGAACAAAAGAGGAAAATTGTTCTGCAAAATATTTTTGAATGATAGCTGGTGCTTCCCAGCCCTCATTTTCCTCTCGCTCAGGAAAGCGAACAAACCCCTGAATAAAACAGACGATATTCGGAACTGCTTCGCCTGGCAGAAAAGGTCGAGTCTGAATAATTTCTTGTTCTGTAGAGATTTCCCCGCGTAAAAGACGGCGTAAAAACGCTTCCCGAAAAGGACCGTCTTCTCTTTCAACCGCTCCTTCTATCTGGATTTGTTCATAAATATCTTTATAATTGAATGCCCCATCCCCTTTGCTGGATAGCGATTCAATCGCTCTTTTTATGTTTCTCATAAACAAATTTCTTTTTATTGGGTAAACCAGCATAGATTGTAGTTTAAGCTCGATGGCAAGCGGTGATGTATGCAACCATTCGGGTGGAATAAGCGGAAAAACTCGGCATTCTTTATTTCTTTTCCGAATACGATGGATGCGTATCCAATCGAACAAACCACGAATTTCTATAACTAAAATATGAGGTAAGCAATTTAGCTCCTCTTTTTCTATAAATACACATTTACACGGGTACTCTTCCTGAATCCAGGTCTTCAGCCTTGCTTTCTCACGTTCATTTTTCATTACGAATTGAATGCTGTACAATTTCCGTTCTCTCCTTTTACTCGGTATCCACGCATTTCTATTTACTTTTTTTTACACTAATTATAACGAAAATAATTAGAATAGGACAAATTTTTATATATTTTAGACAATTTTCTGTAAGGTATTTGTCCATATTGTGAAGTACAATCAAAAAAAATCCTTTACGCCGCCCTATAAGGAGGGGAATTGGAAAGCGGCATTATAGAGAAAAATATATTTAAAGAGCTTGTTCAAAAAGGGGGAAAACATATGGCGAATGAGTATTCTGAATATGATTATGTCGCTGCAGGCACGATTGATGTGAGCGAGCTTCCACCACTAGACACTGAAACCGAAAAAATCATGAAAGACGAGTTCTCCACAGGTTTTAAATTAAGTCTGTTTTATTATGCATTCATTTTTGCCATTCCGATTCTGAACTGGTTCGCTCCCGACTTTATGTTCTCTCGCATGTGGGGAGGCATGACCTATGCCTGGTTTTCTACCGGTATCATCGCGATGGCCATGGCATTCATCATTGCCTATGTTCATACTGCTCTGTATGAAAAACGCATACAAAAATATCAAAACAACAGCTCCCCGCTTGATAAATCTGAAGGGAGGAACATCGGATGATGCAATCACTGCTCGAACCTAAAATGATAATGACTATTATTTTAATGGGAACGATCGTATACATTACGTATTTAACTAAACGGAGCGCGACAGCATCCGACTACTTCGTTGGCGGACGAAGCTTCGGATGGTTCACTAATGGTTCTGCCATTGGAGGAGACTATCTGAGCGCTGCTACATTTCTTGGAATAGCCGGACTTACCTTCCAGCTTGGTTATGATGGTGCATATTATGCGTTCTGCTTCTCGATTGGTTTAACCCTGCTTGCGATTTTCGTTGCCGGTCCGCTTCGCCGTTTCGGTGCGTATACGGTGGCCGACTTTCTCGCTTATCGCTTCCACAGCAAACGCGCACGTCTGGCAGCAGTAGCGGTTGTTCTAGCTATCTCCGGCTTCTATGCCGCCCCACAGCTTCTCGGCGCCGCACAAATCCTGAGCATGTTCTTTGGGACAAGCTATGAATTCGGTATTATTTTCACTTGTACGGTTATGATCTTTTACGTTGGCATCGGTGGCATGAAAGGCACAACACTAAATCAGGCACTGGAGCTATGGATTCGCCTAGGTGCATTTATTCTGATGGTTGCGGCTGCTATCTACGGGGGGCTGCATTATGAAAAAATTCTGGCTGCCATCAGTGAATTCAAAGGCTCTATCGGTGGTACGGCACAATACGCGACAGACGCCAAGGATGTAGAATTCGACGGCACATCATGGACTGGTACAGGAAATTACTTTCCAACATTCTGGCAAACCGTATCCATGACAATCGGTCTTTCTCTTGGAACAATTGGCCTGCCTCATATCCTGCTACGCTTCTACACGAATCCGAGCGCGAAAGCAGCTCGCAAATCAGCACTTATGGCCATTGCAATTGCAAGCGTTTTCTTTTTCTTTGCTGTATATCTGGGAGCCGTAGGCCGTTCCATTTTCTTAAGCGGTGCGGCAGAACCCCAAGTTATGAAGGACCTGGTTTCAGGGGGCAACAACATGGTGGTACCGTCAACGGCACAAGCCCTCGGAGGAGAATGGTTGCTCGGTCTCGTTATCGCCGGTGCATTTGCAGCGATTTTCTCCAATCTATCGGGTCTGTTTATCGCAAGCTCCGGTGCACTGGCACATGATTTGTATGCTACATTCGTCCGTAAAAATAACATAAGCGAACGCGAGCGGGTTATTGCAGGTAAAGTTTCCATTGTCATTCTTGGTATTCTTTACGGCATACTGGGGCTGATGGTTAAGACAGCCTCTATCGGACACCTTGTAGCTCTTGCCTTTACTGTAGCAGCCAGCACATTTACGCCGATTTTCATTCTGGGAATCTGGTGGAGAGGCATGACGGAGAAGGGAGCCATCGCTGGCTTAATCATTGGTCTTGTCGTGTCCATGTACATGATATTCTTTTCTTCTACCCTACCGGAATTCTTGCAATTTAAAATCCCGGGTTTAATCACGGTACCGATTGGCTTCCTCTCTGTCTATATTGTATCAAAGCTTGATCGTAAAGTACCTGCAGATGTTAACGATTTCATGAGAAAAGTCCATTCTAAAGAATCTGAAGCAGCATAACTTTGCACGGTTTATTGATTTTTTGTTTCCCAAGACAAAAAAATAATAGATAATGAAAGAAAAGCTAGGCGTTCCCTGCCTGGCTTTTCTAATATATAAGAAGTCGAGGGATACATGATGAAGCTTACCTTCTTCGCTGAACAAGGGATCGTCCAAACCGGCGGCGAAACAATTACGCTATTGCCAAAAGAACATGCCCTGCTTTATTATTTGTATCGCCATGCGAATCAGCTATGCACCCGTGAACAACTGCTAAATGCTGTATGGCCGATGGAATATCCGACAGACAGAACCGTGGACGACCATATTTATCGGCTACGCAAAAAACTAAAGCGCTGGATACACATTGTATCCATTCAAACCGTTCGAGGGCAAGGATACCGACTCATCTTCAACACTTCCTTCCCTATTAATCCACTAACTAAAGACAATGAGATTACCGCCAGCTACACCGCTCTACTAGATAAATATCATCTATTCGGCCAGGGAGAAGCTATGCAGGTGCTTGCCGCAAATCAATCCGCTTTAGGATTTCGCGTTGCTGAGGAGAAACAGCTGTACCTGGAAGCAGTGAAGGGAAATTTCTCCTTCTTCCTCCGCCCTGATCTCTCTTTTAAACAAAAGGGTTTCTATCTGCTTTTTCTCTATTGGCATATTCAACCTAACTCAGAAAAAGCATTGGAATATATTAAAAAGGCTTCAGCCAGACAGGTCCTTCCTCCATTATGGCATGAAGAAATGAAGTTTAATATCATCGACCTTTACATCGAAACAAAACGTTTTATGCAAGCAAGACAGGCTTTGAACCGATACGAACAACAAATATGCGAACCAGATATGCAGGGCTTTCGTCTTTTCTTCTATAATAAAAAGCTACTTTTATCTGTACTAGAAAAAAATCATGCAGAAGCACAGAAATGGATTCAGCATATTGAGCAGCTGCTTCCCTCTCATCCCTATTTGCGTGAGAAAGGACTATTTCTTGTTATTAAAGGCTTATGGTTGCTTAGTCAAAAGCGCTTCTCAAAAGCCGACACATCGATCGAAGAAGGTCTATTTGCACTTCAAACTTCCCGATTTATTCCCCATCTCATTTATGGAGCACGCCTGCTTCGCTATTTTTCGAGTCCATTGATTACGGAACATCCCGAAGTCACGGCACGCTACGGACAAACCTGGGAGGAATTATCCGAGCTATACGCCTTTTCCTTTCTTGAACAAAGGATTCGCCAACAGCTTGACCACTTTCTCTGACAATGCTCTGACAATCTCCGTTTAGGATGAATGTATACTATCATCAAACGGAGGTTGCTTATGCATGTCTCAACTACAAACCATGTGCCAACTTCTCCCTGGAAAAATTCAAGGCTCCTGTATGCTCTTCTCGCTCATCTGCTCTCTAGCCTTGGAGATTGGCTTGATTTTATCGCTTTACTAACTCTATTTACTTATATATGGCAAGCTGAACCGTTGCTTATCTCGATGCTACCTGTTGCTTACGCGTTTCCAGGCATTTTATTGAGCCAGATCGCAGGAGTCTGGGTAGACCGCTGGCAGCCAAAGCGTGTACTCATCTGCACGGATGCCCTTCGTAGCAGTTGCACATTGCTTTTACTTTTTGTACCAACACCATACTTGATATTATCCGTACTGCTGCTTCGTTCGTCTATTGGTACATTTCATCTGCCTGCTCAACAATCCATCATTCGTAGAATTGTTTCTGAAAACCAGCTACTGGAAGCCACTGCTCTTGTTGGTACATTGTCCCAACTGACAAAAATTATTGGACCGATGCTGGGCGCCTTTATGCTAACCCTAACATCGTCCTACAAGCTTTGTCTGCTTTTAACGACCTTTTGTCTTGCTGCTTCTGCTTTACTTCTTGCATTTCTTCCTTCGGACATTTCGCATTCTGACGAAAGCAACAAAAAACGAGCAACTTTCCGCATGGACTGGACGGAAGGCTGGCATACAATTCTCGGCAATCGAATGTTGATCACCTGCCTGATATTCTCTTTTTCTGTTACAACGATAATACAAATTGTTGATATTCAAATAGGTGTTCTACTTCGAGAAATAAAACCATTACAGCAAGAACTTCCCGGATGGATTATCTCAGCAATCGGGCTTGGAGCGGTTTGCAGCACCGCATTTTTCTCACGCATAAAACAGAGCATTTCCTATTTCGCCCTCCTATGTGCAGGTGCATTGCTAACGGGATTAGCTGTACTTTTTCTCGGATTACTGAATGCAACCACACCGCTGTTTTATTTTCTTCTTATCGGTATGCTATGCGGAGCAGGCACCGGTCTTTCTTTCGTAGGGGTACAATTCTCGATTCAGAAAGAAACGCCCTCCGGTGCTATTGGCCGAGTATATGGAATTTATCATTCCATCCTTAATTTTTTACTTATTGCCGCTCCCCTAACGGGCGGCTGGCTGGTAAAAAAACATGGAGTAGATCATTTATTTCTCGCCTGCGGCTTTTTCGCGACACTGCTCGGTGTTTCCGGCTTCTTTCTACGGAAACGGCTCGTAGCGACAAAAGAACACTTAATAAAATAAAGGAGGGGAGAGAACATGTTCTCTCCTGTGAACAGTTACTGTTTACTTCTGAACCATGTACTTGCGCGGGTTTTCTTCGGTCTTTCCGGGTGAGTCGGGTCATACAACCATTTTCTTTGCACCGTCACGAACGCCAGCACAATCCCGATGAGAACCAGTAGCCAACCCAAGCGGTTCACCTCCTGGTTATAATGTGCCCTTTGTTTCTGTAAGCTTCCCGGACAAGTTTTTGCTGATAAAGGAAAAAAGCTGTCCTTTTGCAAAACGCATGACAGCTTTTTTCCTTTATTAATGGTTTTCCAGTTCTTTCAACTCGGACAAGGCAACCGTTTTCCGATCCGTTGGATTTTCCATCGTATGTATTCTTGCAGTTTTACTTTGTTCGTCTACAGAGTCTATCCATATTGGAACACCCTCGAACCCGACATCAATTTTTTCGTGGGATTGTAGAATTTCTTGTGCACGTTTCGTTTCCATAGCCATCACCTCAATAAAAAATTTCGCAAGGAATGTATTTCTGTTCTTATCCCGCCTTAACGGGCAGCGGGAGATGAAGCCCCCACTGAGTGAAGTCTCACTTTATGTTTTGCCAATGAACAGAAATCTATACCTTCTTAGAAGGAGCAGGCTCCGACTCAGCCGATAGCAATAAGTCACCTATTGTAGAAAAAACGTAATTCGGAGAAATCGGATGATTTTCTAAAGCATCGCGACTTGTAACGCCTGTAAGCACTAAAGCGGTCTTTATCCCGCTGTTCAATCCAAGCAGAATGTCCGTTTCTAAGCGATCACCAATCATAAGCACACATACCATTCCGATTACATGATCTGATGTATATAATATATACATAAAACTCCCTTACCTGACTGCTCAGATAAGGGAGTTCATTTATTACACTCTGAAAACTGAATCAGAA
>NZ_KE952768.1:0-3075 GCF_000466385.1 Aneurinibacillus aneurinilyticus ATCC 12856
TTTTGCCTTTAAGGGGAACATTTTCGTATAAAAAGCAATGCATACCCACCAATTATGATTGAAAATAACATTGTTCCCCAAATAATAATCGTGAGCCATAAATCTTTTCTAGAAGGAAACCGCATTTATTACCACCCCTTATATGTCTTTAGGATTTTTATTTATCCTGTTACATCCGATTTGCTATTTATTTCATAAATCGTTCGCTTTTTCTAGGCTAATTCCTTCAATGTAAGGTTAATGTAGGAGTGTAGACAGATACCGGAAAGGATCCTTCATTAAAGGGGTAGTGATAGGGTTCCTACTCTAGTCCGTTATATATTTTCCAATAAAAGTAAAACTCCATCAAAGAGTAATGAGGTTTTTTCTGAGGGATGGACCAAAACATCCAATTACAATATGAGCCAGATAACATAAGTTATCAAGACTTAAATGAAAAAAGTTCAACAAAATTAAAGAAGGTGCCCCTAATAGACTTTTTATACACGTACTCACGGTAACAATCGGCGGTGCTCGTAGGTGCAGTCGGTCGGTTTGGGACTCGGGGTTATTACCACCAAAAAAGTATCGGCCTGTGACCTGCTAATTTCATTATGAAGTCAGCAGGTTCACAGGCCAAGTACATTTTCATTCATCGTGGTGGCTGCCAAGCCATGGTAGTTTGGGACACCTTCTTATACTGTATATTGAATTATCGATCCCTGTTAGTTTAACTTTCATTTTTAATGATTGCTTGATATACAAATTTTGGAAATTAAGATTATCTACGCCATCTTGATTTTTGTTCTTTTGCAACAGGAACGGTAAATAATCGGTGTAGCCATTCCAGATTTAGTTTTTTCCAAATAATTGGGAGCGGTTTTACTTTTCCTGCTATTACATCCAGGCTTCCTCCCTATTACCTAAGTTATTATGTTAGAAAAAACTGAGGAGTCAATAACAATCTATAACTACAAATTATTCGTTATAAATCATAATTAAACCAGCAGTCGGTTTAATTATGAGGAGGAGAAATGGCTAGAACAAATAAAGACTTCAATAACAAAAGAAATGAGCTACTAGAAAAAATATGGAATATATTTATTACAAATGGTTATGAGGATACAACACTTTCATTTATTATTAGGACATTAAATATTTCAAGGGGGGCATTTTATCATTATTTTTCTTCTAAAGAAGAGTGTGCAGATGCAGCAATAGAAATGTATGTTAAACGTTGGTCTAAGGAAATAACAAAACAGGATGTAAAAGAATTGAAAGCTGATGAAAGGCTTACACAAATTATTTTAATTGGGATACAAACCGCCAGTAATAATAGTGAGCAAAATGAAAAAATTAATTCTTCATCAAATGCAATATTTCATCAGAAATTAATGGTTAGCATTATTAAACAATTTGCACCTATTTATGCCGAAATAATATCACAAGGGGTCAACGAGGGGATTTTTAATGTAACCTATCCCCTTGAAACAGCCGAGATGATTTTAACACTTTCTAGTTTTTATTTAGATATCGATTTATTTAAATGGAATGAAGGAACAATAACTTCAAAAGTCACTGCATTTGAGGAATTGCTGACACGTAGTTTAGGTGCTGAAAATAATACATTTAGTTTTATTAGCAAATTATTTGAGTTGAGGTGAAAATAATGAAAATATTAATAGTTGGTACAGGTGTAATTGGGACTCTTTATGCCCATGCACTTTCAGGACATCATGAAATTACTCATTTTGTTCGTGAAAACAAGTGTAACATTATGAATAAAAGAACTATATCATATGACATTATAGATGAACGTGAAGATAAAGAAAATATGTATACAATTGGAGAATATACTTATAAATGTGTGGTTAATGTGGAGTGCGATTATGATTTAATAATTGTACCTGTAAATTCATATCAATTAAATGAGGTTCTTGAAACACTTATAAAACAAGCGCCTAATGCAAATTATTTGTTATTTACTTTAAATTGGGATGGAACAAAAGAAATTGATAGTATGTTGAAACAAGAACAATATATTATGGGGTACCCTGGAGGTGGAGGTACTTTTAAAGGCAACTTGCTTTGGGGAAATATAGGGCAGGATGTTAAATTAGGTGCAGTATATAAAGAACAAAAACCATTACTGAGCAAAACGATTAAGATGTTTGAAGAATGTTCCATTATTCCCGAAATTCCTACAAATATATTACATGCATTATGGATGCATAATGTAGGAGCAAGTCCTATTGGAGTTGGACTTTCGAAATATAATGATATTGATAGATATTTAAAAGATGAAAAACTAGTAGAAACTTGCTTTAAAGCAATGAGTGAATGTTATAGCCTATGTGAAAGAAGAGGAGTTAATTTAAGCGAATTTCCTGAAGTTGAAATGTATAATATGCCATTTTCTGTAATATACCCAATGTTTAAAAATAATTTTGAAGAGAATCCGATTGTTCAACGTTTTACAGCTCATGCATTATTAGCAATTGATGAAATGAAAGATAACTTTAAAAAAATACTTCAGTTAGGAAATAAAATGGGGATTACTATGCCTAATATGCAGAAACTTGATAACTTGGTTTAATATCTTTTATTTATTGTGTCCTGTATATTTTAGTTCATCAAAGAGAAATTAGTCCATTTTGATTAATCTTTTTTCGAAATGAATTCGTTTTATTTGCTTTATATGGGTATGTTGGTGATCCGAATACATGGATTGCTCCATTTGGCTTGTTAAATGAATTTGAAATTGCAGAATATGCAAGTAAATTGCACCTGAAAGAGGGATTTACTACACATGAATTATTACAAAAAGCATGGTTAGAATACAATGCTGGAGTAACTATATACATCTGGTTTGATCAATCGACAAACTTTTGTGGTGGGAGGTAAGAAAAGACCGAGAAAATCAGGGGCTAGAAAAAGACACAATGGCCTTTCTTCTGCTGGAGCGCAGGGCGCATCCACCCTCTTCTTTTTTCGCTATCGAAAAAAACGAATCATCCGTATTTGAAAAATTGATTGCTGCTTAACTCGATGTTCCCCTAGAAACCCTTCGTTCTCAAATGCTGATAGAACCCGCTT
>NZ_KE952768.1:3175-4830 GCF_000466385.1 Aneurinibacillus aneurinilyticus ATCC 12856
AGTCAATATATTCTCCAATCCATCATGTCATCGGGTAGCTTAAATGATGGAAAAGCAGCTATTCCTTTGCTTAAAGGTTTGCAAACACTACCCTTATCCGTTCGCTATGGCATCATGGATGCAAGGTACGATTCTGTTCCGATTTACCAACAGATTTACCGTATGGAGGCTCATTCTATCCTTGCTTACAACAAGCGAGATGAAGGTGAAACGCTCGGATTTGATCCACACTTTGCCCCTACATGCGTACGAGAATATTCATATCGTTACGATAGCTATGACCCAAAGTATCTTGAGTTTTTGGAGACAAACATAGAGATTTGAAATTCCAGGTAGCGCAAGAGCCGATTAGGGCATTCAAGTCACAGGCTAGAGGAGTATTGGGCCGGATATTTGAGACCGGTCGTAATAAGTAAAGTGTATAGGAAGGGGCTTTTTAGACAGCCCCAAGCAACACAAGAAGTCAAGGAATTTAGATTTGCCAAGGGAAAAATCTGCCTACATTGTAGTGCTGAAACTGTATCAAGAAACGGTAAGTATAAAGGGAAGCAACGATATATTTGTAAATCCTGCAAGAAGACTTTTACCGACTTCACAAACTTTGCCACTTACAAAAGCAAGAAAACATTAGATAAATGGCTTAATTACGCTAAATGTATGATTGCAGGTTATTCCATTAGAAAGAGCGCTAAAATTGTAGAGATTAGTATTTCATGGAGGATAAATTGTAATGATAAAAAATAATTTTAAAATAGAAAATATCCCAGCGATTTTGTGGGGTGACAAATCAGATAAGTTATTTGTGGTGGTGCATGGTAACATGTCAAACAAGGCAGATGACTCGATTATTGTATTTGCAGAAGAAGCAACAGCAGTAGGTTATCAAGTGCTTAGTTTTGATTTACCTCAACATGGTGACCGTAAGGATGATACTTATCTTTGCAAAGTTCAAAACTGTGTTCAAGACCTTAATACAATTATGACCTATGCAAAATCGTTATCAAATAATATAAGCATTTTTGCTTGTAGCATAGGAGCGTATTTTAGTCTATTACAATATAGCCATGAGCCGTTGAAGCAGTGCTTGTTTCTCTCGCCTGTGGTAAATATGGAACGTATCATAAACAATATGATGACATGGTTTAACGTAAGTGAGAGTAGACTAAAAATAGAGAAAGAAATTTCTACACCTATTGGACAAACTCTCTATTGGGATTACTACTGTTATGTGAAAGAACATCCTATTGTTGCTTGGAATAATCCAACTTCAATTCTCTATGGTTCAGAAGATAACTTATGTGAGTTTGACATTGTATCTGAATTTGCTAAACGTTTTAACTGTAATTTGCAAGTAATGGAGAATGGAGAACACTATTTCCATACTGAGGAACAGTTGCAGTATTTCAGACAATGGCTGAAAAAACATATATACGTTAAATGATAATAAAAAATGATTGATGTATAATCTCCTTTAAAAGCGAATTAAGGGCAGTCAAAATGGCTTCCCTTAAAAATTATATAATTTCAACATTGTTTTAAAACATCGTCTTTTGAATAAAAAAGAGGCCTCCGGAAAGTCAGCCTAACCGACTTTCTGGACAGCCCCATTTTCTTAATTATATTATTTCACACCTGTTGATTATCCATAAGGTGGA
>NZ_KE952769.1 GCF_000466385.1 Aneurinibacillus aneurinilyticus ATCC 12856
TCACATGCATGGGATTCACGACCACGACCGGAATGCTGCGGCTTCGTAAGAAGGCCGCGAGCGTCATCCAGTAGTGTCCTGTCGGCTCCATTCCGACAAGAAGCTGTGTTTTTTCGTGTTCCGTCATCAAGTGTTTCATCCAATGACAGAACGCTTCAAATCCCTGACGTGTACTTGGGAAAGAAAAAGCTTTCCCATACATGAGACCACGATCATTTTGTGCTCGTGCCACATGTTTGTGTTTGGCAATATCTACGCCAACAATTAAGGTAGATTCTGTAATTTGAGAAATGCGTTGATTTTGGGTATAATTCATAGTGAGTACCTCCTCTGTTATTTCGAGGTCACGGCCGTGACACTCTGTATGTTAACAGGAGGTACTTTTTTTATCCAATCGCATTTTCATTCATTACAGGAATGCTCCTTTTATATTTTTTGTCACATACGGCGGATATTTAATAGGGCAGGGAGAGCTAACCTTGAGCAATTTGGTTATATTTGGCTACTTGATTAATTTTGTTCTGGAGCCGCTATCGACGATGCCTGTGTTGTTTGCTCAAATACAAGAAGTTTCGGGTGCATCCAAACGCTTGCTGCATATTGTTGAACAGCCAACTGAACAAAAGAATAAACCCGTTATTGATATTCATCCCGATGCGGTACCGATTGAATTTAAAAATGTTTCTTTTGCATATGAAGATCAGGCAAAAGTGCTGAACCATGTAAATTTTGTACTGCAAAAGAACAAAATAATTGCTTTAGTAGGTACGAGCGGAAGCGGGAAAAGTACAATTTTGAAGCTTTTGTGTGGGTTTTACCAAATGAAGGAGGAAGATGGTTGTATTAAGCTATTCGGCCATCCTTTACAAGAGTGGAATGCAGCAGAAATGCGTACATATTTGTCACTAGTTTCACAGGATATATATTTGTTTCCCGTATCTATTGCTGAGAATATTTCCTATGGTCGAATAGATGCTAGCAGAGATGAAATTATTGCCGCAGCAAAGACGGCTAATGCTCATAATTTTATTATGGAACTTCCTGACGGCTATGAAACAATTGTGGGAGAGCATGGTTCCAGGATATCAGGGGGGCAGAAGCAGCGAATTGCAATTGCACGTGCTATTCTCAAAAACGCACCTATTCTTTTATTAGATGAGCCAACATCTGCATTAGACACGCAGTCTGAAGCACTGGTCCAAGAAGCATTAGAGTACGTAATGGAAAATCGAACCGTGTTAGTTATTGCCCACCGTCTTTCTACTATTAAAGAAGCTGATGAGGTATTAGTTTTAGACCAGGGGCGTATTGTGGAAAGTGGTACGCATGAGCAATTACTTGCTCAAAACGGTTTATACTCAAGGCTGTATAAAAAGCGATTTATTACAGAAGAGAATGCAGAGATGGTAAAGGAGGAGGCATATTCTTGCTTATCAGAAAAATGACGAATGAACTTTTCCATCTGCTGTCTTTCATGAAAAATAAAAAGAAAATGTATATGATTAGTTTGTTAGGAGATAGCCTGGTTCATGCTAGTTTAGCTATTTGTATTCCTTTTGTTTTTAAGGATTTAACCGATTTTGCGAATAGTAAAGATTCGGCATTACTAACAAGGGCGATTATTGTAGTAAGCGGAACATTTATTTTTTTGAGTATTTTATCTCCTCTTTTCAGCTATTTGTATCATCGCTGCGTGAAAGAAGTGATGAACAGCATTAGACTTACTGTCTACAAACATATGGGGCAATTGTCAGCCGACTATTATGAACGTCATCACACGGGAGATACTATATCTAGATTAAGCAATGATGTACACATAATAGAGCAAGCATATACGGAACATTTGAAAACATTGCTTACTATTCTTGTAGTTTTGTTAGGTTCCTTAGTAGGGATGTTCTTGTTGGATTGGAGATTTTCCTCCGTACTTGTTATGCTTAGCACAGTAACATTATTTATCAATATACGCTTTGCCAAATCGGTTCGAAGCATTAGTGATCAAATGCAGCGACAGACAGGAACGTTAACTGAAAGGCTCACCGATTTTATTTCGGGATTGCCTGTGATTAAAATGTTCAATTTACATAATGTTGTAACTAAACGCTACATTGAAATGAATGAAGATATTACAATTTCTGCGATAAAACAGGGACACAAAAATGCGCTATTGGATGCAACAAATTTTTTTATTAATTTTTTGAGTTTCGGGGGTATGCTTGTAGCCGGAATCATTATGGTGTCGCAAAATGTAATTGAATTAGGTTCATTAATTGCTATTGTACAGCAACAAATGTTTGTCACGCTCGCATTTTTACATTTGGGGCAAACGATAACCGTACTACAAAGCTCCCTGGCAGGTGCGGCTCGTGTAGTCGAGTTTTTAGATGAACCTGTAGAGCCGGAACGATACGATTTACGCAGGGAAGTAAGCTGTGAGACTAATAGTATGATAGAAATGAATGAAATTGTTTTTGAATATGAAGAAAGCTGCCGAGTGCTTAATGGTTTTTCATTAACTGTTGAGCAAGGGAAAGTGGCTGCACTTGTAGGTGCAAGTGGTAGTGGAAAAAGTACAGTTATTAAATTGTTATTAGGCTTCTATCCGTTTCAGAGCGGCAATATTTATTTGGATGGTAAGCCTATGGAACAGTATAAGCTTACAGAGATAAGAGATATAATTTCCTATGTTCCTCAAGAGGCGTATTTATTCGAAGGAACCATAGAAGAAAATATTAAATACGGACGATTGGATGCTTCCGAGGAAGAAATAATTGTAGCTACGAAGGCAGCATATGCCCATGATTTTATTATGAAACTACCAGCAGGCTACCAGACAAAGGTTGGGGAACGTGGAACAATGCTGTCTGGAGGGCAAAGACAACGGATTGCCATAGCGCGCGCTTTACTTAAAAACGCACCTATTCTTCTATTGGATGAGGCGACATCAGCATTAGATTCTGAATCAGAATATTGGGTACAGCAAGCGCTTCATACATTAATGAAAGATCGAACAACACTTGTTATTGCCCATCGTTTGTCTACAATTGAAGATGCAGATATGATTTACGTTGTTGAGCAAGGAAAGGTTGTAGAATATGGAAACCATGAAGCATTGATGCTCCAAAACGGTCTTTATGCTAATTTGTATGAGATGCAAACCAAGGTAAGGGAAAGACAAAATATAGTGTGAATTTAACATTCTGCTTTAATCAAATGAATTCTGATACGATCGATATCGGCTTAGGTATGAATCCCGGATTAACAGGAAAAAGGAAAAGCAAGGTCATTCTTTAATTTTTGGGGAGAATGACCTCGAATACTGTTTTTCCTGGTTCGCTCTTGAGCAACAGCTTTCCACCATGAAGTTCGACCGCTTTTTTGGCAATCGCCAGCCCAAGCCCCGTCCCTTCCCCTGTCCTTGCTTCGTCTCCGCGTACAAAGGGCTGGAAGATGCGTTCTTTTAACTCTTCAGCAATTCCTATTCCATTGTCCATAACCTGAAGCAGGACCGCTTCGTCAGTATCCGTAAGCGATAAGGCGACTTCCGTTCCCTCCGGATTGTGTTTGAGCGTGTTGGACAACAGATTAGACAAGGCCCGGTACAATAAATTCCGGTTCATCTGAACCATGACTCTGTGAGAGGGAATTTTCAAATCCAAGGTAAATTTCTTCTGTTCAAACTGATCGAAATGAGCGATGGCGATTTGCCGGATCAGTTCAGCCAAATCTTCCTGCTCTTCAGCGGAAGGGAGGTCCGGACTGTCCAGCGTCGCCAATTGAAACATATCCTCTACGAGAGCAGTCACGATGACCGACTTGTTATAAATCATCTCCAAGTATCGGCGTTGCTTCTCCGGACTGTCTACGACTCCCATTTGAAGGGCCATTGCATAGCCTTGTATCGTAGTTATAGGCGTTTTCAAATCATGGGACAAATCGAGCAGCATCCGTTGCTTGCTTTGTTCTGCTTTATTTTTTTCGGCTTCCGTTTTCTCTAAATGTGCAACCATTTCGTTGAAATGCTCCTGAATAAGCGTCAATTCGTAGTCGGCCTTGAAGCGGAGGCGCTGAGTGAATTCGCCCTTCCTCATTTTTTGGATGGCATCGGTTATTTTCTCTAAAGGGCCGGTAATCCGCTTCGACGTCCAACGGCTGTAAAGGTAGACGCTAAGCGCGAAGATTGCTATCTCAATTAAACTGTTGAGCGACAATCCAGGCAGAAGAACAATAGACTTTTTTAAAATACCGGCACCTACATGGTCGTCCAAATAGGCTACAATACTGTTGGTAACTCCAACTGTTAGGGTGAAGAGAATATAGGCCGTGATCATGGTGTTAAATAATTTACGTTTTTTTCCCATCAAAATCATCCTTTGAAGCAAATTTGTAACCGAGACCGCGGACGGTTTTAATATATACGGGTTGACGGGGCCGATCCTCAATTTTGTCTCTGAGCCGCGAGATTTGCACCATAATCGTATTATCATCTTCCCAATATGTTTCCGACCACGCCTGTTCGAACAACTGTTGCTTCGTAAAGATGCGCCCGGGGGCCTGCATAAACGTATTCAGCAGTCTGTACTCAAGAGGAGTAAGCGTGATCGTTTCATCTCCACGGTAGACAACACAAGCAGTATGATCGAGCGTCAATCGGCCGACAGTCGTTGATTGGGCTGAAATCATCTTTTCTTCCGGTTCGTTGAATTCGAACGCGCGACGAAGCTGAGCTTGAATGCGGGCGACCGCTTCTAGGGGGTTAAACGGTTTAGAGATGAAATCGTCCGCTCCGAGCCCAAGCCCTAGTATTTTGTCACTGTCCCGATTTTTCGCTGAAAGAATGATGACAGGGAGCTTATATTCATTCCTCAGTCTTTTAATTAATTGAAAGCCATCCAAGGCCGGCATCATAATGTCGATGATAGCTAGATCAATAGGATGCTGACGAATATAATTCCACGCTTGTTCACCATCATAAGCTTCAATGATTCGATAAGATTCTCTCTCAAGAAAAAGCTTTAGCAGTTCAATAATTTCTGGCTCATCGTCGGCGATTAAAATGGTTTTACTCATGCCCTTGTCTCCCTCCTGGAGTTTGTCTATAATTCGGGAATTTAAGCCCGCAACAATTAATTTTTTCTATTTTGGGTGCTTTTCGACCCAGCATATTATGCTATGTCACACTTATTGGTTATCCACATATTAGAAGAAGTAAGATGCACACGTCGGCGTGTTCCCGCGTCTTTTTCTCACAAGGAAGGGACACGGTGTGGTGACGATCTACTCTGGATTGTACTGGATAATCAATACCCTTGATGCTATGTATCTTAAAATGATAGTTCTCTTTTTTCTAGGCTGATTCCTTCAATGTAAGGTTAATGTAAGAGTAAAGACAGATACAGGAAAGAATCCTTCGTTAGAATGAGTAGTGATAGGGAAATTTTTCAAGGAAGGGAGTATAAGGATATACCATATAGATCTTGATACTTGAAAATAATATGCTGATCGGGGTGAACAAAGACACCCAAGGAGAATGACGGGATATTGGCTATGTACTTTACTATATCACACCTGTTGATTATCCATAAGGTGGAAGA
>NZ_KE952770.1:0-4443 GCF_000466385.1 Aneurinibacillus aneurinilyticus ATCC 12856
TCTTTTTTTCCACCTTATGGATAATCAACAGGCGCGGTAACGAATATTGACATAAAACCAAAAGGTTTCATATAATCGAATATGAAACCTTTTGGTTTTATTTTTGAGCAATATGGAGGTATAAAATGCAAGGAAATAATCAAGGTACAGTACAGGATATTCGACAAATTGTTGTTTTTGATGCACCGATTCAAAAAGTATGGGAGGCGGTTTCCACTGCGGAGGGGATTGCCGCATGGTTTATGCCCAATGATTTTGAACCAAAAATAGGTCACGAATTCCATTTGCAATCACCATTTGGGCCTTCGCCTTGCAAAGTATTGGAACTTGATCCTCCCCATCGACTTTCCTTTACTTGGGACGTATCCGGCTGGGTTGTTTCTTTTGAACTAAAAGAGCTTGATGAAAAAACGCAGTTCACACTTATCCATACTGGTTGGGGAGAAGCGAATGAAGAGGTTCCAAAAGCGGGAGAAAAAAATTCGGTAGTACGCGACAGAATGGATGCAGGTTGGACGATGCTTGTTAATGAAAGACTTCGAAAGGTTATTGAAGGCTAATGTCCACTGCGCCAAAGCACGATATATTTCAAGCTATAGCGGATCCTACACGGCGAAAGCTGCTTAGATTGCTTGCCGAAAAAGAAATGCCGATTACTGAGATAAGCGATCACTTTCCTATAAGCCGTACAGCTGTTTCTAAACATTTGCGCATCCTTTCGGAAGTGGAACTTGTTAGTGGGCGGAAGGTAGGTAGGGAAAAGCAGTATAGGCTACATCCGGAACCTCTGCTCGAATTGAAGCAGTGGCTTTCCTTTTACGAACAATTTTGGGATAACAAGCTTGCTATGCTTAAACATTATGTAGAGGATAAAGAAATAAATGATTTAAGGGGTGTATAACCATACAAAAAAGCTAGCTATTGCCAAGCTAGCTTTTTTGTATTTTATCAAGGGTGTTGATTATCTAGTATGATCCAGAGTGGGTCGTCACCACACCGTGCCCCAAACGGGCGTCGGTTCGTCTCCCGCCCCGAAGCGTAGAGGACCGCTTTTTGCCCCAGCCAGGCGGGACCGCAAGACCGCTTTTTGCCGGTCCAGCCTTGGCGCCACAAAGCGGCTGTGTCTCTTCCTTGTGAGAAAAAGATGAGGGAACACGCCGACGCGTGCATCGTTCTTCTTCTTCACTTCTTTCACTATTTGCATCCAATTCATTGAAACAAGGGGCGTTCTGTGACCTGAGCGTAAAATTTTATGTAATTGAAGAAAATAATGGGCAGACTAAAATGTATCATCATTATTACTTCGTTGAAGGAGCAGAATTATGTGTGGATTTGTTACCCTATATAACAAAAATCAAGTCCCTGTTTCTAAGGACGTATTAAAAAAAATGACCGATATTATCGTTCATCGAGGTCCCGACGATGAAGGGACATATGTAGATGGTCATATCGGCCTTGGATTTAGAAGGCTAAGCATTCTTGATATACAGAATGGAGCGCAGCCGCTTGGTAACTCTGAAAAGGGTATATGGCTTGTTTTCAATGGCGAAATCTATAATCATCTGGAGTTAAAAGATTGGCTAACGAAGAAAGGACACAAATTTCATACAAATTCCGATACGGAAGTTATTGTGCGATTGTATGAAGAAGTAGGAAGCGAGTGTCCAAAATATTTACGCGGCATGTTCGGCTTCGTGATTTGGGATAAAAGAAGGAACATCCTGTTTGCTGCCAGAGATCCGTTTGGCGTTAAGCCAGTATATTATTGTGAAACGTCAAACGGATTTATTGTCGGTTCAGAAATAAAAGCATTCTTCGGTTTAAGCAACATAGAGCGAGAAGTGGATACTCGTTCATTTTATCATTACCTAACGTTTCAGTATGTGCCTGAACCGGCGACCATGTTTCGTTCAATTAGAAAATTAAAAGCCGGTCATTGTATGACCATTACAAATGATACAGTACATATAAAACCGTATTTTAATGTACGATTTAATCCAGAGGAGACCAAACCCTTTGCTGATTTGGTGGAAGAAGCCCGCGCCGTCTTAACTGAATCCGTCCGTTTACACAGAAGTTGCGATGTGCCGCGAGGGGCATTTTTGTCGGGTGGAATCGATTCCAGTTGCTTGGTTGCGCTATTACGACAACAAGAAGCGATCAAAACGTTCTCCATTGGCTTTAATATACCAGGGTACAGTGAATTGGACGATGCAAGGCACACAGCACGATACTTGGGAACAGAGCATTATGAAGTTTGTGTGAATGCTAAAGAGTATTTGAACTTTCTTCCGAAGCTGGTTTGGCATCAAGACGAACCGGTTGCCGATCCATCGGCCGTTGGAATTTATTTTGTTTCCAAGTTGGCCAGCCAACATGTTAAAGTGGTGTTTTCGGGTGAAGGTGCGGATGAGTTTTTTGGGGGATACAACATTTATAAAGAGCCCTATTCACTTCGTGGTTTTATGTACTTGCCGGAATGGGCACGAAAAATGGCGGCGTATCTTGCTTATATTATGCCCTCAGGCATGAAGGGCAAAAGCTTTTTAGAGAGAGGGAGTCAGCCATTAGAAGAACGTTTCTTCGGAAATGCAAAAATCTTTACGGAGCATACAAAAAAGAAGGTGTTATCTGAACACTTTTTCAAGACAGATATACATGAGCCGAGTCATCAGACTATTGCTCATCTTTATGATGAGGCAAGGTACTATGATGAGGTTACAAAAATGCAATATATTGACATTCATACATGGCTACGCGGAAATATACTAATGAAAGCCGACAAAATGTCTATGGCTAATTCGTTAGAACTGCGCGTACCCTTCGTAGACACAAAGGTATTCGATTTCGCATCCACCATTCCTACAAAATACAAAGTAACTCCGGCTACAACGAAGTATTTGCTGCGTGAAGCCATGAAGGATATATTGCCGCCGGAAGTGCAAATTCGGAAAAAGCTGGGATTTCCCGTTCCGATAAGGGTATGGTTAAGAGAAGAGTGGTATGGTTGGGCGAGAGAGCTTATCCATACGGCACAGGTGGAACAATGGATAAACAAGTCAGCTGCCTTACATATGCTTGAGAAGCATAAAGAGGGAAAGATCGATGCGAGTCGACAATTATGGACACTGCTTATTTTTATGCTTTGGCATCAGATTTACATCGAAGGAGCTTATAGCGACTCCTTGCCTGCGAGTACTTTAGCAAAAGCGGCAGCATCAGTGTAAGATTAACCAGGATCCGTTAATTTTAGATGTAAAGATTGAGGGATCCTGGTTTTGTTTTTCTAAAGTGCAGGGGTTCATGAATTCTTGGTACTGTAATTTTCGGGTAGCTTAATCCGTATTGTTTTTGGTTTTTTTAAAGACAAAGCCATTCCGCCAAAAATAAAAACAATCCCTAAAATCTGTATTAGAGTAGGGCGAAAACCAGTGAATAGCATATCTAATAATATAGCAACGCCTGGGTCAAGGAATACTAATGCAGAAATGATGCGTGTAGGTAAATAGCGCAAACTATCAAAAAATAAGTAATATACCAGCCCTGTATGGATTAATCCTGTTGCAATAATGGCAATCCAATTATTCTGGGTAAGACCCGTAAATGAATCAAAATCGATAAACGGCATTAAAATAAAAATCCCTAAAAATGTTTGCAAGAATGTCATCGCGTAAGCGCTTGTGTATTTGATTCCTTTACCTAATAAAGTAGTAAAAGCATAAAATAGAGCTGCTAGAAGTGCCCACACGATACCTGAAGATAATAATTCATGAAAAGAAGTGTGGTTGTTAATACCAATAATTAAAACCGTACCGATAAAGCAAATGACAATAGATAAAAAGGAAAGCACAGCTAATTTTTCTTTAAATATAATACTTCCCATAAGCAGTACTAAAACAGGGGCAAGATGATAAATGGAAATGGCTACTGTAACTGACATCATTTCAAAAGCTTTAAATAAAAATACCCAGTTAAATACAAGAAAGATGCCACAAGCTATGATTTGAGCCGTCTCTCTTTTATTCCATTTCTCCTTTTTATATTGGCCTGATAGCCCCCAGCACAGACTTAAAAAAAGTGTTGCACAAATACAACGGACAAAGACTAATTCAAATGATGGAAGACCTGTTTTCACTGAGAAAAAACCGATCGAACCAAAAATGGTCATTGAAATAGACATTTTAAATACAGGTATTGCTCTCATTTTTGACAGTAGCTCCTTATCATTAGATGTTATATTTATAACTACTAAAAAAAGTAGAAAGAAATACGGTACATACTATATAAATTACACTTGATATTTTAACAAGTAGCGTGGTTGGAAGGAGAGGATTCGGAAAAAAGAAGAGATTGGATGCGCCCTGCGCTCCGGCAGAAGAAAGGGCAAGCGTGTCTTTTTCCGCCGGATCCCGCCCTTCCTTCTTTTCTTACCTCCCACCACAA
>NZ_KE952770.1:4543-24912 GCF_000466385.1 Aneurinibacillus aneurinilyticus ATCC 12856
TCTTTTCTTACCTCCCACCACAAACATGTGTCCATTTATCAAGTCAGATGTATATAGATGAACCGTTTTTCATACCTACGGATGTTAAATTTTATCGAGAATATAGTAGTTATAGCAATAACTATTATTAAACATGGAAAGAATTTATTTGTCAATTACCAATGAAGCTGTCATCGGCCATGCGTTGTTTTTTCAACGATGACATAGTATTACTGTCCTGCTTGGCTGAGGAAAGAAACGCCGTGATTGCTACGTTGCTTCTTTTTGTTCTTAGTAAATATTTTTTGTAAGATGGGTCATTGAATTCCTATTTTTTAAATATGTATAGAAAAGGGAGGGGGATGTTTTGAAGCAAAAGTATATAGTGAAAATGACAATAATACTTATTGTATTCCTTTTTGTTATAGCGTGTTCAAATATCTCGGACAATAGTACAGAAAACGAAGCTGCACAAGAAGGGAAATACCAGGAGGTAATCGCCCTCACTGATCCAGCACTAATGGAGCCAGCGCAAAATGCCCGGGACTTTAAAATGCAAGCGGCAGAATATATGAATGATTTGCTTATAGCAGGCGCTGAACTGCAAGGGAGGATGCAAGGAGAATTTAAGCCACAGGAATGGGAATATAATATAGAAGATGAAATGTCTTCCTATCAAGCTGCAATAAAGCACGCAAAATCTATCCCGAAGCCGAGCTCCAAACTGGATAGTATTTATACTGTTTACATGGCAATCATAAATAAATATGAAATGCTTCCGAGCTTAGCGCATAAAGCAATCGATTCAAATGATATAGAAATAATGAAAGTAGTTCTTTCTCAAATTCGTAATAATGAAGAACAGTATGAACAGTTAATGAAGATAAATTCACAGGAAAGATTTAATACAAAAAAATAAAGAGATTCGAATAAAATCCTGAATTCAATCAAAACAGGCTGAATTCTTAATTGCATGCATTTGCTAAATATTTTGCTGAGAGATTGATAACAATGCCACATTTTTGTTGGGGAAAAACCGGAAGCTGGCCAAAAATGGCTGACTCCCGGTTTTTCTCTTTTTGTAGCGTAGATGAGGATAGTTCAATGACCGCAAGAGGAAGCTAATGAACAGGATAGACTGATAAGTCGTTGCACACCATCACGCAACTGTTGTTCATTGACATACGAATAGCTTAGTCTTATCCATGACTCTGACTTTTTTAGTGGATCGCAAATGGTACCGGGAACAAAGGAAATGGACTGTTCGATGCTTTTGACAAGCAACTCTTCCATCGGGATGACTTCGGGAATTTTTATCCATAAATTGAGACCGCCTTTTGGACTCATCCATTTCCAGTCGGTTACAGCTAATTCTTCTTCCATAATTCCCTTGCGAATGTGCAATGCAATACGAAGTTTTTCAAGGTGCTGTTGCAGCCGTGCGGAGGAGAAGTAGTGCAGGAAAATTTTCTGGTTTAAGAGCGGTGTACCATTGTCTGATAAAGACTTTGCCGTTAATAGACTTCTCATTAACAGCGGTCGGCTTACGACGGCAGCAATGCGCAATCCAGGGGCCACGTATTTGCTGAAGCTGCGAATATACATGACCCAACCTTCCGTGTCATACATGAAAAGAGGCGGCGGTGGTTCCTGGTAAAAGTACGTATCATGAAACGGATCATCTTCTACAAGAAAACACCGGTACTGTTCGGCAAGTTCTACTAACCGTTTCCGCTGCTCCGTTGGAACCGTGTAGCCTGTTGGATTGTGAAAGGTAGGGTTCAAATAGAAAAGACGCGGTTTATATTGCCTCATATACGATTCGACCTGTTCCATATCATAGCCGCAAGGATGTATGTCTATCGGGACAATGTGTGCGCCTTGCTGACGAAAAATATCAATGGCAGCACTGTAAGTCGGCCTCTCCAATAAAACGGTGTCATTCGGTTTCACAAGAACCCTGGAAATTAAATCAATCGCCTGTTGTGCACCGGATGTAATTAATATTTCATCCGTAGAAAGATGGAGCTGGTGACGTTTTAAGAAGTAGCGGGAAAGGACTTCCCGCAGTTCTTCATCTCCCTGTACGGTAGAATAAGTACCAAGCACTTTCGGATACAAATCGAATACCTCTTTCACATATTCGGAAAAATAAAGATTCGGCAAAAGATTCGGGTCAATAAGCGCCTGGGAAAATTGATAGATAGCCGGTACCCGGTGAATTTCTGATAAGTGGTTTCTAAGAAAATAGGAAGAGGCAATCGGATAATCTAAATGCTCAAATGGCACGATGCTATCAGGATGAACGTGATAGCCTGATTTATCCTTTACATACACTTTTCCGTTCTGTTTGAGCAATTGATATGCTTTGAAGACGGTTAAACGATGTACATTCATTTCTTGCGCCAGCGTTCGGATGGAGGGGAGCTTATCATGCTCTTTCCATTCATTGCGCTCAATCCGGTTTAATATGTACTCATATATTTGTTTGTAAAGCAGATTGGACTGTTTGTTTACTGATAAGGAATTTTTCATATGTAATGCCCCCGCTTTTCTTTCATCTTACACCCTATTGTTTGAATCTGTTCTGTTATTGTTTATCTGTTCTGTTCTCCTCCTATTATGATGGATAAAAGGAGGAATATATATGGTTATTTTTAGTTATTTGCTCATGTGCATGATTTTTGGAACCACTTTTCTGGCGATTAAAGTAGGGATTGATGCAGGCGCTCCCCCGTTTTTCTCAGCCGGGCTTCGTTTTCTTTTAGCGGGCATTATCCTTTTTATATGGATGATATGGAGAGGAAGAGCAAGTGTATCGCTGCTCTTTCGTAAAGAGATGATGTTTACGGGCATGGGATTAACTTTTGGTACGTTTTCAACATTATATTGGGCTGAACAATATGTGTCTTCAGGAATTGCGGCGGTATTATCAGCAACTGGACCGATTATGATTTTATTGCTACAGACCAGCATTCTCCGCCAGAAAGCTTCTATTGCCTCAATGTCTGGCTGCTTTATCGGATTTATAGGGGTAATTTTATTGCTGTTACCGAGCGTGTCGGTTGAGGTTAGCCTGTTTTGGATGCTCGGATGCATAATGATTTTGATAGGTGAAGTATGTTACTCATCGGGTGTCCTCTATTCTAAACATGTCATGCCGCGCTTTGCGGATACATCCCCCATCGCATTGAATGCTGTTCAGATGATGTATGGAGGGGCTATGCTGCTTGTTTTATCGCTATTCACGGAGCATGTGCACATCGGAGCGCTGCTGACACTGCATGCAGTAAGCTCGCTTCTGTATTTAATCGTTGTCGGTTCGATGATGGGACACAGTATATTTTATTGGCTCGTTGCCAAAACGAATCCTGTGTTCCCCTCCACATGGCTTTATATTTCTCCGTTGATTGCGTTAGGATTAGGTGTTTTTTTGTATAACGAGGTTGTTTCATGGTTAGCGGGGATAGGGGTTATTACAATTATTGTTGGAATCGTGCTCGTAAATATAGATGCTTTGCGGCAGGCAATAGGAAAATCAGAAGGAGCGCTGGAGGGGATGCAGAGTAAGTAATAATACACATAAGCAAACCGTGCAAGATGCCGCGTGAGTTTTTTTAGGGATATGATTGAAAGAAAGCATATGTCACGTTCTTGCTATACGGCGACATATGCTTTCTTTTTTGTGTGATCAGACTTTGGCAGAATTTTTTTCTTTGGTCAGCAGGACAGAAGCCGGAGGATTTTTTTGCTCTTTAAGAAGCATTGCGCAAATAGCAGCTATCATCGCACAGATAGCAAAAAAGATAAAAACATTACCGAATTCCTGTGTTCCATCTGCGCCGATTTTTACCAGATAGCCGGCTACCAATGGGGAAATGAACGAGCCTAGCTGTCCGATTCCGTTGGCCAATCCGGTGGCCCGCCCGACGATTTCTTTTGGGTAGCGTTTTTGGATATAGGCGTATACCGATCCGAAATTCAGATTAACGAAGAAGCCAACAAGCAAGAGCAGTGTGAGCAGCATACCTGTTTGCCCTTTTTCAATACTGCCGAGCATCCAGAGTACCGGAATGCTGCCAAGGTAAGCAATAATGCCCACTGGTTTCATGCGGTGCAGCACCTTATCCATTAGCCAGCCGCCAATCAGCATAGCAAAAATCGCCACAAGATAGGGAGCGGAAGCAAACAAACCCATGTTTTTGATATTTAATCCATGTTGCTGTACAAGAAAGGTTGTTAGCCATGTAGTGGTACCCCAGTAGACAGCCAGCTGACAGAACAATAGCAGGGTATACAAGTAAAAGGATGGGTCACGTAAGAAAATAGCGGCGTTCTTTTTTGGACCTGGCGATATAGGCTCCGCATCCTTCTCTGCCGCATCCTTATCGGTGATATGCTTATATTCTGCTGTAGTCAATCGACCTTTATTTAGCATTTCTTTCGGTGTATCAGAGACAAAATACCAGAGAATGAACATTCCGATTAAGCCAGGGATAGCCAGCAGATAAAAAATCGGCCGCCATTCGCCAGCAAAAAAATAATATGAAATGGATGTAATCAGTACAGGCACAATAGCGGGTGCGACCGCCCATGAAGTAGTGAAGAATGATACGGAGCGCCCGCGTTCAGCCATCGGAAACCAATTATTGATTGTACGGCAGGCCGGAGCGAAATGATGCCCCTCTCCTAAACCAAGCCCGATGCGCAATACGATGAATTGACTGAATGATTTCACAAGGCCGGTAAGCGCAGTAACGGTCGTGAATACGATAATGGCAATATTCATGACCTTCTTAGGACCGATTTTGTCGGCGAGAAACCCAGCCGTAATCTGGGCAATCGAGTAGGCAAAGAAAAATATGGATGCGAGTTGTCCGACTTGCACAGGCGTTAGGTTTAAGTCCTGTTGAATGAACGGAAGAAATGTGAGGACGGCTAGGCGATCAAAGTAGTTAATAATATAAAGCAGCCAGAGGATGATGAGAATAACATGGCGATAGCCCCATACTTTTTTTGCAACTGTTTGCACTTGAGCCACTCCCTTTTTATAATTTGGTAGCAAGGGTGTTGATTATATAAGTTACACTTTTTTTTCTAGTCTCTGATTTTCTCCGTTTTTTCCTACCCCCTACCACAAAAGTTTGTCGATTTATCAAACCAGATGTATATAGCTGGAATCCAGGACGGGGCAAAAACGATGCCATAAAACGAATCTTACAAATAAGAAATAGGAGGTTTTAAATATTAATATATTCTGAAAATAATATAAAATGATATATAGCTCGTAAATGATGGAAAGTGACGGCTGTTGTGGAGTTTATCGCGGAGCTGCCAAAAAATCCGGGTGGAAAGATTATGAGCTCGCGGCAATGTTCGTGAGTTTATATTTTTTTATGTAACTCTTGAAAGTCAAACAAAGTCAAAGTATAATAAATTCATAAGGTCAAAGTAAGTCAAAGTCAAAGTCAAAGTCATCATTTTATAAAATACATGAAAAAAATTGTACATTCACTTACGTATTCATTTAATAGGAGGTAAGGTATATGCTTTGTCAACGTTGCAATCAAAAACAAGCCAATGTGTTATTGAATATTCAACATCAGCAGCAATCACAAAAGCTGTACTTATGCCATGATTGCTATGTGAAAATGGGAAATAAGACAGGAGCAGGCATGAATACAGGTTCTTTCCCTCATTTATCTGGATTGGATGAATGGTTTAAAAACTTCGCTATGTCTCCAATGGAGCAATACGAAGCAAAAGAAAATACACAATCTCAGGCTTCTCATCAGGGCGGAGTGCTAGATGATGCAGGCAATAATTTAAGTGAAGCGGCAAAAGCGGGACTTATCGATCCGGTTATCGGGCGCGATAATGAAATTGAGCGTGTAATTGAGATTTTGAACCGTCGAAATAAAAATAATCCTGTTTTAATTGGTGAACCAGGGGTAGGTAAAACAGCAATTGCCGAAGGATTAGCCTTGAAAATTGCGGAAGGACAGGTTCCTGCCAAGCTGCGCAATAAAGTCATATATACGCTTGATGTGTCATCTCTTGTAGCAGGCACGGGTATTCGTGGACAATTCGAAGAGAAAATGAAGCAGATGATCGCTGAGTTGCAAAATCGTAAGAATGTCATTTTATTTGTGGATGAAATTCATCTGCTGGTAGGTGCAGGGGCGGCAGAAGGCTCTATGGACGCTGGAAACATTCTTAAACCTGCGCTGGCGCGTGGAGAATTGCAGATTGTCGGGGCAACCACGTTAAAAGAGTATCGTAAGATTGAAAAAGACGCTGCTCTAGAACGTCGACTGCAACCGGTTATGGTAAAAGAGCCGACGGTAGAAGAAGCGATCCAAATCCTGCAAGGGATTCGTCCAAAATATGAATCCTATCATCAGGTCGCTTATTCTGATGAAGTTATTCGTGCATGTGTGGAGTTATCGCATCGTTATATTCAGGATCGCTTTCTGCCCGATAAGGCAATCGATCTCTTGGATGAAGCCGGATCTAAGATTAATTTGCGTTCCTCTGGACAAAATACAGAGGAACTGCGCTCGCGTCTTGTACAGATAAACAAGGAAAAGAGCGAGGCTACAGCAAACGAGGAGTATGAGCGTGCGGCACAGCTTCGTGACGAGGAAAGCCGTATTCTTGCGAAGCTCGATGAAATGGATGAAAGCGAGCAGGCTGCTGCTGTCACTGTAGAGGACATTCAAGAAATCATTGAGCGTAAAACAGGAATTCCGGTAAGAAAGCTGCAAAGCGATGAGCAAGCAAAAATGAAAAATTTGGCTGCCCATTTGGAGGAAAAAGTAATTGGCCAATCCCATGCGGTACGCCAAGTATCGAAAGCGATTCGCCGCAGTCGGACAGGATTGAAGCCGAAAAACAGACCGATTGCCTCCTTTCTGTTTGTTGGTCCGACAGGGGTAGGGAAAACCGAATTGACCAAGGCGCTTGCGGAAGAATTATTTGGTACAAAGGATTCTATGATTCGTTTGGACATGAGTGAGTATATGGAGAAACATTCGGTTTCCAAATTAATCGGTTCTCCTCCGGGATATGTAGGACATGAAGAAGCTGGTCAACTCACGGAGCGTGTGCGCCGAAACCCATACAGCATCGTTTTGCTTGATGAGATTGAAAAAGCACATCCAGATGTCCAAAATATGTTTCTGCAAATTCTCGAGGATGGACGCTTAACAGACAGTCAGGGGCGCACCGTAAACTTTAAAGATACGGTAATTATCGCAACAAGCAATGCAGGAATGACTGATAAGAAAATTACAGTCGGCTTTGGCGCGGAAGCACCGAAACCGTCAACTGTTATAGACTCGCTGACATCCTATTTTAGACCGGAGTTTCTTAACCGCTTTGATGGAGTAGTTTCATTTAATCATTTGACTGAGAGCGACCTTGTCCGTATTGTTGATATTATGCTGCAGGACATCACAGCAAGTTTGAAAGAACAAGGTGTTGAGGTAACCGTTACTCAAGCGGCGAAAGCAAGGCTGGTTGAATTGGGGTATCATCCTGCATTTGGGGCCCGCCCGTTGCGCCGGGTTATTCAAGAGCATGTAGAGGATGGAATTGCCGATCTGATGATTGAGGAAGAGGCAGTAGCCCGAATTGTCATCGACATAAATGAAGCCGGAATTCACGCCATTAAAAAAGCATAAACAAGAAAAGGAAAAGCGGAGAGACACAATGTATATTGTTTCTCCGCTTTTTTCTTGTAAGTTTTTGGAGTGTCTACTTTTATTTCCTCAATTGTTTCTGCTTGTATTTATAAGGAAAAAATTATAGGATGAAAGTGAGTCTTTTGGCGTATTTATATAATTATTTCTTATAATTCAGTACATATGCATTGCACTGATTATAACGAAAGATATAATGATTACGTTAGGATAGACCTCGTTCTACTTCCTTTATCAGTTCAAAGAGAAGGGAATATGGAATGCCAGAATACAATACAAAACCTACATATGTAAAGGAAGCCAAAAAGCGGTGTTTTGAGATGAAGATGAACCCAACAGAACTGCGGCTGCCTAAAGTAATAATGACTGCAGAGGCATTAGAGCAAAAAAGACTCGAATACGAGGAGATTCTTTCGGTTGTGCAATTTTTTGGCAGAAAAATCCTCGACTCTTTAAAAGGAACACCTATTCTGATTATTATTGCAGAGAAGAATGGATTTATTCTTCAGATGGATGGTGACGAGACGATTAAGGAACTTGTTGCTGAGCTCGGAATTATGCCAGGCATCCAATTTGCTGAGGAAGATATGGGAATGAATGTTGTTTCGCTAGCTTTGCGAGAAAATCAGCCAGTTCAACTAGTAGGTGATGATCACTATCATGAAGTGCTGCACGGAAGCGCATGCTATGCTGTTCCTTTTCATTATGCAGATATCGGGAATTTGTTAGGAACCATTGGCATTATGACGATCACCGAGCAGCAGAACCCGCTTTTGTTGACAATGCTTGCGACTGCTGTCGATTCGATTGAAAGAGAATTGTTGCTCCGAAAGCAGAATCGAAAGCTGGATATTATGAACCAGATCATGATGGAGAGCGCACGCAATGGGATTATCATTACGGACCTAGAAGGCAATATTATCGAATTCAACTCGTTTGCGGAGCGAATTACAGGATTGAAAAAGCAAGAAATACTTGGCAAGAATGTTTGTCATTTGGAACAGGTAGGAGAGTATATTTCAGGTGTGCTTCAATACGATGACACGTATGAAGACATCGAAATCATTGTGCAAACGAAAGAAACATCAGAGCGTTTCGTATGCCTGTTCGATGCATTGCCCATTCGTGATCAGCAACAACGCATTATTGGTGCATTCGGGCAATTCCGTAATATTACAGAGCGGTATGAAGCTGAGGAGAAATACAATTACCTTGCCTACCATGATGAGTTAACGGGTTTGCCCAACCGTAGGCATATTAAGAATAAACTGCTGGAATATATAAACGAGGCAAAAGAAAATTTCGGAAAAATGGCACTTATGTTTATTGATCTCGACAGGTTCAAGCTGGTAAACGATACATTAGGCCACTCCCATGGAGACTTGCTGCTGCAGCAGGCGGCCAAACGGTTGAATAGTTGTGTTGGGTCAGGTGGTGTTGTAGGCCGAATGGGCGGGGATGAGTTTGTTTTTTTGTTGCCTGAAAATAAAGAAGCAGCAGATGCAGTCCAGGTAGCCGAGCGTATTATTGAGGTGTTTAAGGAACCGTTCAATATGGATGGTTATGAGTTTCATATTACAACAAGTATAGGAATCGCCACGTACCCACAGGACGGAGACGATGCGGAGACGCTCATGGTGCATGCCGATACCGCAATGTACCGCGCCAAAGAGCAAGGGAAAAATAATTATGTGTTTTTCAGAGAAAATATGCATACCGAGCCATACGAAAGAATCACTTTGGAAAACTCCTTGCACAGGGCCTTGGAAAAGCAAGAATTCATCGTACATTATCAGCCTCAAATTGATTCGAAAACTGGAGACATCCGGGGACTTGAAGCGTTGATACGCTGGCAGCATCCAGAATTTGGACTGGTTTCGCCAGGAAAGTTTATTCCTATTGCTGAAGAAACAGGGTTAATCGTCCCAATCGGCGAATGGGTGATGCGGGAAGCGTGCCTTCAAAATAAGCGCTGGCAGAAGCTTGGTCTGCCGAATTTTCGGGTAGCGGTTAATTTATCGACCCAGCAATTCCTAAAATCTAACCTTATCGAAACAGTCAAGCGAACGCTTGAAGAAACAGGACTAGCTCCGCAATTCTTGGAGCTTGAGATTACCGAGACAATGACGATGGATGTAGATTATACAATTCCGACGCTTAAACAACTGCATGAGCTGGGTGTCCAGATTAGCATTGATGACTTTGGTACAGGGTATAGTTCGCTGCATTATTTAAAAGAGTTTTCGATTCATCGTTTGAAGATTGACCAATCATTCGTGCGTGAGATTATGATGGATAAAAATGATGCAAGCATTGTCGAAACGATTATTGCAATGGCACACAACCTAGGGCTTGAAGTGATTGCAGAAGGCGTGGAAGAAAAAGAGCAGCTTCGTTTTCTGCAATGCAAAAAATGTGATGAAGTCCAAGGATATTATTTTAGCAAGCCGATTGCTGCTAAAGAGTTCGAAGAAAATTTCGCTGAATTGCAAAGACAGATAAAAAACAGATATTAAACATACGTAAGGGAGAGTAAGAAGTGAAAAAGGTTTCAACATTGTTAGTACAGCATCTTTTAGAATGGGGAGTAACCCATGTTTTTGGCATCCCCGGAAAACCTGTGACCCCATTTATTAAAGAACTGGATGAGAAAGGCATTACATTTGTACTAAGCAAACATGAAGCCGGAGCGGGGTATGAAGCGGCAGGCTATGCTATGGCTAACAAAACAATGGGAGTAGCTATCGGCACATCGGGCCCGGGTGCAACAAATTTGTTAACGGCTGCTGGCCAGGCGAAAGCGTACCATCTGCCGGTTCTTTTCCTTACAGGTCATCCATCAATGCGAAGCACCGGGCAGGCATTAGGGCAGGATTCGACGTTTTTTGGTACAGATGTAGTGAGAATGTTCGAGTCGGTAACTCGTTTTAGTGCACGCGTAGAACGGGGAGAGCTATTCCGTATGTATTTTGAACATGCTGTGGCGAAAGCGTATGAGGGCAGTAAAGGGCCTGTCCATTTGTCCATTCCTGCTGATGTGTTAGCGGAAGAAATCGAATCTTTTGCCTTGCCTTTACCGAGCCAGGCACCTTCCGTGATGTCTACAAAGCTTAGGCAAGCAGTCGAAATTGTGCAGTCAGCAAAGAGACCTGTCCTTTTTGTCGGAAAAGGCGTACATGCTGCCGAAGCATATGGGGAGCTGGAAGCGCTGGCGTACCGCCTGCAAATTCCGGTTATGACCACGCCCGGAGGAAAGGGGGCTTTTCAATCTAATCATCCGTTATCTCTAGGGGCATTTGGCCTTGGCGGGACAGAGACAGCAAAGGCGTATCTTGAAGAAGGGATAGACGTCATGATTGTTCTCGGCACAAAGCTGAGCGATATGTCTTTAGCGGGCTTCCATCCCGGCTTGTATCCGAAGAAAATCATTCAATTTGATGCTGACCCGACCTTTATCGGGAAGAGTCTTCCTGTTCCTACGATTTCAATCATTGGGGATATAAAAGTAAATCTTCAAATGTTGCTGGAGCATCTTCCGAACAAGAAGGACAATAGAATGTTTGAGATGCAGGCTCCCAGCGACGAAATGGTACATACATCCTCTACGGATGAATATATGTCGGCGGCACATGTTATGCAGGTGCTGCGTTCCGAATTACCGGGGAATACAGTCGTATTCGGAGATGATGGAAGTCATACGTTTTATGCGATCCGTCATTTTGATATTACAAAGCCGGGAACATTTTTCTTTGATGATGTTTTTGGGGCGATGGGTCATGGAATCGGGTATGCTATCGGCGCAAAAATAGCGTTACCGAACACACCTGTCGTATGTTTGACAGGAGATGGGTGTACATTTATGCACGGAGCGGAGATTTCCACGGCTGTAGAATACGAGGCACACGTAATCTTCGTCATATTGAACAATGGTCGACTTGATATGGTCGATAAAGGAATGGCAAAGCATCTTGGCCATGCTGTTGGAACTACATATCGAATTCCGCTACATATAGCGGAATATGCGGCAGCAATGGGAGCGTCTTCTTTCCGCTGCGAACGGGAGGAGCAACTGCGTGAAGCGGTTCAGACGGCACTCAGGGAGCCAAAGACAACTGTGATTGAAATCATGGTTGATCCGTTTGAAATCCCACCGACGATGAGCCGAGGTTAATCTAACAAGAGAAAAGGGGAAACAACATGTCGATACCTCCTAAAATGACAAATGAAGAACGATACGATAGGGGAATGCGGACGTTACGGGAGATGGCAGGGGAAAAAGATGTACAGATGATCGAAGGGATGGGTGCGTTCCATCCGGATTTCGGCCATATGATGATCGCATTCGGATTCGGTGATATATATTCTCGTCCCGTATTTGATTTGAAGCAACGTGAAATGATTACACTCACTTCTTTAATTACACAGGGAGCCATTGAACAACTGCCATTTCATCTTCATGCGGCACTGAATGTGGGCATGAACCCGGAGGAAATTCTGGAGCTGGTGATGCATTGCGCCGCATATGCCGGATTTCCAAAAGCATGTGGTGCACTGAATGTAGTGAAACGAGTGTTTGATGAGCGTAACATTACACCGAACATGAAGTAAAGATGGTTCGTCATTTTTATCGTAATTTTATTGCTTACTGGAACGGGCAAGTTTTTGAAACGTACTGAAAGCTAAAACGTAAAGAATAGGGAAGTATAATGAGCATACATTCTTTTATGGAAGGAATGACAGGTATGATTATTACGACCACACCGACAATTCAAGGTAGAGAAATTGAAGAATACATCTCAATCGTTTCAGGTGAGACTATAATGGGAGCCAATGTTGTAAGGGATTTTCTCGCGGGTATTACAGATATTATCGGCGGTCGCAGCGGCGCATATGAAAGTAAGCTAGCTGAAGGCAGGGAACTGGCCCTTAAGGAGATGGCAGACAAGGCAAAGGCATTGGGTGCCAATGCGGTTGTTGGAGTCGACCTCGACTTTGAAACGCTGCGTGACGGTATGATGATGTGTATTGCGACAGGAACAGCAGTAAAAGTGAGATAATGCTTGGATAAGCACCCTCGACATTTTTAGTTGAGGGTATTTTTTATGCAAAGGGAAATTGAAAAATCAACACCCTTGATAGTATATAGAACCAAAAAAGAAGCGGAATGCTGTATGCATTCTGCTTCTCAGGAAAGAAATTGATAATGCACGAATCTTTAGTCAAAACTCCACCGGATATCTTGGTCCGTATATGAGACCTGATGGGCGAGCTGCCGTAATCTTAGTGACAGTAAAGCTGCGAATGTTTTTACTCATGCGGCACCAGGCGAAAAACTGCAAACCGCCATCTCGAAAATAATACGGCTCTACCAAGCGTTCTTGTCCTTCATACGTAATATAGACCATTTCTTTGCGAGCTCCGCACGTCTTGATTGTAGAAATTATATCCATTATTATTCACCTCCTATCCAGAAGGGGATGGAAGCACGGGTAAGGTAATACCGATGAAAAGAAAACGTAAGGAGGAGCAGATTACCTGGATACCACAGAATCGCCCTTGTTTAGAAACGGCTCAATCTGCTTATTGTAAGAAGTGCACATAAAAGCACCTTATGTATCCGGCTTTTAACGAAGAAACTGACCAGGCGGACTGGCGATGGTGTTTCCGGCGAAATGAGCCTTATCCTATTAAGAAGTGATTCATACTTCCTGTATCTATATACGTAGATACATGTATATAGTTTCTATATGTTTATAAAAAAGTAAATATTATTTTTTTATGGTTGTATACTCCATTTATAAAGTGGAAGATAAGCAGATGAAAACAATATTTTATATTGCTGCATTTACATCAATTTAAAAGCGTTATATTATATAAAGAAAAGCACAACGGACCACAAATAGACGATGATTCGTAGCATTCAATAAAAATTCACCTATGGAAGGAAGCAAAAATGCCTTTTTATAAAAGCTTTGCCAGTGATAATTATTCAGGTGTACACCCCGAAATTATGGAATCCATCCTCCGGGCAAACGTAAATCATGTCAGCTCCTATGGTAATGATGTGTATTCAGAAGCTGCTATTTCAAAATTCAAGGAACATTTTGGCGACAATATTGATGTTTATTTTGTTTTTAATGGCACCGCAGCAAATGTGCTGGGCTTAAAAGCGATAACAAAATCATACAATTCCATTATTTGCGCTGAAACCTCTCATATTCATGTTGATGAGTGTGGCGCACCTGAATACTTTACCGGTTGCAAGACGCTTACTATACCAACAAAAGATGGAAAGCTGCATGCTGATCTTATTAAACAGCATCTAACCGGTTTCGGCGATCAGCACCATAGTCAACCGAAAGTGATTTCCATCGCCCAACCTACAGAGTTGGGTACAGTGTATAAACCAGAAGAAATCCAAGCTATAGCTACTTTTGCCCATGAGCATGGAATGCTTTTACATATGGATGGTTCAAGGTTATCTAAACAGCATCTCCTATATGAACAATGGTGCTTGCTGAAGTGTCCAGAATTTTAATGTTTTTAACAACTGATACTCTCGCGTTCATTATTACCTGCTTCTTGTTTCCGGCGGCAGAGGAACCTCTGGCGCGCCTGCGGGCGATTCGGATGGTGTATCAGAAACAGAAGAACAAGTAATTACTTTCGTGTCACCTATTAAAAAAACTGAGGAGGTTGAAATTTCGTTAATTCGAATATTTTTAACCGCAAGTTCTTTATTGATTACATTCATTTTCATTAAAGCTCACCTTCTCCTTTTGACAGTTTGCTAAAATAGCTCTCAACACCGGCTCGAATGTCTCTTCTAACTTTTTTGATAATGGTTTGTTTTATTGTTTCTGGGTTAGTCGCAGTCATATCCTTATTCATTTTATTGAGATAATAATGTATGCGGCGGTCGGTTTGTTCTCTAATATCTTCAATCACAAATCGGTGGAATTCTTTATCTAGCTTATATTTGTATTTTTTTTCTATCGCATTAATTTCTTTGGGAAGCTCTCGTTTTAAATATTGTTCAATATGATTCTTAATTTGCTGGAAAGATCGAGATTGCTGAGGCTGAATAGGGACATCTTCTATAGTTTGGTCATTAGTAACTAATTCGTCAATATTGCCCAAACTATTTGGTGTCACACCGATATTTAAAGTTCCCTCAAGTTTTTCGACCTTTAATTGGTCGAATTTGTACTCCATTTTCTCTACAATCACTGGACGCTGATTTTTTAATAAGCTAATTTCATACTGAAGCTGATGCACTTCCGTTGCCAGCTGGTTTATTGGTTCTTGTTGATGAATAGCGATTTCGTCCTGCAATTGCTGTACCCGCTGCTCCAACTGATCGGTAGGCATATGCTGCTGTACAATAATTTCCTCTTTTAATTCCTGAATGATTTTTTCTAATTCGTTTATTTTCCCATTTTACCAGTTTATGTGTGCATAAATCTGTTGAAAAAATGATGGCATATCACCATGATACATATAACTGGCCCTCCCCTCGCTTTATCCTATGCAAATAAATGTATGGGCGTTAGTCGATAACAAAGTAAAACTTTTATAAGGAGGGGCTTCTTCGTTCCCCGCTGATGGTTAGTTGCACGTTTCGGAGCCTTACTGCCCACTGAACCGGGATAAAATGATTTATTGTGAAGAAGACTAGTTCGGAGGAGGTAGCGGAACTAAAAGATTTTTCGGCTGCTCTGATGTCCCGGGCTTCGCAGCAGGACTAATAGATTCGCCTGTGTGAAACGGGTGAGATAGAGGTTTGATTATACCAGCGCTTCCGATTTGCAGAACTGACGAATTAGCAATACTATTCACCCGTAGAGTATAAATAACAATACTTTGATGAACGGTTAAATTAGGTATATTTCTCCCCTCCTTTACCTTGCTATAAGGTACCTGCAATATTGGCATCAGCAAGATGGGAATCGTTAGTGTTTGTCGCATTAAAACCGTTATAGTTTTTCATGACATCAGCCGTATTGAAGGAACCCGATCCGGCAAAAGATTTTGCAGCGCTTTTCGGGGAAAGAATAACAGTATCACCAAAATTGATAATGGAACTGTGGTCAACGCTGACTATATTTATATTTCCAACAATTGAAGGCATATACAAACGTCCTTTATAAAGTAGTTAATAATGTATGGTATGATGATGCCTACTTAAAAGTTCATCATTCAGTTCGTTTGATTATTTTTATAAATCGAACCGTTATATATAAAAAAACAAGCCACAAGTTAAGCAGCTTGTTTTGTAAGCCATAGATGTTCTGGAGATTGAAACTGAAGGATTTTCAGGAGTGGGATTTTTAATCAGCTTGAAATCTTTGCAGTAATTTCTCTTTATGTACTTCCATTACTTCTTCAAGAGTGAGATTATAATGATTTGCTAGCAATATAATATTCCCTAGCACGTCGCCTAATTCTTCGGTGAGTTCCCTTCTTCGTTCACTCTCGGCTCTTTCTGTTTCATCCGGACGATCCCGGCCAATTTCAATGGCACGTACGGCTCTTGCCAATTCTCCCGTTTCTTCTGCAAGAAAACCCATCCGAATGAATGGCCCGTACTTTGTCCAACCCCGTTTCTTGTAGAATTCACCAATCCAAGTTTGGAATTCGTGTATATTCATTTGTCTCTCCTCCTAACTACTTTATAAGTATACTATCAAGGGTGTTGATTATCCAGTACGATCCAGAGTGGGTCGTCACCACACCGTGCCCCAAACGGGTGTCGGTTCATCTCTCGCACCCAAGCTCAGAGGGCCGCTTTTTGCCTGTCCTTATTTTGCGCCTTGCCTTATGATTTTCTCTTCAGCTAGAGGCTTCTTTATCATTGTTTCATTCAAATTCATGGTATAATAATATTGAAATAACTGGTATTTAGTGTAAAAAGGAGAGGGCTGATAACATGCTTGAAAAAGTAGCAATTGATATGGCCTGTACTTAGTGGGATAGGAACAGTCATAAAAGTGGACAATTGCTACATAAAATTCACTTTACGTAGTAACAAAAGTTCAAGTGGTTGGAGGTAGGAGAGTCGGCAAAAAGAAGAGGTTGGATGTGCCCTGCGTTCCAGCAGAAGAAAGGCCAGCGTGTCTTTTTCCGACCGCTCCTGCCCATCGCCTTTCCCTCTTTTCTTATCTTCCACCACAAACATGTGTCGATTTATCCAATCAGATGTATGTACATCATGGGGCGCCATTTATTTTTTATATGGCGAATTTTATTTCTTTTTTGGGGAGTGTTTGGAATATAATTTGTATGACCCACATGTTTACATTAATTATGTGGTTGATCCTATAAGCTCCACTTCTTTGTAGTGCTTAACCCATCTATTTTTCCAAGGAGGTTGTAAGCTATGTTTAATTTAAAGGAAAAAGAATTTATCTTCGTATTTACAGGTCCCGATGGAGCAGGTCGTAAAACAATTGCTGAAATGATTTTTCGTAGTCTTGATATTCCTCATGTTGTTTCATACACGACCCGACCAAAGAAACCGATGGAAGTGGAAGGACATGACTATCATTTCATTACAGAAGAGCAATTTCATCACGCTGCGAAAAACAGCGAGTTTTTAGAAGTCGTTGTTTTGGACGGATATCATTACGGAATCAAAGAGGTAGATATCACGTCCTTATTTAAAGAGCACCAAAGCGTTATTATGGTGTTAAACGCTGAAGGAACGGAAACGATTAAGCGGTTATACGGGGATAAGGTAGTACGGTTCTTTATTTATGCTGATAGTGAAACGGTAATCGAGCGACAAAAACAGCGCGGGGATTCGGAAGAAGATATTAAGCGACATATTGCACATTATGAAGAGTCTATGGAGTATAGGGAAGCATGTGAACATGTTTTTGAAAACTTCGATTCTTCCCATACCGCTTTTGAAATTACTAAGTTATTTGAGAAATATTTAAATGTACAATTTCTTGAGGAATGATAGCGAAAAGTTTGCGATTAAGATCGGCGAAATTGAATAAAGGAAAACAAATACGCTCTGCAGAAAAAGCAGAGCGTATTTGCTTTCAGGCATGCAGGCAGATGTCTTATATGGATTAGGGTAGCATGGTTGGAAGGAGGAGATTCGGAAAAAAAGAGGCTGGCTGCGTCCTGTACTCCGGCAGAAGAAAGGTCAGCGTGTCTTTTTCCGGCCCCCACCACAAACATATGTCGATTTATCGAATCAGATGTATATAGTCGAATATAGCGGTGAGTTTATACGCCAGGCTTGTTCTATTGGCAACATTAAGTTTCTCATATATATTTCTTAGATGTTTTTTAACAGTGTTGATGCTAATCCAGAGCTCCCGGGCAATCTGCTCGTTCGTATATCCTTTTATCACCAGCTCGCAAATCTCCAGCTCTCGTCTGGACAATCTTTGTTCTGCCGTTTCCTGTTCCATTTCTTCCTCAGAGAAAAGGTAGATACCATATTGATTGGGGTGATCAGTTAAGGTGCCTTTTATTTCAGGAACGACTTGCAAGGTCCAATGCTCACTCTCCGGGAAATTGATTTTTATACTTATCCCTGCCTTCCAATTTGGATGGGAATACACATAGTGATTCAAAAACTCTTCAACCGACGATGCACCTCTTTTAAATTTCTGACACATATATTGAGCAGCTTCATTAACAAAGTGAATGTTATGAGTATAATCAACGAGCACAAATCCGGCAGTTGAAACATTTGTACGTTCTTCCAGCAACCTTTTTTGGTAGTTCATATCCTCCATGCGCATATAATTGCCCAGTACATGGCCGATATGGTTAGATAGAAACGTTAAGCGCTTACAGTCCTTTTCGGTATAAGGCTTTTCTTCTTGTAACCGAGCCATTCCTATTACACCACACAGTTTGCCTTCATCCATAAAATACACAACCATCTCGTGATAGTAATTATGTTTACGCATAAACATGGAATAGTAATTTGTTTTTTCATATTCAGGCAGTGACATAACATCATCTATACGTAGCACCGGGTAGGTGGGGAAGGTAGTTAACTGTTTTTGAGGATGCAAGACATCATATTGAAAAAAGCATTCCATATAATCATAAAGAACTTGATCAGAAATATTCCAAGTCTCTGGGCTGTAAAGGTTTCCATGATGATCGGCTAACCAAAATATAGAGCGGCTATAATCGAATAAATCGGCAAGCAATGTTTGGACTTTTTTTCGAAAATGGGAGGGTGGAACGCGAATTTCATTGAGGAAATGAAAGATTTGTTCGTACTCTTTTTTTGAAAAATTCATAGCCGACCCCTTTCGTGAAGAGTATAGATTTGAAATGTCTTCTGCTTTAATTATCCTTTTGGGTAATTGGTTCCTGTTACTTATTCTGTCATAATTATAAAAACAAACAGCTAAGAAATCTATTAATTATCTAAAAATTCAATGAAATAATAAGCTATAGGAGGGAAGGTACATGCGGAAAACAGGATTTGTTTGTCATGAGAGTTATTTTTGGCATGATACAGGTAATGGGGCTTTGTTTCTTCCACCGGGCGGATGGATAGAGAGCGATATTCATTCTGAAAATCCGGCAACCAAACGGCGGTTTAAAAATTTGCTGGAACGCAGCGGTCTAGCTTCGAGCCTTACACATCTTGAGCCTCGTTTAGCAACGAGAGAGCAAGTTCAACTGTACCATGCACCGGAATACGTTGATAAAGTAAAAAAATTAAGTGATACAACGGGTGGAGATGCTGGGGAACTGGCGCTTGTCGGCTCCGGCTCCTATGAGATTGCACTTCTTTCAACTGGAGGGGCGCTTACGGCGGTAGACGCTGTCATGACAGGACAAGTCGATAACGTATACGCTCTGACCCGCCCGCCGGGCCACCACGCAGAAAAAGAGCTTGGTATGGGATTTTGTTTGTTTAACAATGTCGCTATCGCTGCTACATATGCCCGAAAGATGTATAATTTGAAAAGAATCCTTGTCCTGGATTGGGATGTACATCATGGGAATGGTACAGAAAGCGCTTTTTATGATGACTCTGGAGTGCTGTTTATTTCCCTTCATCAAGAGATGAATTTCCCGCCAGAAAGAGGGTTTGCAGAGCATGTTGGGGAAGGGGGAGGAGAGGGATTCAACGTGAATATTCCTCTTCCAGCCGGAACTGGAAATGCAGGGTACATGTATGCCTTTGAAACGGTGGTTAAGCCGATTGTCGACCAATTTCAGCCAGAGCTAATTCTACTTTCCGCCGGACAGGACCCGAATATGTTCGATCCTCTTGCAAGAATGATGGTAACTGCTGAAGGATTCCGTGCATTTACTTCTTTTATGCTAAAGTTGGCTGATAAGCATTGTGAGGGGCGTCTCATCGCCTGCCATGAAGGTGGCTATAGTGCTCCTTATGTCCCTTTCTGCTCGCTTGCGATTGTGGAAGAAATGAGCGGCATACGAACGGAAGTCGAAGATCCGTTTATTGCTGCTATGTATAAAATCCCTACCAATGAATTGTATGATATTCAAAAACAGTATGTGGATCAGGTAAAAGAAATTCAATCGAAGTATTGGAATATGGCGTATCAAGCTTCTTTATAATCAAAACATTAGCCCGGTGTTAGAACTATATAAGCTATATTTGATATGTTGACATGATAACGTGGTTGGAAGTAGGGAATTCGGAAAAAAGAAGAGGGTGGATGCGCCCTG
>NZ_KE952771.1 GCF_000466385.1 Aneurinibacillus aneurinilyticus ATCC 12856
GCATTTTCATTCATTACAGGAATGCTCCTTATTGGTCAAGTTGGAATAAACCTTTGAAAGTTTATCAAGTGTATTATCAAGTTATTTTGTGTTTGGTTTGTTGGTTGTATTGTACGATCTTGTTGTTGGAATTGTAAATGGACTACACATAATTCTTGACAAACCCAGCTACGGTGTAACGAGTTACTAGTTTCGGTTTTACTAGATTACACAATTTCTTTACAGACTCTGGTTTTAGTTTGATAGCTCCTGAAAAATATATGGAAATCGTAGTAAATTAATTATCTTGCTTGATAGATACTTTTTCTGAAATTGATCCAGCTTTGTATTTATAATTACAGTAGCATTTTCTTTTCTGAATAATTGATCTGTACCATTTTCCACAAACACCATGTCAGGATTAAAATCCATCAAAATATTTCCAAAAATTTTAAACAACACTTCTAATCCTTCTTCGAATGATTTCCCAAATAATTGAATTCCAATCTCTGCATTAATATTCATCCCATACTCTTCTCTTAAAAAATCAATACTAATAATATCTTCTGTTTCAATATCAAGTACGAAGTATTTGCAACTAAGACGAGAGAAACCTTCGTAGCTAGTTACTTTATCTTCAACTGTCTCACACACTATATTATAGATTCTTCTTTTTAATGTTTCATTGTCCAGATTTGAAACTAAAAATAATGCACAGTCCATCTCACTTCTTCCCCCCAAATAGCCTTGTAATTGTGCCGTCTTTTACAATAAGTAATTCTTCTAGTCTTTTTAAATCTCCATTTGGATTTACTTTTCTGAATATTGTCTCAGTAACTTCCACAACTTTGTTATCTGGAAAGTCATCTAGATTGAGAACAATTCTTCCAGACTGCTTCTTTGTCTTTCCTGCTAATTCTTTAATTATGCTTTGTACCTTTCCATCTGGTTTTGGTGCATAACAATCAAATACATTCCCTTCAATTAGGAAATCTGGGTTCGATCCTTTTAAAATACCATAACCATTTCCACCATGAATTTCATCCAACATCTCAATGTCATAGCCTTTATCGGCCAAGAAATCAGCTGTTTCATTTTGTTTCTTTATTCCATGAGAATCTCCTTCTCCATAATTACCTTTAGGTTTACTACCTTTTGGTAAGGAAGGTTCGGTAAGTTTAATCTTTGGACCTTTCCCCGTCCCCTTAGTACCGTTATGATTCGCAAACATATTCCAAAACTCACTCGCGCTTTTGCCCGTTCCCAAAGCTGCCTTTGTCGACATGCTAACACCATGGGCAGCTACTGCCACGGAACCTCCCGTTAGCGGGACTCCAACACTCCCGCCTACCCCAGTAACACTTGCCGCTCCCCCGATAACTGCCCCACCAGTACCTATTATAGTCTCTGCTCCCCCTACTACCAATCCCAACAAATTCCCAGCTACTTCGCCTGCCTTACGTGAAAGGGGATACTTACTGCTATAGTCTTTGAAACCAGTATACTTCTCGTTTGGAAGCGTGCCTAGGGTAAAATCATCTGCTGCTGCATCACTGGCCCCATCAAAAAACGCTTTCGTCTGCCCCCACAATTCATTCCGGGACAACACTTTCGTCTGCTCCCACAATTCACTCCAGAACGACTCTTCCTTCTCCCCGCTCCCTATCTCCTGTCCATCGTCCTCAATTCGAATCGTTCCTCCGTACAAGCACATCAGTTTCGATTTGTTGGATACAGCCGGTTCTCCATCTACCATCTTACTGCTTCTTTCATCCGTCCAATCCATGTCAATCTTGGGGGAACACACACCCCCTAGCTTACACATACCAAATGGCAGGATATTAACATTCGGCTCCCTATCCTTAATATTTACTTGTGCTTTGCCGTTCATATATAACCCATGACTCATCGGCAGTTGGAGTTGACTCGTACGCTCCCCCATGCTGCAGCATAAGGTAGCACCCGCTACCACATAGCTTTCTTCCTCCTCTTGGCTTATCAAAATACCAAAGAACATGCTCCCATCCCTCCTTCCCTACCTCGCTTCCGTTTCGACCCGCGTAAATCGAATGCCAAGCATCCCCCTTCGTAATACGCTTTCCGCTACAGCCAGATTGACCAGAATATAAGACTCTCGTATGCCTGCAATCGTAAAAACAGGCTGGGATCCTACTTTTCGTTCATCAATAACCAGCCTTTTACTCGTACCGTTTTTGTGAAATTCACTGCGATCAGACAGGCACTCCACACATGGGGGAATGAACAACCAATACTTCTCCTGTCGTGTTCGTTTTCTATCCGCTACTATCACCCATTTGACATACAAATGTGGATCATAGGTAGTAAGGATGGATTTCAGCTTATCCGATGCCAGAGGAACCGGCCTCTCGATAAAATCTATGTATTCACATTTGTTTGTTTCCCGGATAGGGAACTGCAAGGTGAGTTCCTCCAGTTCATGCCTGTACTCTTCCTTCATTCTCTCTTTCGTGATGATCTGTGTGACCCCCATCGGCTCTACTGCATCCGATATTCTGCCATCTTGTGATAGGATAAAATACCGCATTTCTTGCCCCCTTCTCCTGCCCCTACTGGTTACTGTTTCTTCAGTTCTTCTGCCACTACCTGTCCACGTTTTGCTATTCGTTTCGTCCTCCTTTGATTTTGGGCACGCAAAAAAAGCTCATTCCTACTCATAAAACAAGTGGGAAAGAGCTTTTGAAAGTTGATCAAGTGTTTGGTTTGTTGGTTGTATTGTACGATCTTGTTGTTGGAGTTGTAACTCTGAATCTTTAATTCGGTTAATTTAGATTAATTTTGGATTCTTATAACACCAATCAGGATCGTAAGGTAAAGATTTTAATTTTTGCATGTCTTCCCAACTGTGTACCCAATCATAATCTGCCACCCAAAAGTAATCATCGGGATTTAGCTTGAGGTATTCATAGATAAAACGAAAAATTACCTCCTCTGCTCCGTAAACTTCTTCAATAGTCCCTATTCGAAACAGTTCACGGTCTGAATCCAATCCAAGATCGTCATAGTCACTGAATAATATACTAGGATTCTCTTTAGCCTTTACATACAAAATAAATTGGTGATTATTCTCTGCGCTATTATAGGAATGATCAAGTATATTCAATGTTGTAGATGAGAATCGCCCCTCTTCGAAACTTTTATAATTTTCAAAGATAAGTTTAGCATCTGAATGAAAGGTTGCTACTATTGTATCCGCCAGAAATTTTTCTGGAGTATATTTTTCACAGTCTGTCAAAATAAAAGCAGTAGTTCCCATTCTATCTTAATACCTCCTTTAAATCTTCCAATGAATTAACAATGGTTACACCTTGTGACTTAATATCTTCCAGCATCTTTACATGCTCAGGTCTTAAGTTAGCCAGTGGCTTATCAATATAGAGAATTATTTTTTTGTTCTCGGGATTGAAAAAATTCGGATGGTTCTGCTTTGTCATCTTCAAAAATTGTTCTGCATCAGCAGCTTTAATTGATGCCTTGACTTCAATTATTGCATTCTTTGTAACAACATCTAAATCACCCGCAGCTTGTCCACCTTTTTTTTAATATTTTTTGCCCAAATCCAACAACTTCAGTTTCGTTTCTTACAAAATTAGCAACCTTTGCTTCAGTAGCTTTACCAACGTTAGAACTATTCAAAAAGCTATCAATATCACGATTGATATTTTTCGGATGTTGATCCACCCATGTCAGTTCATTACCAGCAGGATTTGTGTATTTCGTTTTGTTTCCGTCCTTAACTATATTACCAGGGTTCTGAGGTTTACCCGTCCCCCTAGTTGTAAACCTACAACCTGTAAAGGAAAGGTGGGTACTCTAGTAGACTAGCCCCCACCTTGTATTCTATCATCCTGCCTTCTGCTGTTCGGCTACAGGAGCGACATATGCGGTTTTATGCTTCATCATGCCGTATATGATGTTGACAAGCCTACGCATGACACAGATTAACGCTTGACCTTTCGTTTTCCCTTCTGCCAACTTCCTATGGTAATACTCATAAAAGAACGGATTCCGTGGCATCTTACTTCCTTTAGCTGTCTGGACTTGCTGAACTGCTAGTGTGTAAAAGAGTCCATGCAACACTCGGTTGCCTTGTCTGCTTTTCTGGTTTCGTCCTTTACCGCCCGAACTGTAATTCACAGGGGCAATCCCTGCGAATCGGGCTAACTTATCAGGATTCGAAAACCTACAAATGTCGCCAATCTCTGCGACCAATGCAGAAGCCGTCACAAGATTAATACCCGCCATCGTTTCCAACTTGTATTCGAGTAACTTCATGACATTACCGATGGCTTGTTCAACCTCTGCAATTTCCTCTTTTTTGAACTTGATGTCTCTCACGATGCTCTGAATAATGAAATCCCGTGACTCCTGATACTCTCGTCTCGTATCTCCATCTGCTTCCACAAGCGCAAGAATCTCTCTCGCTTTCCGAGTGGAACAGGCTCTGGCACTTGCCTTTAAAAGAATCCCCCTCAGCTTCTCTTCTGTCACCCCCGCCAAGCAATACGGAGCGGGAAAGCGACTCCAAAACACCAGTGCGGTTTTTCCATCTATCTCCGAGAAGAACTTATGATAGCTGGGGTACTGATAGCTTAACTGCATGTGTAGTTGATTCTTACAAGCAGACAGGCTTTTCACCAATGCATTCCGTCTGGCAACCAGTTGTCCAATTGTCCAGTAAATATCCTGTGGGTTCGCATCAGGCAAGGTATCCAATTGATTGAGTAACACCTGTGCTACACATTCCGCATCCCAACTATCGCTTTTCTGCGTAGTCGGGTAGCTTTTTCGTTGGGCATACGATAAAGCAGAGTTTACTTCCTTTACCATGTATCCGTTGTCTTTCAGATAGATGGCTAATGCTCTGCCATACCCGCCCACATCTTCCAAACCAAACACAGGAGTCAATTCTTCTTTCTTCGCCAACTTCTTAACCAGCTTTACAAGTTGGGGAAACGCACTCGGTTTGTTTTCAAATGTCAGTTCCCCCTTCTTCTCATGCCAGCAGTTGATGACTACGGCTGTATGCTGGTGTTTATGTAAGTCGACACCAATGTACAAATGCTTGAGTTTATGATGCACAAGACTTCACTCCTGTTCTTGGGTATTCATGAACAACATGTCGGCAACCTGAGTTCAAGCGTTAGTCCGAAGACCCGCAGTGGGACGCTAGCCAGTCCATGGTGTTCATATTGTAAAGCTATGACTTGTTACAGAATGGGTTGATGTACCCCTTTGGATGCGATATGACCGTATGTGTATATACCTTTGTATAAGTTCTCACGGTCAATGATTCGCTTGACTTGTACTTTCGTAAAACACTTGCCTTGTTTCGTTCGGTATCCTTCCTCATTTAACTGGAAAGCGAGTTCAGACAATGACCATGTGGGATTCTGCCCCCGCAAGGTAAACAGTCTGCGCACCACTTCCGCTTGTCTTTCATCGACTTGTAATACCTTCTGCCCTTTCATGGCTCGGTAGCCGAATGCCACACCACCTCCTGCATAGCCGCCCTGTTGGGCTTTCTTTCGTCTTCCTCTGCCGAGTTTCAGGGCAATCTCTAGCCGCTGATACTGATCAAGCAGTTCCATCATGCCGTTGATGAGAAAGTCATTCGGGTCATGAACGTAAATGCTGTAGTTTGGCTGTTCAATTGCTTTCACGTCTACGTTGTGACGCTTTAGTTCACGCTGTATTAAAACTTTCACCATGTCTGCCCGCCACAGGCGGGAGGTGTTCAACACAATCACCTGCTTGATTTCCTGCGTTTGAAGACTCGCCAATAGTTCCTGCAATCCTTGTCGGTCTATCGTCAGACCGTCTTCATCGACCTTTGCACCGCTGATGCCTTCGTCTTTGTAGATGTGAAGCAACTCAAGGTTATGTTCCTTGCAGTATCGTTCAATCTCTTCCACTTGGTAAGCTAAACTGTACCCATCTTTTACTTGCCCTTTGGTGGATACTCGTACATATCCAACTACTTTTGCCATGCCAACACCCCCACCGTTACAGGAACTTGAATTACCGTTACGCTTAAAACTACCACATTCACATTATAGTACTCTTAAGGCTACCACTCAATGATTATTTTATCGAACCATGCTATAATGTCAGTGATAATCTAAAGAGTTACATAATAAAAGAAAGGGAGCGGATTATGAAAATCAGAATTCGCTTGAAAGAGATACTAGCTGAAAAGGGTATTTCCCAAAGAGAACTGGCTCGTAAAATGGGCATCCGCCATCCAACCATCAACCACCTTTGTTCCGATAATGTGGACAGGGTTTACATTCGGACGTTAGAACAAATATGCGAAGCACTTGGAATCACCATTGACCAACTGATTGTGTCAGTGGAAGAACCTAACTCTCCAAAAGAATGAACCGACTCTACTAAACTACTCTTAAAGCGTCTAGGAAGCCCTATAGAGCATTCAGAAAAACGAAGGTAGTCTCGACCTTGCATCGAACTGCGATTGTATGCGGTATAGAATCATTCTTATTACCGCTCGGTAAAGATTCCACTGGAACAACGAGCAGGGCTGGAACGGCTGAGGCGGAATCTGTTCAATACTTATAGTAAAGCTTGGATATACCGCCCGCCTTTACCCCTCCATAACAGGAATCCTTATCCTAGAAATCCCAGACCGCCAAAGGCGTGTCTGCTGATTCTTCTTAGAATGGTTTTTTTAGTGGTTATTAGCATGATTATTAATGATTCTTATTGGTGAGACTCTCCGTCCGTACTATCAGACTTTATGTCCTAAAAACAGTCACTCTGTCTTAGATTTCAGACTTCCTGTCTACCTGATAAACAAATGGTCTATTTGACGTAATCCAGTACTCTTCAACAAACTATTAGTCTCTCATGCAGATAGTGAGTCTGTCATTCGGACTGATTGTCGGATGTTGTGAACTTCTTGTTGTATTCCGCTTCAAGGTAAGTCTTATAGTCAGCAAGGTCGCTAACAATCTCATTCTTAGAAAAGGAAGAGCCAAACGGGTGGTTACATAGACTCATTAACCTCGAAAGAAACTTCTGATAGACTTCTTCCTTTACTATGCCATCTATCCAATGCGTTAGTTCCCTCTCATTAACAGCCCTACGAACTTCATTAATAAACTCGTGAGTTTTTTCAGACATCAGCAGATACGGATGCTGGTGGAAGTTTCTTGGAAGATAGTACTCATGATTCCGATTCCCTTCATTTATGTAAATCAAACCTTTTTCCTTTAAAGACCGTATATGTCTTTCTACCGACTTGGAACTACATCCAACATTCCTAGCAATGGTTTCCTTTGTTGGGTAGCAACTGCTCTTATCTCCCATAAAAGAGATCAAGTCAATGAGAATCAGCTTTTCGTACTGGCTTAACCCATAGCACCGTAAAATCTTATGAGGAACGATGGTATAGCCCTTATGAACGGCAGTGTAGGTATCTTCCTTGGCGGTTTCATCCATATACTGATACGCAATCCCACTGAATAGATGATATGATGCATGTTTCATATTAAATCCCCCTAGATTACATTTCTCACTTAATTAGAGGGAAGGTGGCTAGCCCTTACCACATGACCTTCCGCATAATCTATATAAACTGGCACGTTACCAGATGAATGATGTCCTTTTATACAGAATAACCGCTATAAGTTCAGAAAAAGTTGCGATATTTTTAGATACCACCTTATGATTTTCAGTTCCTCTCCCTATATATGAATTATAGAGAACGAGGAGATAGCAAAGATCATGATTTTGAAAACCAGAACGGTAGGAACTGAGCATATTGAGGATGAAATGAAAAGATTGCAAACGAGGAATGGGTTATATATTTCAAGACCTGTGATGATGTTGTACGTACAGAAAAATCAAGGGAATATCGTACAGGCATGATTAGGGTTATGTTTGTTAGTAGTAAAGAGAGGGACTTATTCGGCACTGGGTGGACTTATTTCAAACGCCACCACCAAGTGCAGAACAAAAAATACCACAATATGGGTGGCCGTATTGTGGTATTCAATATAGGTTATATGATAGTTCTTTGAGTAGCTAACTATTCAAAGCCAATTACAATCCACTCATCTACATAATTCCAAAAATTAATATTATATTTAGGCTGTATTTTGGCTGACCAAAAAGTAGCATTATCATTCTTGCAATTTTTATAGTCAATAGCTATATAATCCCCCATACCATTACTAAAAAAACCAAAAGATGTCTCTAGATCAATTTGAATAGATTCTTTCAGATCGTCTATAATATCCCAATCCAAGTCTTCATCCCCAAGGTATGTTACAGATTCGAAAGGAACTAAACCCATTGATTCACTAGCATAGTAATAAAATCCGTTATGAATATTTTCATAAAAACTCCGAATTGAATCAGGGATATTATTCCATGACTTTTCTAGTTCTTCATTTTCAAATTTATCTTGAGGGTTACGTCCTTCATAGTATAAATATTTACCTTTGGAGTTTTTGATTGTATATAAAATAGAATATAAATTATCAACTTCCATAATTTCAATATTTTCAAGATGTTCGCTTAGATAAGATATGGTATTACGCAATTCAGTTGCTTTATATTTTTTCCATATATCCAAAAGTAAATCGATTCTTTTCCTAACATTCCTTTCTTTAAATAATTCACGCCAGTTGCTTGGGATTAGATCAACGCTAATTTTATCGATTTCATCAATAGTTAATAAACGAATATTTTTATTGTATTTTCTTAAATAATCCAATTTTTGTCCCATAGTAACTAATCATCTCCTTTTATTATTGTTTTTATTATTTTGTTCATTAAGTTCATCAATTTGTTTCTGTAGTTTTCTTTCTAGCTCCCCTTCTTTTTTTATCATTTCACTTCTAAATTTAGAGTCAATTTCTATTTGACCTGGCTTATCAGGCTTATAGTGCGTCCATTCTTCATAATATTTTGTTTTTCTCGAAGTATTTGCTGATTTACTTAATCCTGTAAAGTTTTCTGGATTATTTAATACTTCAAGCTTCTGTTCCGTTGTTAATTTACCAAAACCGTCCATTTTTGTTATTCTATCCATAGGTACAATATGATCAGCTTCCAAAGCACCTTTGAATGTTTTACCAGGGATAGCCTTATCTTTAGTTATTGCATTTTTATCATGCCCTTCGTTTACCATATCTCTTATTTCTTGTGATGGAGTTCTTTTCCTTAGCATATCATATTCTTCGTCTGAAATTTGCCTCTCCCCATATCGAGGAGGGGTTCCAACTTTATCCATCCCCTGAGTAGGTTGTTGCGTTTCCTTAGGCTTCGGTGTCTCCTTGGGTTTCGGTGTCTCTTTAGGCTTCGGTGTCTCTTTAGGCTTTGGTGTCTCTTTAGG
>NZ_KE952772.1:0-11195 GCF_000466385.1 Aneurinibacillus aneurinilyticus ATCC 12856
ATCGTGGTGGCTGCCAAGCCATGGTAGTTTGGGAAGGCGTATGAACCCACAAATCATTCGGTGTACACTCCAATGCTGTGCATAGTGCGTCCAATGTTTCGGCTTTCATTTGTTTTGGCTGACCGGTTAGCAGTGCGCTAATTGAAGGCGCTGATAGGTCGTATCCTGCTTTTTCTTTCAATAGGCGCCTAAGTGCAGCACCTGACCAAATGCCTTTTTCAACCATCACGTTTCGCAACATCCATTCGAGCATCATGCTCCTCCTTTTATTTCTATATACATCTGGTTTGATCAATCGACAAATTCATGTCAAAATATCAAGTGTAACTTAATATATGGGCATTTATCTGGTATAAAGATAAAGGTTAGACATTTGTATGTATCACCTATATTTTTTAAGTGTTACCTAACATTATTAAACAATACCTAATAATTTATCGTCAATATGTGAAACATCCAAATTCTATATTTTAATGAAAAGAAAAACACCGTCCAGTTTTGAACGGTGTCAGCTTCTTTCCAAACATGATTTTAGCGTCTAGGAGGTTGTACAATAAAAAAAGGAAGTTTTTCAATGCCAATCAGCCGAGCGTAAGTAAACAGTTGACCTTTATGATGGATTTCATGATCCTTGGCTGTATCAAGCCATATTTGACCTGATGCAACAAATTGATTAAACTCAAAAACCTGTTCTAAGTGGGAATCCGTTAATGCTTGAAGATCAATTTTTGTTTTTTCGGTATATTCTGCAACAATTTTTCTAACATCATCCATCGATTCAAATTGATTGAATTGATTGGATGCAGTCGGTAGAGTAAATTTACCGTTCTTCACAGCTTGAACGAACATGTCCATTGAATCTGCAATATGTACAGCCAGAGCCCCAAGTGAAAATGCGTCGTTCCAAGGCTTATAGTGTGTATGCTCGTTATGAATCAAATCTAATAAATCAAGTAGTACAGTTCGGTGACGTAGCCAGCCTTGGATATATTGGTCTATTTTTTTCATATTTGGACCTCCTCCCTAATCCAAAGAGCTGCAAAGCTCAATAAAGTGGCCATCTGGATCGGCGACATATGCGACGGTTTGTCCCCATGGTTTAATGATAGGTTCCAGCAAGACGGAAACACCATTTTCTCGCAGATGTTCTACTATGCCAATTACGTCTTCTACAACAAAGCCCAATTCAAATGTTTGTGAAGAGGAAGCCTTGTCCGGGACAGGCAGATTTGTCAGTTCTCTCACGCTTTCTCTTGTATTGAGTGCTAGAATCGTTGCGCCCGTATCAAGCTCGGTATATGTTCCATGCTGTACTTTTATTGGTATGCCAAGTAAATCCCGATAAAAAGTTAAGGATTTCTCTAAATCAGTTACATAGAGAATGTTGTAGCGCATACGCAATTTCACTTCAATTCCCTCCTATTTTTCTATCATTACTTATTCAGCATGTAAAAAAGATTTCCTTTTTAAGTCGTCGATATATCCTACCCTTATTCAGATTCCTGCTCCTACCAAAAGCATATAAAATAATCTCCTATATGAAAAGGTTATGTTATCATAATTCCTTTTTTAGTAATTGTATAATTAGCAGGTAAACATGTAGTTCCGGGATTTTCTTTACAAAGCGAGAAAAGAACACCCAAATCACAGTGAAAATCCGTTCTTGGACGTTTCGGTTCTCGTATTCCCCATTTATCCATACATTCTAAAATAAGGCTCTGCGTTTGTGGACGAATTGTTTTCTAATGCAAGGGTTTCTCCATTATGGAGGATTGCGATGAGTTCATTAAACTTACATGATATATCCACGCCTTGCTCTGCAAGCCTCCAGTAAAGACTGCATATATATTCTTCCGTTTGTTTGTCACTGAAGTAATGCTTAGACAGGATTCGATTTACCGCCTCTTTTGGAAAAGCTATCCCTATTCGAAGCGCTTCGTCTAAGAGAGCTGCTACATAATACTGAAGATATAATTCATCCCGTGATTTTTCAGTTTCCTTTCGCTCCAGGTAAAGAAAACGTGATATAGGGGAAATGGCGTGCTCAAAATCTGCTCCTGCTGTAAAGCAGGAATGCAGCTTCTGTTGCCGCTGTTGAAGTATTTACTGCTAGAATAAGGTAATTTTTAATAGTGTCGCACTGTTCCGGCTCTGCTCCTATAAAGCTTTGGATTATATGCTCTATGCTTTCTTCCGTATTCGTCATGAAGTCTTCCTTTCTTTTTCTTTGTGGGCAATCAGTGTAGGGAATTACTGTTTCTCTGTACAAATCTGGCGAAAATTACACATTTCACATATCTTTGCCTCTCCAGCCCCGGCAAATCGTTCCAGAGGAAGTGGCCGATTATAATATGTATCATCCAGGTAGCTTTCCATGCTTTGCACACTAGCGGAAATTTTATGTCGAATAATATCCATATCGTCTTCAGTCAGAACGCTGCGCATACAAAATCCGTCCAGCAAGTATTCGGTTCGCACTTCGATATGAGTAAGAGGCACCCCATAATATTCATGAAGATACAGGGCATAGAGCCGTAACTGTTCTTCATTTTTCTCCGCGATCCTCCCTGTTTTCCAGTCAGCGATAACGTATGTTCCATCGTCACGTCGATATAGTGCATCCAGCTTCACATAAATTTTTTTGTCATTAACGATAAAGTCATTCAGCTTTTCGACCTCAAGAATGGTAAGATTGTCTGCGTCGCGAATCTCGCGCCAGCTCTCGCTCGTTAATAAATGTTCCGCACATACCGCGATGCGGTTACCTACAGCTTCCACGCGTTCATGCGGAAGCTGTCCTTCATAATACATTTCATGAAGCATCGTATATTGTTTAGGATATCCCCACCACTCTGCCTTTTTTTTTGAATCTTGATAGGCGGTATTTAATGCACCGCGTATGTATGTAATGATTTGTTCTTTTGTTGGATATGCCCCATTTCGCTCACGCAGTGTAATTAGTTTTTGTGCAGCCGTATGTACAGCATCGCCCAAAACCAGATAAAGGTTGGTCAGCTTTTTCAGCCGATATGCTGTTTGCGCCTCCGGTGGCGCGCTCAGAAGCCATCCACCATGTGAAGCGTAATAATGGTAAAAATATTGACGCTTGCAAGTATGAAACATTTGGTCACGTGATAAGGACCACGACCATTCGGGATACGGCTTAGTTTGATACGGCATGCGCTTCCCCCTCTCTCGGTTTGCCGTATTTTTCCCTAGTATAATACAAAATGCCACTATAGCTAAATAACGGAGTCGGCAATCACAAACAGCCCGACTTTTTGTGATTAGGCAAGCGGGCTGCATTATCATATGCATATGTGTTTTCAGAATCGGACTATTTTACTTCAAAAGGAAGCGGCTCTTTTCGCAGGCCCGCGATAAGGTTTTTGGCTGCCAGTACAGCCATCCTGATTCTTGTATGAATACTGGCGCTTCCGATATGCGGCAAGGCTACTACATTTGGAAGTGAGAGTAATGGATGATCCGATGCCACCGGCTCGGTTTCGAATACATCAAGCCCTGCCGCCCATATCGTTCCGTTTCGGAGCGCATTATATAGCGCCACTTCATCTACGTTACTACCGCGTGAAACGTTAATGAATACGGCGCTTGACTTCATCCGCTTAAATTCGGCTTCACCCATGAGATAGCGTGTTTCAGAAGAGCCAGGTGTAAGAAGCACGACAAAATCAGACTTTTGCAGCAATTCCTCCATCGAGCAGTATATGGCCCCTAGTGTTTCTTCCGCTCCCAGTCGTCGGCTCCGGTTGTGATAGAGAATTCTCATATTAAACCCGGTTGCACGCCGTGCTACACTTTCTCCAATACGCCCCATTCCGATAATGCCAAGTGTGGCCCCGTAAATATCCTGCCCTGTTAAAAGCATCGGACTCCAGCTCTTCCATTGCCCCTGGCGTAAATAGTCCGCACTCTCCACAAGCCTACGTGCGGCTGCCATTAATAACGCAAACGTCAAATCGGCAGTTGTCTCTGTTAATATGCCGGGTGTATGCCCCACCGGTATGCCCCGCCGTCTAGCTTCAGCCACATCAATATTGTCATAACCGACCGCCATCGTGCTAATAACCTCTAAATACGGCGCATGATCCAGCAGGTTCTTGTCAATCCGATCACCTATGATTGTATACAATGCGGCGGCATCCTTTACTTCTTTCACAAGTGTTTCATATGGAATCACATCGTCTTCGGAATCCCAAACGTATACATTGCCATGTTCTTTAAGCAATGCCAGTGCTTCTCTGGGAATGTTCCGTGTTACTACGATTTTTTTTTGCTGCACCTTCTCACCTCTTTAGTAAAGGAAATTATAAAGTGAAGTTTGATTACAAATGTCTTCGATAAATTTGCAAAAAGTCCTTGACTTCTCCGAATAATTCTTCCTCTGCTGTTCCCTCACCAATTGCCGTACAATCAAGTACGACGAAAGGGCCCTCCCGCCAAGGGCTCTCGTTATGAATCGCCTCTGCCAGGCTCTGTTTCCCTGTCCCTGTTTCGCCATAAATAAGTATTGGAGTATCATGCTTGCTGAAAAGTCGTGCTGTTTCAAGTGTCTCTATCATTTCTTCCGTAGTGGCAATAAGGTGAGGGAAATGCATCCGGCTCTGCTGTGGTGTGAAAGAGAAGCAGGACATACGGTTTTCCATCTGTTTAAGTCCGCTTGCTTCTTTGCAGACAGCAACAGCGCCAATAGGCTTTCCGTTGTGATACAGTAAACGTTTCTTTACTAATACATTTTGATTAGCTATGCTATGTATTTCTTCTATCGAAAAGCTTTGTGTCTTGACCATATCAGTAAACTGCAACAGTGGATGAACCTCTCTTCCCGGTTTTTCCATAGCCTGCTCCTCTTTGATGGCAAATAGTGCTTCGGCTTTTTTGTTTACTAGTCGAATCACTCCTTTATTATCAACAGCTATAATCGCATCTTCATATTCACTCAGGATGCCTGCAAGGAACATGTGCTGTTGCTTTGTACGATTGATGGATGCGCCTAATCGCTTAGCCTCCGTCAATGCACTCATAACAGCTTCCTGTCCAGGAATAATTGCCAACACATGAACACCGTAACTTGCTGCTTCAGCCTGTCCAATGATATCGCTGACAATCGCTTGAATTCCCTGAGCTGCGGCTTGTTGTACCGCGGGAAGTCTTTCTTCCTCCTGCTCGACTGGAAAAAAATTAAGCGGCATCGTAAGCAGTGTTCCAATTGTTTCAGCCCCCTGTAAGGTACGATTGCTCCCTAAGATACCGACTTTCCCCGGAAATCCCTGGAGGAGCATAAGCGTTCGAATCATATCGTACCCGGATGTTTGGACTTCTACGACAGGCAGGCGGCAATGCTGGTACAGCAGGTGTGCTGTAGTACCGTGACTAACAATGACATCGTATCCGTTCTTTTCTTGTTTTCGGGCAATTGTTAAACCTTCCTCCCCTTTTCCAACCTCTATAGTTATTTCTTGCTGCAACTTTAAACTTGCTTCAATGAACAGTTCTTTGAGTCCAGAGGAAGGAGCAATTACAAGTATGCGGGCCATTCGCTTTTTGCCTCCTTTGTTTATTTATATCACGGCCATCGTTTTATTTTGCTACACAAAAAGTATAGCTGAGGGAATAGCTGGTTGCAAGAAAGGAGGGAATTTGACTGATCCCGCCCATAAAAAAGCTGCTCTTAAGTATCTGAACAGAAAAAACAGGATAGTTGCATTTATCAACAATATGAAGGGCTACTCCAGCGTGTGCATCTTCTCTCTTCCATCTTATAGATAATAAACATAAGGAGGATTTATAAAATTAACCTAAAAATGTTTAGTATAACTATTTTTGCTCTTACAAATTGCAACCAATAAGCTCCAGCTTCGTCTGATACAGTAAGGAGGTGATCATAATCAACTACCCGCCACCTACGCTTCGCTTAGAGATGGGGGCTTGTAACTACCCAGAAGTACAATCGGTTCTTACAAACCTCCTTCCTTAGGGTGGTGTTACTTTAGGCAGGTTGACAGCTACCCAACTACACAAGTCATACTTGTGTAGTCACTTCAGCGATGTACTCAATTCCTTTTCGTTGAAGATTCATTGCGCCAATGCGATCATCATTTGACTTATATTCGCACGTTTTACAGCAGAATGTATGGTTTTTCCTGTTACGATTTGCCTTTTCCGTATGTCCACATTTAGGGCACGTTTGAGAAGTATAACGTGGGCTAACAGCAATCACCTTAGAGCCTGCCATAAGCGCTTTATACTCGATCATCTGCCGCAATTGGTAAAATGCCCAGGAGACCGTTTCATAGCGATCTTTGATTTTCACACGCTCAATAGCTTGGCGAACACCCATCAAGTCTTCAACTACAAACAGAGTATTTGCGCCATATCGTTCAACGAGTGCCTTTGATACCTGATGGTTTATATCAGACATCCAACGGTTTTCTCGCTCACCGATTCGTTTTAACTTTCTACGCGCAGAAGCTGTACCTACTTGTTGAAGTTGCTTACGCATATGTTTGTAGTTTGAACGCTTATCCTTGATTGATCTTCCATTGAAAAACAAGGATTTTCCTTGAGAGTCGTAACTGACCGCAACAAAGTTCATGCCCATGTCAATACCTACTACCTGATTAATCGTATATTCTGATGCTTCAGGAATTTTTTTGGTCATCGGAATATGTAGAAAGAACTTTCTATATTTGTTGACAAGTTTTGCAGTACCAAAAGACCATGTTCCGTCAAAGTATTGTTCCATGCCTTTCGTTTCAAATGGCACTTTCACTCGACCACGAAGCGTGTTAATTGAAAATAATCCTTGCGTAAGTGAGTAGTCTCGATTCCATACAAGATCATATTCCGGCTTTTTGAACATCACTTTTGTCCAATCGTGACCGTTGCTTTTTAGGGATTGATAGCGAGCAATTACAGTTTTCATAACAGACTGAGCCATTTGAGAGCGTAAAAAATAGACAGAACGCAACGTTCCATAGGTCATTTTGTGTACTTTTGCTTGTGCTAACTGCTTCGTTTCGAACACAAGAGAAGAAACGTAATTGCAGCCAGTACGGTAAGCATCAAGTGTGCTTTTCAACCATTCAATCTGTTCAGATGTTGGATTGATCTTGATTTTCGCCGTAATTGTCATCTGCATGTATTGTCACCTCACCTTCACTAAATTAATTGTATCACAGTATATTGAGAATCTATTTAAGAAAGGAAGAGCAGGCGAGAATGTCGGACAACTGAACAGACAGATGCCTGTCCTTGTCCGAAGCGCATCCTCCCCCGCCTTATAGAGGTAGGGGTCCCCTGCGTTAATACCGATGAAAAAACTATACTGTTCTGTAGTTTTAATTCCGTCAATCTTTTTATGTGGAACTTTAATTGGCCCAAGCCAGGAGAAACTATCCGCATCTCAAAATAAAGTCCAATCTAATATCATCCTACTAAATAAAACAAATGTTCATATACAAAAAGTGAAATCCCTCCTAAAAAAGAGCCCGCTTCAACCTTTGCCGCCTGGAAAAGGAATTAAAACGGTGAAAATAGGCGAAGGACTTACACCATTACCTAGAACAACTGATACAAAAAACGGAATACCTGGGTTAAAACAATTAAATTAAAACGTGTAGCAACTTACCCGACCACTATAATTAATTTGAAGTATCTCTGCTGCTTTTAAGCAACAGAGATACTTTTTTACATACAGTTACACGCACAGCCGGGATACCAAACAAAGCACCCACTTCTTTGATCTGTTCTCGAAGTTTAAATTTTCACCTTAATGGGCATCGGTTATCATCAGACTCAAGAGAAAAAATGGCAAATCCTTATTCATATCCCACTGCTGATGCCGTTCTTCCCTCAGGCAATCAACGGATGGAATAATTTTAAATTTTTAAGGGGAATTTATAAAGACAAAAATTTGACTTCGAATAGGTGAAAGCTTATGAAAAGGACTTTTTCATCTCTACTCATTGGACTGATGGTGCTCTTCTATCCATTGTCAGCATTTGCCGAAAAGGAAATTTACATTAATTTATGGCATAGAACCTTGGAGTTACAAGAAAACGGGAAAACCATAAAAGTTTATCGTATTAACCCTGATGTAAAAGACAGACGAACAATGAAACAACAGGAAAATGGGAAAACCATAAAAAAATACCGTGTTGGACCTGGCACAAAGGATACCCCCTCTCCTGTTGGCATTTTTAAAATCGTCGATAAAAGAAAAAATTGGTATGATGGCTTTGGCTCCAGATGGATGGAGCTTAGTGTTCCGTGGGGAACTTTTGGTATTCACGGTACCAATAAACCTTATTCAATTGGTGGATATGTGAGTGAAGGCTGTATTCGTATGTATGATAAGCAAGTTGAGGAACTTTACGAACTTGTTAGTATAGGAACGAAGGTAATAATTGATGGCCCATTAACTGGACATCCGGATATAACCTATCGCATCTTAGTGCGCGGTTCAAGGGGGGCACTTGTAAAGATAGTCCAACATCATCTTCAAGCGGCAGGATATTATAAAGGGGAATGTAATGGTAAGTTTGACCATTTAACGGAAAAAGCCGTTGTACTTTATCAAAAAGAACAAGGACTTCCTGTTACAGCGCAAATTCATTATGAAGATTTGCTTCATATGGGGATAATTGAATAAACGCCCATTAATTAATCACCTTACAAAATAAAAATGGTTCGAAACAGGGAGAATATCATTATGTCGCAATAATAACATTTGCTTCTCTATGCTCCGCTTGAATACTTTACATGTTGCTTAGCTTTTATTTTAAAGCTGATTTTGGAGGTATATTTGTTGTGAAAGCTCGAACTGCATTATATAACCCCATCAGAGAAAGACATTATTATTGAAAAAAATCACCCCGATTCATTTCATAAAACAAGCCTTCAACAAGAATTAGATGCCAGGAACATAAAGCAAATTGTCATTGCAGGGATTCAGTCTGAAGTTTGTATAGATACAACTTGTCGTCGTGCATACAGTCTTGGCTACGAAATCACCCTGGTAAAAGATGGGCACAGCACATACGATTCCGACTTTTTATCCGCATCTCAAATTATTGCGCATCACAATCATGTGCTTGGTCAATGGTTCGTTGATGTAAGAAAAGCGAGTGAAATTAAGTTTTGAGTTATAGGTAATCACAAATAACCTGGTTGAGTACCTGCCCTTTACCAAGCAATGGTCATTCTTCATTATGTAGAATGAAGAAGCCATCCCTTCTAACAAAGGAACGACTTCTCCATATGCTCTTTTAACTAATATAAATAATCCCTTCGAGTCTAATATGGTAATGTTGCTCATCACTTTTAACAAAAATATAATCAGGAAAAACTTCCTCTAGCCTTCCTTGAATTTCTTTAATAGGCGTTGCAACAGATATCGTTTTTCCTCTTTTTTGATACAAAAGGCTTAGCAACCGTTTAGCAAAAGTATCACTTTTAGATACCGCTTCCTCTTTAACAACTACCTCTTCTTTGGAAATCAGGTCACCATCTGTAATAACTTTTTCTTCAAAGGAACTTTCCTTTTGAGGGATGATATTCTTTTCTTCAGGTGCATGCTGAACTTGATTAAAAGCAGGATAGTGATTGTACGTATTAGACACAGGATAGACACTATAGGGGTACGTACCATAAGAATAAGATGGGTAATACATACTTTTCCTCCTTGGTTTGTAGGTGATAGCTAAAGGATGTGCAACCTACTAATTTATTTTATTGTTTCATGGAAGGGAAAACCTAGACTACTCGGTAAAATGTAGCTTAAGTTCCCGGAAGGCATGAGCCTATTATTCAATTTTGATATTATACATATGCACTTCATCAACGATGGTACCTGTCTGTTTTACGAATGAAAAGAAAAAGCTGTCAAAGCTCAACGGAACCTTTTCAGGTAACATTATTTCGATGAAAGTCTCCAAACCTCTAGGGTGAGCTTTCCGTTTTAGCAAAGAGAGAAGGTTACCAATGGTACCTTATGCCAAATAAACTAAGCTTTCTCGTTTTGGGCTCAACATAAACGGATTTTAGGCATAAGCTATACAGTAATTTTCCCTATCCTGCATGAAATTCAGTTAATCAACAATAAGACTGAAGAAATTAAATCCACCAAAAAGAAGAATCCACCTCTAAGGAAGTGGATACAGCTACTGAACCTTTTCTGAACTTAGGAAAAAGAGGAGGAACAATTGTATAAAATAATTTAAAAAGCTTTAGAGAAAACCACCGGGTATTATTTGCTTTTTAGCTTAGCTTCTACCACCCTTATTTTATCAATTATGCGCCATATTTTATTGGTAAGAGCTTTACGTCCAGCTTCTGTTTTTACATTTAGTGTATCCGCTTCCAACTCCCGCAGATGCTGCTTGTAACGATGCAACGCACTTGTAAGCGCCGTTTTTCTTTCAGACTTTCTATAGGCTTTTTTTCCTTCATTATGATTTGCTTCCATCCCCTCTCCTCCCTTCATTGATAATTCACATAACCGCTTCATATTCCCAAGCAATTTTAAGCTTACTAATAGTCAACTCACGATTGCTTTTTATATATGTAATTTATGCTACTCTTTACAAAATGGCGTCCATGCTTTCCTATTTTCGTGATTCTAGAAAAGCCTCTTTTTTATTCAAGGTGTTTCATAAAAATTAAATGATCCCTTTATTTAATAACCCCATACGATGAAATCTTTATATTTGGCGTTATATTCACTGTCGCCTTTGCAAACTCGTCCGGCCAGCGATCTTTATTTTTTTCCCAATGTTCATATTGATACGCACGTGCATACCAGCCAAATCCAAAAGGATCTAGTTTTTCTTTTTTCACTTTTTCAACGAAGGCTGTAACCTCTTTTTTGAATTGCTCCGCAATTATAGCCGACAGGCGGTCCTTCTCTTTCTCCATATTCATATCAAACGTACGTTCAGCAAGTGTAACATTAAGGTTCATCTTAATATCAAAAACAAATCGATTGTTTTTATAACGGGTTTTGATATTGCGTTTACTATTATTTATATTTATCGTTATAAAATCACTCCCTTTTACATTCTGTAGCCTATTCGGCCTTTTAAACGGAAGAGAGGGCATACGGACAGTAAGCACTACCGGAGGTTTCGCTTCCTGCTGCAGCAGGAGAAGCAGGGAGCTTTCCCGGCGGCTCA
>NZ_KE952772.1:11295-31878 GCF_000466385.1 Aneurinibacillus aneurinilyticus ATCC 12856
AGATCGCTGGTGTAATCCCTTTATCAAACATATACATATGCAGCTTTTGTAACGTAGTTGAAATGGTGCCGTTATATCTTTTTTCCACATCAAGCAACTGGGTCAAATAAAGCGGAAGCGCTGGCTTATCTACAAAATTACTCTCCATAATGGAAGACACTGGCCCTTTTACGGCGACCATGCGAATGTTTCCTGTATTTTTGGGATCACGATATGCTACATCGAGTTGCGGCATAATTCCTTCTTTTTTTAACAGCTTCTCCCCAATCATCATTACCTGCAATTTTCCAACAACAATCAATCCGTTGCTTGTGCTGTTAAACACCTCTCTCGCCTGTCTGAGAGTATTTACCTTCGATGCAAGCATTTCGTATTTCTTTTTCACATCTTTATTAAAAATGGTGCTTGCCTGATATATCATTAATTTGTCATCCTTATCGATATCCCATCCATAAGCCAAAGATAGCGTCGTATCCTCCAAATCAAGCCGGTCATGGCTGCAGCCTGGCGTCACTATAAGCAGCAGACAGACTACAATTAGCATCGTATACTTTATCATCTATATCCTCTTCTCTTCCTTCGTCATAATGACATATAGAAATCGGAGCTTGGAAAGGCATGCACACCAAAAAATTTCACCCATCCTATTATCTGTTAATATGTGAAACATTATGGAAAAATATGCGAATAAGTAAAGGAAGTATGTATTTTCAGCCAGTAAGTTAACCATAATTTTAAAACGGTAAACTTCATATTTTCTGTAAGCATAATGATTGTCATTAAAATGTTTTAATTTTTTCAATTTATATCGAATAAATTATTGCATTCGATGTTCATCGAATATAAAATAATCTCAAATAGAAAACAAAGGTTGCTTTTTATGGATGCAAAAGGAGCTGAACATATGAGCTATAGTGTAAAGGTTGACCATTCTCCTGCTTATGAGTTAGTGAACAGTTTATATGCTTTTATTTACTATAAAAAACTAAAACCGCTAGATATCAAGGATGAATGGATAGCTAAAGTTAAGGCAAGCATTCCGAAGAAATTCATTGCGGAGTTTGAGGATGAGCGATGGGAGGTTTTGCATCGTATTGTTTTATTAATCACACAATGCCCAAAAAAGGATTCGGTTACAGATTTTCTAGACTGGCTAGAGAAGGTGTCTCCTGGAGAGATTTTCGAACGACTCTCTCCATGGGTAGAAGCCATTCCTGCTAATATCGGAGAAATACGTGATAAAACGCTTGAACTGTTGCGGCTTTGGAATGAGTACTACTTTCAATACCTTCCTTCCGATATACTATCGCAGCTACAAGCGGATGCCGCATTGAAAGCTAAAAGAGCCCAGGAGCTTTCCCCTATTGATTTGATCGAGGAAGTGACAAATGGTATACGGGTTGAACCCGTTGATGAGCTTACACAAGTATACGTTATCCCTCAGTATCATTGTAAACCGTCAGTCATTCATGATTATTTCAAAGGAATGGCCACATACCTTTATCCTATCGCACCACAACTTAGCGAAAAAGAAATAGCGTATCAAAACATTATCAGGCTTTCTCAGGCACTATCGGATGAAAACAGATTGAAGGTTTTAGAATTTATATCCAGGAGCCCTTGTAATCTGATAGAGCTGCATAAAAATATGGGACTTGCTAAAAGCACCGTTCACCATCATGCTACTGCTCTTGCTAAAGCTGGAATTGTTCGCAGGCATTATATGGGAAGCACGACGGTAGCTTTCTATAGCGTAAGACCATCCTTTATTTCATTGTTAACAGAAGGCTTGGAGCGTATAACGTTGTCTAAAGGAAAAAGCTCATGAATAAAATGAAAAGACTTCTTTCCGTATACCATCCCATTGCACAAATTCTCATACTGGGCACTGCATTAATTTCTTTAACGAGTGCTATGAGCATTCCTTTTTTGGCTGTATATTTGAATAAGCATACACAATTAAGCTACGCTGTTATCGGCATGATTGTCGGGGCAGGTCCATTAGCGGCTACAGTTGGCGGATTCATCGGCGGCATATTATCGGACCGATTTGGAAGAAAAGTGTTAATGTTCGGCTCTCTATGCAGCTTAGCTGTTGTTTTTGTGTTGCTTATCCTTGTGACTAACCCATTCCTTCTTTTTTTATTGAGTATGATAAGAGGATTGGCTACCTCGTTTTTTTCGGCCGTATCCAAAGCTCTAATGGGTGATATCACACCTCAGGACAAAAGATTTAAGCTATTCTCTACCAGATATTTGGCGGTGAATCTTGGATATGCGCTCGGACCAATGATAGGAGCGAATCTTGGGCTTGAAGGAAGTTCGATAGCCTTTCAATTGACCGGAACGGTTTACCTGCTCTACGCACTCATTTTACTTATCGGTTTTAAAAAATGCAGCATCGTCAAACCAGGAGAAAGCAACGGATCAGAAGATGGCATCACCATCATAAGTGCAGTGAATATCATCCGCCGGGATTCCATCTTGCTCTTCTTTATTCTGGGAGGCATTAGCCTTACGATTGTCCATGGTCAAATGTCCGTTTACTTATCACAGTATGTCAGTGAACAATTCGAGGAAGGCGTTACCCTGTTCAGCTACCTATTAAGCGTTCATGGATTTACCATCGTCCTTTTGCAGGCGCCGATCACAAAAATGCTGGAAAAATATAAAGGCCTCCAAACGATAACAATGGGCAGCATGTTATTTGCCTTAGGAGAAGTTGGTTTTGCTTTTTCCACTAATGAAGGTTTACTCATGCTATCCATGATTGTGTTCACTATTGGAGAAATCCTCGTTATTCCGTCTGAATATGCTTTGATCGATGTAATAACACCTGAAAAAGTGAGGGGTACCTACTATGGTGCACAGGAATTTACACAACTGGGTGGCTTTATTGGCCCCTGGCTTGCCGGGCTTATTTTAAGCTCTTATGGCGGAAAAGCAATGTTTATAGCGATGAGTGGAATTTCTTTGTTCAGCCTGCTTTTTTATGCAAAAGGATGGAAAATGTACAGAATAAAACAATCTAGCGCAAAACATGGCCCCCCTTTGGATGATAAGGTTTGTTTTTAGATTATGAGGTTAAATACGCAGTATTTATATACTTATCATTTTGAAAAAACGTACCCAGCCTAATGAACCTTTTCTCTAGAGAACTTAAAAATATCATCATACTTTCTTTTTTATCGGACAATATATACTTATTGACTAAAATAATAAGCAGAAAGGTGGAGAGGAAGCATTTTGGGACAACAAAATGCTTCCTCTCCTGTGCCTGAATATGATAAGAACATCGAAAAGTAACGTATGTGCAACTTTTAGTCTGTGTTATGCTCTGTTTATGGCAATATTATTCCTTGTTTATTTTGCACAAAATCATACTCAGCACTACCAAATTGCCATAGGCGCAATTGTTTGTGGTGCCATTCCTTTTTTGTTAGAGCGCTTTGCTAAAATCCGCTTTCATTATTTAATCATCACTTTATATTTTACGTTCTTGTTCGGTTCACAGTTTCTTGGTTCTATGATGGGATTTTACGACAGTATTAGCTGGTGGGATACATTTTTGCATTGCATAAGTGGCATATTGATTGCCTGTATTGCACTTGATTTATTAGAGAGGCTCACTAATAAGGGAGCACGTAAAGGTATGACATCCTGGTTCATATTTATATATGTTCTTTCAGTTGCTGTGCTTGGTGGTGTGCTCTGGGAAATTTATGAGTTCAGTGTTGATCAACTGTTTGGCACAACTACACAAGGTGGTGGCAATGTTGACACGATGACGGACCTAATTGCTGATAGTGTAGGCGGGATTATTGTAGCGATAATAGCGGCATTTTTCAGAAGAAAATAAGAAAAATTTTAAATGTTGCCAGTCTGCCACTTTATCTACTTCACGATCTAACACTGTATTTTCATTTGATATCAAGAGAAAAAAATCGTGTTTTTCGGCCTGAAGACTGTGGGGAATTTTGGATTGATGACGATGTCGTACTCCCCCTATTGGGGTAATACCAGCGTTGCCGACACCAGAGGTAAACGTATGGGTTAAACTGGAAATCATTAAACAAAACTCCCTCGCTGTTCGTTTAGCGAGGGAGTTTGTCTGCAACCTTAAGTTCCTTCCAAATTGGAAGGAACTTAAGTAAGCTATTTCCTACACATACGTCTCATTTCCTACTATATACATCTGGTTTGATAAATCGACAAACTTTTGTGGTAGGAGGTAGGAAAAGAAGGAGAAAATCAGAGACTAGAAAAAGACACACTAGCCTTTCTTCTGCTGGAGCGCAGGGCGCATCCAACCTCTTCTTTTTTCCGAATTTCCTACTTCCAACCACATGATCATGTCAAAATATCAAGTGTAACTTATATAGATTGCTGTCCATTTTCATATAGCTGATACATATCCATCTCCGCGTCCAAAGACTTGGCATTTTGGAAAGCTTCCTTGACGCTTCGTTTGTTCTGAATGAGGTCGTAGAAAAGCCTCAGAACAAACATGAGCGCGTCATTTCCATATGGATCATCATTTGGCCCGATATAGACTTCGCAACCACTGTCGAGAAATGCTTGTGCCGTCTCTAGTTTTCCTACTGAGCATCCGGTGCTGATTACAGTTTTCCCTGCCAGCTTAGCAAAGCGTCTAATCTCCTCCGGCCCAAAGTTACCCTTGGGTTCTCCCAGTTCATAGATACTTTCCTCCAGCTCTGGCATGATAAATTGGCCTTCATCGCCATGGAAGCAAAGAATGATCATATCCGTATTCGGATACAAGTCCTTACCAGATATGATATCAATCAGATCATTCGGTCTGCCAACCCAATAAGTAAAAACCCTTGCACCAAAACACTCCAGAGTGGCTCGGATTGCTTGGATTTCCATATCGCAATCGGGTCCGCATACCAATGCTACGTTCATTACAGGTTTACTCATCTTCTTATCCCCCATATGATCTCAATTTTTGTATAAATAATAGAGTACATTCATATGGAGGTCCTCGGGCTTTGGGGCTAGAGGCTATACGTTATATCTTAGCTCGGATCATTGAAAAACTCCTTTTTTTTATTTTTTTATATTTTACCATTTGACAAAAATGAATGCAACGGTACTGGGTAGACCAGCGTAGTTAACACTAGGGGCAAACGAATGGATTAAATTGGTGTTTTGTGTACGACCTACGTCTACTCTAATAAGATATCCCACTGAAAACCCTCACTAATACAACTTCCAGAACGAAAAAAACCAATGTTTCCTTGCGTTTTGAGGAAGCATCGGTTTTTATTATTAGGTGATATACAGACTAAGCTGATTATATCATTTATACAATATAATGAGAAACACGTTCCCGAGCAGAACCAATATCCTTTAACAGAGCTTACCTTTTTGTATTTGGCATTTATGGATTGACATATATATTAGGGGCAATCTTTTGCATAGCTGACAAAGGAAAGACATAATAAAAAAGCGACACTCCCCATAATTTTATATCTTAGCTTCAATTTTTCACTTTGCTTTAATACGTTATTACCCACCTTTATTAAAAAATGGATTGTAAAAGGCTTAAAATTAAAAATCTCTTTTCTTTTTTAGGATAAAAAACAGAATCATTATCATAAAAAGGCAGTATACATATACCCACACAAAAGGTAATGCGATTTGAAAGCTAAAGCGTATATTGTCCCCAAGATTTAAAGTTGAAAAGACTTTAGAAAACGGAGGTAAAATCCATAATATAGGATGAAGTATAGAAGGTAATTTAGCTTCTATGCCCTTGTAGGATACAGATAAAATTAAAAGTAAACTAACACCTCCCCATGAGTCCATGGTTCGAATAACAAGGGATTTGCTAAAAAGCGCAGCTATGAGAATCCCTAACAAGGAAAGTGTTATGTGGCTTAGAAAAGATAGGGAAATATGAAAAAATTGAACAGGCTTATCAAACTTATCGAAAATAATAGGATAAACTACCGCAAAAATGGAAAGTAGTATGGTTATAATCCAGGTTGAGATAATTTTACTTATATAAACTTTTGCTACGCCTCCTGCATGCAGTATTGTTATCTGATGCTGAATAGGGTCTTCTGTGCTAAACAAGCTCATGCAAAGCCATGCAGAAAGAAAGTATAGGAACATACACGTAATAGCGTAACTATCCATAATAGGATTTGGAACATTCGTATAAAAAATGCCAATCCATATGATATAAATAGAGACTTGCGGAATGTAACGATAAGAACGTATGTAATCGTATAATACATATCGTATTAAAAATGGCATGCTAACCTCCCTTATTATGAAACAATGCCGTTTACTCTCTATTATTAAGTTTGAAAGATTTCATTTATTTTATGTTCATAGTGATCATCCTCGTGCTTAGTAACAGAACATATAGAAGCTCCCCAACATAGAAGTTGGGCAATAAGCCTGTCACTATAGCTAGGGACAACCTGTATACGCCAAACGTCTTCTGTTAGGCTTATATATTCTGTAACTCCGTCTACATCCCTTAATAGATCACATGCTTTACTGTCATGCCATCTACATTCAATAATCATGTAACCATCTATCTCTTCCTGAAGCATAAAATCCTCTTTTATCTTTTTATCCTCTAAAATAATAGCCCTATCAGCTACTTTCCTTAATAAATCCATTTCATGGCAGGTGAAAATGATTGCCACTCCACTTTTTTTCAAAGATAGAATCTGTTCTATAAGATGCTGCTGTGTAGTCATATCTAGACCGGACAAAGGCTCATCCAGAACGAGGATATCAGGTTCGTGAAGTATAGCTTGCATAATCCCTACTTTTTGTCTCATTCCCTTTGATAAATGGTGAATCCATAGGTTCTTTACAGTATCTAGTTGAAATTGGGAAATTAATTGGGGAATTCGTTTTTGTAAGTAATAAGAGGATAGGCCTTGTATTTTTCCAAGATGATATAAATATTCATCCGGAGTAAATCGTAAATTTTTAGGAAACTGTTCTGGGATATAACCAATCTTTAACTTGTCTCCTCTAAGTTGCCTTACAAGGCCATTCGTAGCTTTACTTAAACCCAAAATAATCTTTAAAATTGTACTTTTACCAGAACCGTTTTTACCGAGAATAGCTAAAGATTGACCTTCAAAGATAGAGAATGATATATCTTGTACCACTGTATGACGTAGGTAACGTTTACTCACATTTTCTAACTGTAGTAGCATTTTAGCCATTTCTCTCATCACCCACTTTTGTTTTCTTATTTTACCTTATTTTAACTTTTGATACAAACAGTAGAAAATGAACGAATACTAATTTTTCCTTATTTGTCTCACTCAACACAACATGTAGTCAACTTATCAAGTTCTGAAAATAATTTTGGAAAATGAAATGAAGCTGATTGAAAACAAAACGATAGAAACTAAAATTGGATTTGTAATTCCGTTGAAGTTCTTTCAGAATGAAGCTCGATTTCCAACCCATAAACATGAAGTTCCAAAAGCTGTGGTTTTCTACATCGCAAAGCAGATTTTCTCTGAACCATCCTTGTATTCCCAATATGATTGGAAAGATTAGATACCGGTATCCCCAAGACGGAGAAAATCAGAGACGAGAAAAAGACACACTGGCCTTTCTTCTGCCGGAGCGCAGGGCGCACCAACCTCTTCTTTTTTTTCGAATTCCCTACTTCCAACTACGTTATCATGTCAAAATATCAAGTGTAACTTATATAGTACCTGACTCTTTTTACAAATCACTAACTAATTGTCTATAATTAAGTTATACATATATAAGGAAGTGAACAAATTGAGCCAAGCTATTATTTTATTCATACTAGCCGGCCTTGCTGAAATAGGGGGAGGTTACCTCGTATGGCTATGGCTTCGAGAAGGTTTATCTTATTGGTACGGGATTCTTGGAGGCATCATTTTAATGCTCTACGGCGTCATCCCCACATTTCAAACTTTCCCTACTTTTGGCCGGGTATATGCAGCTTATGGCGGTGTTTTTATTATTCTCGCTGTATTATGGGGATGGGGAATCGATAAAAAAACACCGGATATATATGATTGGGTTGGTTCAATCGTTTGCCTTATCGGTGTCTCCATTATGCTTTGGGCACCCAGAACATGAACAGAAAAGGTTGAAGATGATTGAAGGCATCTTCAACCCAACCGAACTTTTCACTAACCGGAGAAGGAGCTAACGGCATTAATATTTTGTCATCCTCATGATAAAAAACACTATTTATTTCTGAATGATCAAATACCGACAACGCTACCCTGTTAAAATATCAAGTGTAATTTATATAGCATGCAACATATAATATGATTTCTTATCAATTGCTACTCTGGAGCATCAGCTTGAGAAAATTCCTGCTAAATTTACTGTATGCTGCAATGAAACTCCAACCTAGGGCAGCCATGCATTCTGCAAGATGTCTAGACATGTAGCACACTCCCTTCGGTCAGCAAGCTTTCCTGTTCCAGTTGCAGGAGCTGTGTTTTCATATTCAAACCGCCCCGGTAGCCAGTGAGTGAACCATTTTTGCCGATTACCCGATGGCATGGCACGGTAATTAAAACGGGATTTGCGCCAATCGCAGTTCCAACCGCACGTACCGCAGCCGGTTTTTGAATATAGTTCGCAATATCCGAATAAGATTGTGTTTGTCCATATGGAATCTCGCACAGTGCATTCCATACGGCGAGCTGAAACGGCGTACCGTAAAAATCAAATGGTATCGTAAAGCTTTTGCGCTCGCCTCGAAAATACTCGGTTAATTCTGTCATATACGGTTGTAATTTTTCATCATCTTGAATCAGCACGCTGTCGGAAAAACGATTTTTTGCCCAATCGGATAATTCTTCAAATGGCTTATTGTGAGAACCTACGTAACAAAGTCCCTTTGACGTTGCAGCCATGTATAAGCTCCACTTTTCATGGACGAGCAACGTCCAGTACATTTTCTGATTAGTTCTTGTTTCCATTCTGTAACACCTCCGTAGTATGTTTATTGCGATTTAATTGACGATAATGTGTAGGTGTATGCCCGGTTTTCTTCTTGAACAGCGTTATAAAATAAGATGTATTAGGTATACCTACGGCTATAGCGATATCTGCAATCGCTTTATTCGAATGAATCAGATACTCTATAGCCTTGGCTATTCTCGTTTGCTGAACATATTCAATCGGCGTAATTCCTTTAATCCGCTTAAATATACGGTGCAAATGATAGGGGCTGCCATGACACATATCCGCTAACGCTTCTAACGTTAATGCCTTACTGTAATTCATAGCAATGCAGTGCGTAATCTGGTCTACCCACTCATGATCAGGCAAACGCTGCCCGGTCGGTCTGCACCGTTTACATGGGCGAAAGCCTTCTGACAATGCTTGAGCTGCGTTTTGAAATATACACACATTCTCTTTTTTGGGCACCCTGGACTTGCAAGCTGGCCTGCAAAAAATGCCTGTGGTCTTTACGCCATAGAAAAACTTATTATCATAAGACATATCATTATGTATGATAGCTTGCCACTTTTCGTCTGTCATACTGCGCTCCTGATCAGCCTCTATTATATTTTCGTTGTGAACGGTGTCGAACATGCTCTTATGCGCTTGCCCTTTCGGATTTATCATTTGATCACCTCTACTCACAGTATACCCCCGGTGATAGCCTGGTGTACGCATTTGTGAATGTAATAGCAAGATATAAAAATCGGACAAGATTGGACGAATGGAGGATTTTTATTTACATAATATATTTATTGTTAATTACATTTCTTCTATATACATCTGATTGGATAAATCGACACATTTTTGTGGTAAGAGGTAAGAAAACAGCTTGCTTTTTCCAAACGAAAACTACATAAATCTCAATAAAGGGATCATCAACGACAAAAAACCGGAACATTGGCAGACCCATGTTCCGGTTTTTTTGCGTAATTTGAACGAACGGTTATCTGGCAAGTACACCACCATCAACTGGAATAATCACTCCTGTTATATAATCAGATGCTGCCGAAGATAAAAATACCGCAGTACCCATAACATCTTCAGGTGTCCCCCAGCGTCCTGCAGGAATACGCGAATCAATTTGCGGAGAACGAACCTCATCATTCTTAATATCATCATTCATTGTTGTTAACATATAGCCTGGCGCAATCGCGTTCACTTGAATACCGTGCGCTGCCCATTCATTTGATAATGATTTCGTCAATTGGGCAATAGCTCCTTTGCTTGTTGAGTATGCCGCGGCATTAAACCCACCAAGAAAGCTTAAAATCGAACCCATATTAATAATTTTTCCCGAGCCTTGTTCAATCATAATACGAGCTGCTAGTCTAGACAATTGGAAGACTGCTGATACATTCACTTCAAAAATTCGATCCCAGCTCTCCAGCGAAAAATCCATTGCGCTTTTTCGTTCGATTAATCCAGCGCTATTAATGAGAATATCCACTCTTCCTTCTAATTTGTTTACAGCTTCCTGGAAAGCCTCCCCCAAGTTTTCCCGATCCATTAAATTCCCTTTTACCGCATGAACTTTTGCGCCTTCTTTTCCAATTTCAGCTGCTGTGTCTTGAGCCTGATCAGAAATATCCAGAATAACGACCTCTGCCCCAGCATCATGCAGCGCTGTAGCCATCGCTTTCCCTAATCCTTGTGCAGCTCCTGTAACGATTGCTTTTTTTCCAGCTAATGTAAACATGACTCCTACTCCTTTACTATCATACTAATAGAATGACCGGCTCATCTTATGAATGAACTCCTCTGCCTAGCCATGAATTGGCTACTTCGAACAGCATCTCGGATAAGGCTGGATGTGGCTGAATCATTTTTGCCAGCTCGTCCACTGTACCTTCCAAATAAATAAAAGCAGATGCTTGCGAAATCATCTCTGTTACATGAGCACCCATCATCACAACACCAAGAATTTCCCCATACTGATCTTCCACAATAATCTTTACAAATCCTTGTGTATCATCCATTGCGACTGCTTTTCCGTTTCCTAATAATGCATATTTTTCAACTCGATAAGGAATATTATTTTGACTTGCCTGTTTCTCACTCATTCCGACGCTTGCAATTTCCGGAGCCGTATAAATACAGCGTGGTATAACCTTATAATCCATTTCTTTTTTATGTCCTGCAGCATTTTCAGCAGCAACAAGGCCTTCCGCACTCGCTACATGAGCCAGCTGCCACCCTCCTGTAATGTCACCAACCGCGTATATCCCGTCGATATTTGTTTCCATTGATTTATTTACCTCAACAAATGGTCCGTCCATTTGTATAGGCAACTTTTCAATAGCTGAAAGATTAGGCTTGCGTCCAACAGCTATCAACACTTCTTCACATTCAATTTGTTCTTTTACCCCATCCTTCGATTCAATTAAAACCCGCTTTAGTTTGTCTTGCTGACTTATTGATTCTACTTTTTTATTTGTTAAGACTCTAATATTTTTATTATTCAATATTTTATGGAGCAGCTGCGAAACGTCCGGATCTTCACTCGGAACAATGCGATCCCCCATCTCAACAATCGTAACGTCTACATGTAAACTGGCAAAAATACTCGCAAATTCGACCCCGATAACTCCACCGCCTACAATCACGATGGACTTCGGTATTTCAGTAAGCTGAAAAATCGTATCACTTGTGTGAAAATCCACTTTCTCTACACCTGAAATAGGTGGCACAAAAGGCTTGCCCCCTGTTGCTATAATCACCTTACCAGCTTGAATAACTTTCTTCTCGCTACCAAAATCAATCGAAACACATTTTTTTTCATCTACAGTTGCCTGTCCATTAAAAAATGTAATGTTTCCTTTTTTTAGTAAGCCAGTAATTCCAGAGCGTAATGTTTGGATGACCTTATCTTTTCTTTTCATCATCTTTTCGAATGAAAATGTGAGGCTTCCCGTCTCAATTCCCCAGCTTTTTGCTTGCTCAATTTGTTCAATTACTTCTGCATGACGGAGAAGTGTTTTTGATGGGATACATCCCCTATTTAAGCAGGTCCCACCTAAATGTTCGGATTCCACCAACGCAACTGTACACCCTAATTGAGAAGCTCGAATAGCTGCCACATAGCCACCCGGTCCACCACCAATTACCACAACATCATAACGATCCATCACTTCACCTCAGACGATCAGTTTATAAGGATTTTCAAGAGCATCTTTTACATCTGTTAAAAATTCCGCAGCAGGCGCACCATCAACAATACGATGATCAAATGAAAGACTCAATGCCATCATGGATCTTAGTTTTATTTCTCCATTTACTGCCATTGGTTTTTCTTGAATCCTGCCAACACCAAGAATAGCTGCTTCAGGTTGATTAATAATCGGGGTAAATGCATCAACCGCGTACATCCCTAAATTGCTAATCGTAAAAGTCCCATCCTTCATATGGTCTGGCAGTAATCTCCCTTCTCTTGCCAGCGAACCTAGTGTTTTGCATTCTTCTGTAATCGCGGCTAAGCCTTTTTGATTCGCATTTTTTACAACTGGAACAACCAATCCATTCGGTATCGCTACTGCAAATCCAATATTTACAGTCGAATAATGAATAATTTCATCGTCTTGTAAGGAAACGTTAATAGCCGGATGATTTTGTAATGTATGGGCAACAGCTTTTACGATTATCTCATTAAAAGAAAGACGATACCCGTTCTGTTTCTCAATAATCGGCAACAACTCTTTTCTCATATTCACACAATTGGTCATATCAATTTCACTCGTTAATGTAACATGCGGTGCAGTATAAGCACTTTGCACCATACGATCCGCAATGACCTTTCGCATACCTGTAAAGGCCGTTTTATTAACAGCATGTACTGAAACATCCTTTTCGACGTTTGCATATTTTAGAACATCGTCCCGAACAATTTTACCGTTGATACCTGAACCTTGGATTTGGCTGAGATCCAAACGATTTGAATGCGCTATTTTTTGTGCCAAAGGGGTTGCTTTTGTTTTTTGCAGTGAATAGCGAAGGTGTTCTTCAATATCCGCTTTTTGTATTCTGCCTTTAGGTCCTGTACCTTGCACCGTTTCTAAGGAAAGGCTGTTTTCTTTCGCCAGTTTACGGGCAGCAGGGGTGCGGCGGATTTTCGTCTGGGGTTCGGTTTCCGGTTGCTTTTTCGACACAAACTTTTCTGCTGTCTCTTGCGCTCCACTCTTAGAAAGCGCTGAGGCTTGCTGAAGCATCCCGCCTTCAGCGTCTTCAATCACCTCCCCTTCCTCACCTATATAGGCAATAACATCATGAACTTGAACAACCTCATCCGCCTCGAAGCAAGTTTTCAGCAAAATGCCATCCATCTCCGCTTCCACTTCAATATTAACTTTATCTGTTAATACTTCAACTAACGGTTCCCCGTATTCTACCCTATCGCCTACTTTAACGAACCAATTTACAATCGTGCCTTGCTCCATCGTTGCTCCTAACTTAGGCATAACTACTTTCGTGGCCATGATATCCTCCTTCCCTTCCCTTATTTGTTCATAATTGTTTTACATGCTTGAATAATGTCTTCTACTTGTGGAACTGCTTTTTGTTCTAGAAATGCATTGTATGGCATAGGTACAGCACGTCCGCCTAAACGCATAATGGGTGCATCCAGATAATCAAATACATCGCTTTCACCGATCATGCTGGCAATCTCTGCGCCATATCCGCCTCTTTTTACCGCTTCGTACACGACAATAACACGTCCCGTTTTCCGAACAGAATGTAAAATTGTTTCCTCATCTAACGGAACAAGTGTACGCGGATCAATCACCTCCACACTAATTCCTTCTTCTTCGAGCAATTTAGCCGCTTCCATAGACTTATGAACCATCATCGCTGTCGCAACGATGGTGACATCTTTTCCTTCTTTTTTTATGTCCGCTTTTCCTAATGGAATTTCATATGTTTCCTCCGGTACATCCCCTTTTACACCATAGAGCATCTTATGTTCATAAAACATAACGGGATTATCATCGTTAATTGCTGCTTTTAATAATCCTTTTGCGTCATACGGAGTAGAAGGCTGAACAACTTTCAGTCCTGGGATATGGGCCATCCATGCCTCCAGGCTTTGCGAATGCTGAGCAGCAAAGCCCGCGCCTGATCCACCCGGTGTTCTAATGACAACCGGCACTTTGGCTTTTCCACCAAACATATAACGCATTTTCGCTGCCTGGTTCACAATATTATCCATCGCAATCGTAACAAAATCAGAAAACTGTAATTCTAAAATCGGTCTCATCCCTGTCATCGCAGCACCAACTGCGCAGCCGCTGATTGCAGCCTCAGAGATGGGTGTATTACGCACTCTTTCAGGTCCAAATTCTTCAATCATCCCATTTGTAACTCCAAAAGCTCCCCCATAAATACCGATATCTTCTCCAAGAATAAATACATCCTGATTTGCTCTCATTTCCTGGCTCATCGCTTCGCGAATGGCCTCTGCATAGGTGATTTCCCTCATTGTTTCTCCCTCACTTTTTTCAAATTATGCAAAAATATCCGTTTCAAGTGTTTCTTCTCCAGGAATCGGACTGTTTTCAGCGAATTCAACAGCAGCCTCAATTTCTTTCTTTACTTGCTCCTCTATTTCTAAGAAAATTTCTTCAGTCAACATGTTCTCTTCTACTAATTTGTTTTTAAATAAAGCAATCGGATCTTTGGTTGTTTTCCACTCTTTTTCTTCATCTCGTGTCCGGTACTTTCTGGCGTCGCTTCGTGAATGCCCCCTCCAGCGATAGGTTTTGGCTTCAATTAACGTTGCTCCTTCTCCATTCCGTGCTCTTTCAACCGCTTTTTTTGTTACTTCAGCCACTGCCAAAAGGTCATTTCCATCGACGATCTCTCCTGGAATACCGTAGGAAGCTGCTCGCTCGGCAATGTGTTGAATATTTGTCATTTCTTTTATCGAGCCGGACATCGCATATTGGTTGTTTTCACAAAAGAATATGACAGGTAAATTCCAAATTGAAGCTAAGTTCAACGATTCATGGAAAGCTCCTTCATTGGTAGAACCATCACCGAAAAAGCATACAACTACATAACCTAATTCTTTCATTTTAGAAGTTAAGGCTGCACCTGTTGCGAGCGGTAAGCCTCCAGCCACAATTCCGTTTGCGCCAAGATTCCCTTTATCCAGATCCGCAATATGCATCGATCCGCCTTTTCCTTTACAATAGCCGGTTGCTTTTCCTAAAAGCTCAGCCATCATACGGTCCACTTCTGTTCCTTTTGCTATGCAATGGCCATGTCCTCTATGTGTGCTAATAATCTTGTCTTCGTTCGTTAAAATAGCACATGCGCCTACTGCTGTAGCTTCCTGGCCAATACAAAGATGCATCGTCCCATGTATTTTCCCTTGTTGAAACAACTGTTCAACCTTCTCTTCAAATCTTCTAATCAATAACATTTCATAAAGCATTTTTCTTAATTGTTCTTGGGAGAACAAGTGATTTTTTCCCGTTTTAAACATATACAAACCTCCTGCGATATTTTTTAGCATTTTGTTTAATTTAAAGAGCAAGATTTATGCCAAATAAAAACCTCTTATTCAGCTATTTTTTTCGAGAAAATTGCATTTTCGCACACAATATGATGTGATATTATAGATATGATGCAAAACAACATCGTTTTTAATAAAAAATACCTTCTTGGAAAGGTGATCTTACTTATGAAAACCGCTGAGTTGTTGCTAAAAGAAATTAGGATGATAGGTGTTTTAGTTGTAGACAGCAGTAGAAAAATCTCTTACAGTAACGAAATTGCAAGAAATTACAATTATTATTTTGATCATATTATTGATGCTGCTTTTGATGGGGCTACCTTTTTCAGCATCCATCCTTATCCCGCAGAAATTCAAATTATTTACCAGAACAAGAAATATATTGTCTTGTTTAATTCCAAAAATGAACTGATACGGTTAAAAAAAGAGTATGACGCACTTCAAATCGTTCAGAATGAATTAAACGAAGTTATTAATTCCTCATTTGATGGTATTGTTATCAGCGATCAGAATGGCATCATCATTCATCAAAATCCATCATATGAACAAATAACCGGACTTTCCGCAAAAGATTGCATCGGCAGAAACTTAAAAGAGCTAGAAGACGAAGGAGTTATTGATGTCTCGGCTTCCCTGCGCGCCCTTAAGGAAAATCGGGAAGTAACCATTATCCAGAAAATTAATACAGGGGTCACTGTCTTGGTTTCAGCCGTTCCAATCCGTAATAACCAAGGAAAGATCGAGAAGCTTGTAAATAACATTCGTGATCTCACCTATTTAAAATCACTTGAAAACGAAGTTAAAAAATTAGAAGAGAAAAATGAAAAGGCATATCAAGAGCTCGAAATATTAAAAGAACAGAACGATCCCAAGCTATCGATCGTTGCTCATTCTGATAAAATGAAATCAGTCGTTGAAAGAACATTGCGTGTGGCACAAATTGACTCTGTCGTTCTGATTCAAGGTGAATCAGGTGTCGGTAAAGAAAAAATCGTCAACCTAATTCATCGTTACAGTCCAAGGGCAAATGGACCACTCATTAAGATCAATTGTGGCGCAATTCCGGAATCACTTCTTGAGTCTGAATTATTCGGATATGAATCCGGAACATTTACAGGTGCAGACAGAAAAGGCAAGGCCGGATTATTTGAAACAGCAAATAACGGTACAATTTTTCTTGACGAGATAGGCGAGATGCCCCTTCCTTTGCAAGTAAAGCTGTTAAGAGTTCTTCAGGAGCTTGAAATCACCCGTGTAGGTGGAACAAAACCAATCCCGGTAAATGTGAGAATTATTGCAGCGACCAATCGAAACCTAACAAAAATGATCGAGGAAGGAACTTTTCGGGAAGACTTATTTTATCGCCTAAATATTATTCCGATTTATATTCCTTCATTAAGAGAAAGAAAAGAAGATATCATCCCTCTTATTTATCATTTTTTAAATGGAGTTAATCATAAGTACGGTATTAATCGTGCCTTTACATGGGAGGCATTAAACAGCTTTCAAAGCTATGACTGGCCGGGGAATGTAAGAGAACTTCAAAATTTAGTAGAGCGCATTACTTTAATGAGCACAAAATCTGAGATTGATATACACGACATTCAAAATGAAATGAAATTTGGCCGAAATCATCCTACAGAAAACTACCAGTCTGCTATCACAACTTCTTCTGTAGAGATTAGACCATTAAAAGAAAAACTCGAAGAGGTTGAAGCCTCGTTGATTATACAGGCATTAGATGCCTATCCAAGCATTCGTAAAACAGCAATCGCTTTAAAAGTAGATCAGTCAACCTTAGTGAGAAAAATGCAGAAGTATAATATAAAAAAACGATCATAAAAACCAGGAGCTCTTCGCTCCTGGTTGCTTCTTATTATGAAGCTTTTTCTTTCCGTAATTTAACAAATAGTACAATAATTGACCCGATAATATAACAAACAGATAAGAACCCTACTCCAACTAATTTATTGTCTCCTGCCATCAACGCTCCGACAACAAACGGTCCGACAAAGCCGCCCATATTCCCGATGGCATTCCAGAGACCCGTCATGCCGCCAATCATATTTGCCGGGAATACATCCGCAATTAATGTCATGAAGACAGCGGAAGAAGACATTCCACCAACGATTGTAATACTAATCAAGAAAATAGCTACCCATAAATTCGACTCAAGCACAAGAATCGCCGAAAGCAACGAAATCCCCGCAATAACATTTAATATAAACAGCAATACTCGTTTATTGCCGAATTTATCATTAATAAACCCAATCGAAACCATTCCAATGGTGCCAATTAGCCACGGAATCGCTGAAATGAAACCAACTGCCGTATAACCAAAAGTTGAAAATTCTTTAATAATTACTGGCAGCCAAATGATAATTCCATAGTTCCCGATTCCTCCGGCCATAAAGTAGGCAAGGGACACCAAAATAAAATTACGATTTAATGCTGCTTTCCAATAAGACTTTTCCTGAATAACCTTCGGCTCACTCGCTTCAATTGCTTGCTGTTCTAATAAATACGTTCGTTCTTGATTACTAATCCGTTTTTTCGATGCTTTTAACGGATGATCAGGAATCAAATAAAAGAATAGCAAAGAAAATAATAATACCGGTACTCCTTGTGTAATAAATACCCAACGCCAACTGTCTAAACCAAACCAGTGAACATTTGACACAATATACCCGGAAATCGGCGACATAATCAAAGGGGCAACTGTCACATATAAATAGAAAATGCTAGTAGCTCGTCCGCGTTCATTTTTCGGAAACCAATTCGCTATCAACACACCCATAGCCGGATAAATTCCGCCTTCAACAAGTCCTAATAAGAAACGAACAAAAACTAACATGCCCACACTATTAACCATGCCTTGTATACTTGAAAAAATACCTGTTAGCACCCCGAGAATGACAACAATCTTGCGGGCGCTTTTTCTGCTGGCCAAATGGCCCATTGGTGCCATCAATAAGATGTACCCGCAAAAGAATATTCCGGCAATAAAACCGCTTACCGTTGATGTAATGGCAAATGTTTTTTGCATTTCTGTCAAAGCAAACGAAATATTTGTTCGATCAATATATGCCAGTAAATACATGACAAATATCATCGGGATAATCACTTTCCAGCGATAACCGTCTTTTACTGTATGGCCCAATTCTTCTTTATTTACAATTGCCTTTGCTTCCATCCTTCCACCTCTGTTTCATTATTTATGCATATTGAAGGCATGTTCTTATCTTCCTAAAAATCCTCCGTCAACCGGAATAAGTACACCATTTATATAATCAGATGCTGAAGAAGACAGGAAACGAACGGTCCCTATCAGCTCCTCCGGCTTTCCAAAACGGCCTGCTGGTATTCTGGCTACCAATTGCGAAAACCTTGCTTCATCTTGCATAATAAAAGCATTTAAGCTTGTCTCAAAATAGCCGGGAGCAATTGCATTTACATTTATCCCGCTTTTGGCCCATTCATTTGACAATGATTTCGTCAATTGTGCAATTGCACCCTTGCTTGTTGAATAAGCTGCTGCATTATAGCCACCAAAATAGCTGAGAACAGAAGCGATATTGATTATTTTTCCGCTTCCCCTTCGAATCATGACTTCGCCTGCTAATCTGCACAGTTGAAAGACGGCTGAAATATTCACTTCAACAATCCGGTCAAAGCTTTCCATCTTTAAATCTAAAGCTGGCTTTGGATCATGAATGCCTGCATTATTAATTAAAATGTCCACTTCCCCACCTAAATGACTCAGTGCTTCATTAAATCCTCTTCGTAAATCGTGACGATCTAATAAATTTACTTGTACCGCATGAACTTTGGAATCACCGAAAGCCATTGCTTCCGCCACTTCCTCCACTTTTTCTGAAATATCCAGAATAACAAGCTCGACACCCGCATCATGAAGTCCCTTTGCCATCGCATGGCCCAGGCCTTGAACAGCTCCGGTTATTATCCCTTTTTTCCCTTTCAATTCGAACACGTTTTTTCATCCTTCCCGGTTATAATAAACGGATCTGCAAAAATAGAATGCGTTTACAATTTTGTTGTAAAATGCTTATCATAATTTATCTTCCATCATTATTGGCAGGTTCAACCAATTCAACGATGTACCCGTCCGGATCTAAACAATAAATAATTTTTGCCCCTTTATTTCTTCCTGAAGTTACATTGACCGGTGCCTCGGAACGAAATTTCACCCCTTTTGCGCATAGCTCCTTGTACAGCAAATCCAGCTTCTCTACATATAAACAAAGATGTCCTGTTCCATAGTCACACGGTCTACAGCTTCCAGAGTGGCGCTCTACCCCTACATATTCCAATAATTCAACAACTGCTGTACTGCCCGGGATTTGCACAAAGGCAATCTTAATCATACTTGTTTCCGGGACAGAGACAATGTTAAAAACATACTCATCTGTTACATTTTGCTGAGATAAAAATTGAAAGCCTAAAAAATCACAATAAAATCGTAACGATTCCTCCAGATTATTCACGGTTATTCCTGCGTGATAAAAACCTGTGATTTTACCTGTACTCACAAGTAAAACCTCCTTTCCTCATTCACAGCCTTTATTATTTCTGAAAAATATAATAAATGAATTTTAACAATTCTTTTTTTAATATAAGCAATTCTCATGCCAGTAAAAAATATCATATATATATTACAATTTTTTATAACACATTATGCAAAATCGCAAGAATATGATGTATTTTAACATCATATTTGTATTTTCACATCAAATTATACTGAACGCTCTAATGCGATCAACATAAAAAACCCTTCGGAATATTTCCTGAAGAGCCTTTTTAACCGAACATGATTTAACTATCGAGCCCATTAACTAAGTTATTTGGTTTCGCCCACCATCAAAATATGTTTCAACTCATCAATACTATTGAATACTGGTCAATATTAAAATGCTTTACTATTTGTTCAGCAAATACGGTAAGCTTTGAATTTTGCCGGGTATTTTTCAGCGTTATTTTTAGTATTCTCTAGTAAGCAGTGATATAATATTAATACCTTTAACTTCCCTCCGAAAGAAGTCTCCCACTTC
>NZ_KE952773.1 GCF_000466385.1 Aneurinibacillus aneurinilyticus ATCC 12856
GTCCATATGCCAAACAATTAAAAAGTCATACCCCTCAAGGAGCACCAGGATATTGCCGCGAAGCCATTCTACGCGCTTTTCTGGCTGCACCTATGGAAGGCATTACGACATTTACCATGCTGCATCGTCGCTTACAAACAGACTTACGCTTTCGTTATCAATGTGGCTTTCGTCTAGATCAGGATGCTCCATCTATCGCTACATTTAGTCGTGTATTCGCGGATATGGTGGAAAAGCAGATAGCTGAGCAGTTATTTCACGACTTGGTTTCTTCCTGTCAGACCGAAGGTCTGATAATCACACAGCATCTTGCTATTGATAGTACAGCGATTGAAGCGTATGAACGAAAACAGCCGAAGAAGAAGTCTGAAACCACAGGAAATGCCACGTGGGGTGCCAAGTTCGATACGTATGGCAACAAAATCACCTGGTTTGGCTACAAAATTCATCTTGCTGTGGATACGGAAAGTGAGCTTCCCATTGCTGTAGAAGTCACACCTGCTCATGTAAATGACGGCGACATGGGACCCGCATTGATGAATAAAGCGGCTGAAGTTTCAGATATCGACATCGAATTTATCATGATGGATGCTGGCTATGACCAGCTAAAGAATTATGAAGCTGCTCATGAACTGAACGCACAAGCCATTATTCCGCTTAATTTACGAAATGAAAAAGAACCACCGACAGGATTTTCCTCTAACGGAACACCACGCTGCTCCATGGGTTTTGATATGGTATATTGGGGAGCAGACAAACGGT
>NZ_KE952774.1 GCF_000466385.1 Aneurinibacillus aneurinilyticus ATCC 12856
TTTCTTCCACCTTATGGATAATCAACAGGTGTGTATGTATGTTTAATGGCCAGTAAGCGAAAGTAAGGAGGAACCATCTTTTGGAACTTGCGCAATGCATCCGGGACGTTCACGCCAGAACAATCGAAGATTATATCGAAGCGCCTTCTGCTCCATTGCTGTTCAAGAAAGGATATATCTATCCTGTATTCAGAGATGAAGCTAACAATTGGCTTACTACAGATGAAGAAGGCTTTCAGCATATTATCGCTTCAGGAGTCGAACGTATCCTTGAAGATTACTGGTTCTCCCGCCATTTTAAATTGCTCTGAGGTTAAGCCGCCTTTTCTTTCGTTACCATCTTACTATGTATAAGAATGCGGCACAGCACCCATAATAAGCTGCTGCAATAAAACATAACGGCGCAGTGCATGGAAATCTTTCTTTGTAATAGATAAGACCTCGCATCCATAGCGGTAGCCATCATCAGCAAGCTTCTCATGGCGAATGATTGTCTTTATTTTAATGGCTAAATCAGGCACCTCAAACAGCAAATAATAGGAATGATTTACTTGCAGCGGTTCGGGTGAAATAAACCCGAATCCCTGGATGCTCAAATCAATGACACGTATTCGTAAGTCAGGAGGGATTTCGTAAATTTTCTCGCTTAAATAATCATTGATAAAAGCGCTTAAGTCAACACAAACGCGTGGCCATTTTCTCCGGTTATTCGGAAAATTCGTCTCGAACAATGGAATAAATAGGCAAATATGTTGTGGTCCTTTTTTTATGATTTTTACTGAGAACTTGCTTCCCCCATAGAAAAAGCCGATAAAGTCTCCAACCATATAGGAGTCCGGATTTTTCACCTCCACGTTCAGAAGCTCGCCTTCTGCCGTTTCTATCCTTCCAGACTCAACTCTCCCCCTGTACTCGAATTGTACAATTTCCATCTACCCCACCCCTAACCAGGACTTTAAAACCAGATAAATGAAGTTCTTCAGTAAAATTCTACTTGATAACGGGACGTTCTGAAATGGGAGTTATCTTCAATAATGCAAACAAATATTAAATTTTTTATACGTAAGAAGGCAAAAGACCTATCTATGCAGAATGTAAGTATATATTATCTAGAAAAATGGGGATCGAACATGAAAAACATAAAAAATACCATTATCTGTTTCTTATGCTGTCTTTTTATTTTCTCTGGTCTTATACATAATGAAGCTGCGGCTGCGACTGCAGCTACGGGTCCTGCTCCCGTTCTTCACACAGTGGATATAAATAATGACGGGCTGCCGGAATATCAAATAGAAGCAAAAGGATGGGTGGAATCGGTTCGCCCAGTTGTTAAAACAACAAAATATGAGCATGCGACATATACATATTATCAATATAAAAAAGACGGTCGCAATTTCGACCTTACATTTGTCAAGTTAAAAAACGGGAGCCTCCTTTACTTTGTTCGCCATGCGAATTCCGGCAAAGCTGAGCCTGTGCAGCTTCGGGTTACCGCACTTGATCCTGCAATAGAGCAAACCGCTTCTCTCGTGGCTGGCAATGAGAAAAGCTGGAAAAAATTCATGGATGCCTCTGATTCCTACGCATCTTCGATCTATGTAGACGGAAGCAAATTGTTCTACCGAATCGGCAAAGCAGAAGCATACAAACCGCTCGGCAATACGGTATATAAAGAAATCCCGCAGGCAAACACAGCAACAACGCACACGCAGAACGATTCAGGTCATGCGTTCCTGCTCACGATGAATGCAGGAGCTGGCACTGAATCTGTGACATGGGGTATGCTGTCGGATCAACCGCTCATTCGCTGGGAAAATCAGCAGGCCGAAACGAAAGCGGCTCAGCTCGAATTTGAAATCGATAAAAAGCTACGAGAAGATGGTGTCTACTATGCAAATGAAAGTACGTACAGACCGTATGAGCCGGGCAGCTTTTACCGGAATCCGGCCAATATCGACGGACTTCGCTCACTCGCGTTTCTATCTGAGGCAGAGAACGGCGTATGGTTCAAAAACATTGCTTCCCACCTCGCCTATACAGCTGTTCAAACGCAAACAAATAGCGGATATTGGGAAACATATCCGCGGTCAGAGTGGCTGCATCAATCATACGGGATCGGTTATCGCTATATGGACAACCGACGCAACATCGACAATGCGACTTTCCTGCTGCACTACTATTGGGTCATGCCCGATCCAGTCATAAAAAAGGCGTTAGACAAATGGGATGCGTATCTTATGGACTATGCTGCACGTTACGGAATGAAAGTAGGAACAGATGGTCTCTTCGTACCTGATTATGTAGGAGCAGAAGGAAGCAAGCCATCACATACGTCCCTTAATCATCTGGTAGCTACTATGAATTATCTTTACGAGGTATATTTGTATAATGGCGATGAAAGTAAAAAACTGTTGGGGAACCGTTTGCTTGCAGGCATTCAGGCTACCCGTGCACAATGGATTATGCCTGATCAAAATTTGTATTACGCGATGTATCCGGATTTGACGCCGCATCCGTATTCAGATTATGCTTACCTGACCCGGGACGACCTCGTCTTTTCTCAGTACTTGCTTTTGAGAGTAAACGGCCATGAAGACCCTGACCTGCAAGCTTTAATCAATAGCAAAAACGCTTGGCTGGAAACACCACGCTAAAGTAAAGCATGAGTTTTTTAGCAACTAGCCTGATTATTGCCTATGTATAAAAAAGCCTTGGGAGTCCTAACGGCAACCCAAGGCTTTCTCCATTTTATTCCGCTTTTTTCGCTTGTGTGGAATCCTCAGAGACAATAACGACCTCCGACATGGACCGACCTGCAGTCATCCAATCCTTCTCCAATAATAACCAAAGGACGATTCCGATACCAAGCCCCCACGCAGCCCCTTTTGTAGCAAGAACAGCGCCGACAAGCACAGCAATGCCTTTCTGTAAATTTCCTTCATCCTTGAGAATTTCCAATGCCAGGTATCCGCATAAATAACCTTGAATAAGCATGGTAAGCGCCATGCCAATATGGATACCTGGCTGAAACAAGGAAACAATCGGTCCCAGCAAGAGAGCGATGCTCATCCCCCAGAAAATGCCTGCCGCTCCGCCCCAATAGGTAATGCCACAAAGCTCCAATTTAATACAGGAAGGCTAACTTCTCCAATAAGAATACCGAAGCCATATGCCAGGGTAAACGGTACTGCGATACCGAACTGGGCAATATAACGGAATAAACCATATTTCTGGCGTAAAGGCCCGGCGGATGTAGAGAACATCATAAAAAAGCCGAGTGCCGCCCCGATTAGGATCGTAACCGGCATTTTCCATACGCGACCTGTTGCTGCAAATTCACCAAGAATCGCAGCCATAGCCGCTCCTAGCAAAATTCCTGCTTTCAAAGATACAGGGACCCGTTTAACCAAAACGTCCGCCCCTTTACATATCCCCATCACAAAAAAGATAAGCGCAACCATTAGCTGAAGAGCAATAAGCGCCTGAATACGCTCTTCCCCTGCTGGAAATCCGTTTAAAAAACTGACATACAGTGGAATACCGGCCGTAATCCATCCCGCAATAGCCGGATCACCAAAATGCGTATGAAGCAAATACATAAAATTGTTGATAATCACAAAAGCAATGGCTAACTCAAATGGTATGCCCAGCGTATCCATCATCACCGCTGTGATGCCCATCGGTACTACACAAAGAATCGCGCCTTGAATCCAGTCCGGAAACTCCAAACCATAGTGAACAAATGGTAGCCTTAGCTTTAAACTACCTAATGTTGCCGGTTGTTCAGCTCCATGCTCACGCTTCTTTCCGAAATATCCCCGCATCGCTTCTTTGCCTCCGCTCTATATTCTTTTTATTTTATTGCACTTCTTTCCATTGCTTTTCAATTACGAATTTCTGAATTTTACCGCTTGGTGTCTTCGGTAATGCCTCTACAAAATGATATTCACGCGGTCTCTTATACTTTGCGAGCTGTCCACCGTCCAGAAGAAACTGGTCCAGTTTCTCTGCGGTTGCTGTACTTCCCCGTTTAACGACGATATATGCGACAACAATGTGTCCCCATGTCGGATCAGGCTTACCGACTACGGCTGCCTCCAGAATTTCAGGATGTTCAACAAGCCTGTCTTCTACTTCCCTAGGGTACACATTCTCTGCACCCGAAACAATCATATGATCAAGCCGATCATGAATCCAGATGTAGCCGTCTTCATCGTATGAGGCCATATCACCTGTATGGTACCAGCCATATGCCAGCGCTTTTTCTGTCGCTTCTGGCCGTTGATAATACTCCTGCATCATACATGGACCTTTGACAATAATTTCGCCCACTTCTCCTACGGTACATTCATCATCCGGATGAGAAGGACTCCCATCTTCTCTCAGATGAGCGATTTTTACTTCGTGTGTGAGAATGGCTTTACCTGCCGATCCGGCCCGTTCCAACTGTTCATCCGTGTATAAAACCGTCATAACCGGGCCCATCTCCGTCGTACCGTACATCTGCACCAGGTCTGCGCCGACTTTTTGTTGGAATTGACGAATAAGCACAGGAGGCATCGATGCGCCCCCATATCCGAGCAGCCGCAGTGAAGATAAATCATACGTGTCAAAGCCTACATCATTCAACAGCATATTGACCATGGTAGGTGCAGCAAACAAATGGGTAATCTTCTCGTGTTCAATTGTTTTCAGCACTTCCCCCGCACAAAAAGAGTGGAGCAGCACATTAGTAGCTCCTACATGAACACGCGGCAGAAAAGAGGTGTGCAATTCAGCCGTATGATTCAGCGGTGCCGCCGAAAGTCCAACGTCATTTTTATTCAATCCCATACACTGCATCATCAAAAAATTGTGGTGTACCATGTCACGATGCTTATGCAGTACTCCTTTTGGATGGCCGGTCGTACCGCTCGTATACATCATAATATACAGATCATCTTCCGTTACATGGACATGTGGTCGCTGGTTTTCTCCTTGTGCTGCCAACTCGTAGAAGCAATCATCTCCATCCGGTACCGCTTCATCAACAAAGATAAATCGAGCTACGTGCGTTCCTAGCTTGCGAGCCTGCTTTACTACCTCCACAAGCGCTGCCTCGTATACAAGCACTTGACTGTTTGCATCATTCAGAATGTACTGAAGCTCATATGCGGTCAACCGATAGTTAATTGGATTGAAAATAGCTCCCAGCTTTGCCGCAGCAAATAACGTAATGACAAATTCGCTTGTATTGTAAAGAAAAACAGATACTACATCTCCCTTCCGTACTCCCCTACGCTTAAGAGAATCAGCGAACCGATTTACCTTCTCATCCAACTCTCGAAATGTCCAACTCTGGTTTTTTCGTCGATACACCAGCCCCGTTTTCTCCGGGTAATTCCGTGCCGCCCACTCAATTACGTTTCCAATTGTCGTGCTCATTCCCTCACCTCTAGAAAATAAAGTACTGGTCACACATTTTAACTGTATATTTAAACTATTGCAAAAATTGTACCTGCTATAAAACAGCTAGTATTCACCCGTTTTAAAGTTATTTGCTTTGTTTTCTATAGCTATAGGAAACAAAATGTTTCTTATTGAAACTTATGTATATCGAAAAGAAACAGAACCTTTCTATCATGGAGAAAGGCTCTGTACCGGCCTTCTGTACAGTTATGATTGACGTAAGTATCTCTTGTCTTTCATAAACATCCGCCAGAAAAAAATAAAGCCCGGCGTTAAAAGCGCGAATCCAACAATATATGACACGAACAGCGCACGAAATGTATTCGGATGGGTGAAAGCTGATTCAATGGTAACATGTGGATACACAATATAAGGTAGGTGCGCCTTGCCGTATGCATAACTGGCAAGCAGATACTGTATGACAATACAAACCACGGCGATGCGTGGTCTTCCTAAAAGCTTCGAGCGCGGTCCTCCCGGCCACCATAATGCCGTATATCCGATAAAAAAAGCCGCCGCAGACACTAATAGCACGTTCAGTTCCCCAAGCAAGTTGGTATACAGCCATGGAGCCTCACCTTTCATAGAGGCAACGAGTGCCAACGCAATAAAAAAAGATAGTGGACCATTCAAGATAGCATCACGCCGATATAGCCGGTACGCCTCGGGTTCATTTGCAACCCGCGAATAATCTGCGAGCAAAAGCGATGAGAGAAAGAAGGTACTGCTAATAGCAAAAGCTGCGAATGAAAGGCCGCTGGCACTTGTCAGCAATTTACCAAGCAGCAGCTCTTCATGCCCCTTCTCCATACCAATAAATCCGCCTTGCGTAATCGGAAGCACAAGAATAAGAAGTGCCGGGATAAGCAGACCGCTGATCCCTGAGACAATAGTTAATTGCTTCTCATACCCTTCTACGGAATGAGAATATACAAGGAACGCACTACGAATGGACAGCAAAAGTAAAATCAAACTGCCGGGAATAAGCAGCACCGTACCAAGTGTAAATGTAGCGCCGGGAAAAAAGCAAACCAATCCGATGACAATCAAAACGATAAATACGTTAGTTACCTCCCAGGAAGGCGACAAATATCGGTTGGCGATATTTGTTGCTCTGCTCTGTTCATGATTGCGGTATATCATCGACCAGAATCCGGTACCGAAATCAATGGAGGCCGCTACCGAATATACAAAAACAAATAGCCATAGCATAGCAATCGCAATCAATTCATTACTCATGAACCAAACGTCCCTCCCTTATCCAGCTCCTTCTTCAGTGGATGCCGCTTGAAATAGTGACGCAACACGACCACGGTTGCGATTCCGAGCAGCAAATAAATGCTGACAAACAATACGAACAACAGACCGATATTTTCTGATTGCGTGACTGAATCAGCAGTCAGCATCGTTCGGTATAGTACCCATGGCTGGCGTCCGGTGCAAGCAAAAATCCAGCCGAATTCAATCCCTATCATCGCCAGTGGACCCGACGCAATGAAAAGCCACATAAGCCAGCGTGGGAATCCTTCACGCTTCATCAGGTGACGCCAGACAAAACCGGCAATCGACAGCAAAATCAAAAGTGATCCAATGCCAACCATCCCATTAAACAAGGTATGTATATACAGCGGAGGCCAATATTCACGAGGAAAATCATTGAGTCCCTTCACTACTTCATCAAATCGGTTGCCCGCCAAAAAGCTCAATGCCCACGGAACTTCAATTCCATATTTAACGCTTTGCGTCGCCTCATCCGTAAAACCGCCAATCGCCAATGGTGCATACGCCTGCGTCTCAAATAGCCCTTCCGCTGCAGCCAGCTTTTCCGGCTGATGCTCGTGAAGAGCCTGCGCAGACTCATGACCATTCAGCGCAGTACCTAGCGAAAACAATCCTCCGATTGCCAGCGACATCATTAACGCTTTGCGATGAAAAGCGAACTCTCTATCTCCTCTCCGATGTTTCAGCATTTTATACGCCGCCACGGAAGCGATAGCGAAAGCGCCTGTCATATATGCAGACAGTCCAACATGAACCGCTGTCACAGCGAAGCTAGGGTTAAAAAAACCCGCCCATGGGTCCACATCAACTACCTGGCCATTCTCGATTCGAAATCCTGCCGGTGTGCCTTCAAATGCATGCACATTCGTAATCAATACAGCCGATGCCAACGCTCCAAGTGCAACCAGACTAACGCTGAGAATGCGCATTCCGGGAGAAAGGCGATCCGCAGCATATACATAAATGGACATGAATAGCGCTTCTAGTAAAAAAGCAAAAATTTCGATCTGAAATGGCAGGGCAATAACTTTACCTACCACCTCCATAAATCCTGGCCATAGTAAGGATAGCTGCACACCTGCGATTGTTCCGGAAGGGATAGCCACTCCCAATAACACAGCAAACCCTTTGGTCCATCGCTGGGCCATGATATGATAATCCCTGTCTTTTTTCCAATGATATAGAATCTCCGCTCCCAGAATCATTAGCGGTAAGCCTACTCCAAGCGTCGCAAAAATAATATGAAATCCCATCGTCGTTCCGAACATTGCCCGGGCTAATTGTAAATTATCCACCGCTCCCTGCTCCTCTCATCAAGTATCATGTTCGTTTTAGTATTGTGCCTCTGATGGATAAATATTCTTGATGGAAAAGAAGCATTAGGGAGTATACAGAATCCAAAATCGCCAAAAATAAAAAAACTCGCGGGTGTCGCCGCTCGCCCTTTTTCCACACAGAAGTCAAACGACCACTTCTAAATGGCTGGTGAAACTTATGTTTACAAATAAGCGTTATCTTCTTCTTTTCGTCACTGTGTTCTGCTTCGTTCTTCTGTTCTGTACAGCTTCCGGTTCATCTATACCAACAGCTGGAAGAACTTATGGTCATGCTGAACCGCTCTACCATGTCAATACGAAGAAAAAGCTAATCGCTCTAACGTTCGACGACGGTCCTCATCCCGTATACACAAGACGGGTACTAAAAATATTAGATAAACACAAAGCTAAAGCGACTTTCTTCGTAGTAGGTGAGCGTGCAAAATGGTATGCGCCGGTTATTCGTCAAATTCATCGACGCGGTCACGAGATCGGTAATCATACTTTTACACACCCGCATATGAAACACATCACCGCTGAACAATTACAAGAAGAAATCCGCAAAACCGATCAAATTGTTCATTCCTTAACAGGAACATATCCTCGTTTCTTCCGTCCACCCGGTGGAGAGATTACGTATGCAGTCTTGCGCAGTTCAGAACGTCAGAAGCATCCAATCGCGATCTGGTCCTATCATCAGGATTCACGTGATTGGACACATCCAGGCACCGCCTATATTGTTAGTAAAGTTACCAGCGGAGCTAGACCGGGTGATATCGTCTTATTTCATGACTCCGGCCTCGATCAGTCACAGACGATAGAAGCCGTCGACAAGGTACTAACTATCCTTTCAAAACAAGGGTATCGTTTTGTAACACTTTCCCAGCTTTTACATGAGCAGAAAAAATAATCAAGCACTCACTTATAATTACCAGCGTTTCTTATTTCGTTTTTATGTTATGATGTCCGAGAATCAAAAAGCCAAGACTTCATTATGAAGTGCAGGGGATATTTTTTTGGGGTGAATTGCGTACGGTTCGCCGTATACATAGGGTAACCTCCTGAATCCGAACCCGACAACTAACCCTGTAGGCTATCAGGAGAGGGGATTTTCAACATGAAAAAAAGTATTCTTACTGGTTTACTTACTTTAACAGCATGTATGGGTACTGCCGCCAGTGCTTCAGCTGCCGAAGCATATACGGTAAAAGAAAACGACACGCTGTGGAAAGTAGAGAAAAATCATAAGCTACCGTTTGCAGCTGTACAAAAAATGAATCCGGCAATCGATCCGAAAAATTTACATATCGGAACGAAATTACGTATGCCGGAGACGTATACCGTGGTAGAGGGTGAGTCGCTTCAGGATATTTCCAAAAAAGTAAATATTCCAGTAAAAGAATTACAAAGCACCAACCCGAATGTAAATTCGAGCAACATTCAGGGTGGAACTGTACTCGTGTTGCCACAAAAAACAAAAGTGGCAAAACCAAAAACAAAAATGGACAACACATCCACCAAAGCTCCATCTACTTCAGTTGTAAAAACAGTGGACGGCAAAAAGCTGACCTATAAACGTACGCTTTCTTCAAGAGCAACCGCATACTCCGCTGCTCCTGAAGAAAATGGCGGCTATACTGGTATAGACTACTACGGCAATGAGTTGAAGGTAGGAACCATTGCAGTGGATCCTGATGTCATACCATTAGGAAGCAAAGTGTATATTACCGGTTACTCGTTCCCCGGATTGCCTGAGGGTGGCATGGTAGCACAGGCAACCGATATCGGAGGCGCGATTAAAAATAATCGAATCGACATCTTTGTACCAGGCTCGCCAGCGCATGTAAACAAGTTTGGTGTACAGAACGTAAAAATCTATGTGCTGAAATAGACGAAAATACCCGCCCTGGATTTTTTTCCTTTTGGCGGGCATTTTCATCCATAATAAGACTTACAGTTTAAAGCGTCGTAATTGCTGCTGCATTTGAGCGGCAAGATGTGCCAGAGAATGAGAGGATGTGGAAATCTCCTCCATGGACGATAGCTGTTCATCCGTCGCTTGTGAAATGTTCTGGAGACTACGGTTATTTTCAACTGTAATGTCTGCAATATAATTTATCGCTGTCACAACGTCTTCCGTGCTTGCAGCCATTTGTTCGGAAGATGCCGAAATCTCCTGCATTTGAGCTGTAACTTCTTGGATTGCCCTAGCAATTTCGGTAAATGATTCCCCTGCAAAAGCAACCGTATGAATACCGTCCTCTACTTCTATAGCTCCTTGTTTCATCGCTTTCACTGTATCTTGAATTTCCTGCTGAATGTTGTAGATTTCTTGAGCAATTCGGTGGGAGGCTTCACCTGTCTGGCTTGCCAGTTTGCGCACTTCATCCGCTACTACAGCAAACCCCCGTCCATGTTCGCCTGCTCGTGCCGCTTCAATTGCTGCATTCAACGACAACAAATTAGTCTGTTCAGAAATTTCATTAATAAAGGCAACAATGCTTCCTATTTCACGTGAGCGATTATCTAACACTGCCATCTTCTCATCAAGTTGCCGCACTGTTTCATAAATTTTATGCATTTTTTGCGATACTGTCTCAATAGCTTGTCTTCCTTCCCCGGATAGTTCACTTGTACGTACCGCCGAGTTTGAAACGTTGCCCGCATAAACGGTGATATGCTGTACTGCTGCAGCCATTTCCTTCACTGTATCCGATGTGATTGCTACTTTCTCTTCCTGACTTTTATATTCTGTTACTACCCGATGAACGATATCGGTAATACGCTGGCTCGCAGCTTTCGTCTGATCGGAGCTGGCACTCAGTTCTTCGGAGGAAGCAGCCAGGTGTTCTGCTGTATCGTTCATATGTGTAACAACATCACGTAGTGACTCATTCATTTGGTTAAAACTATGGCTTAATCGTCCGAATTCATCATCTGTTTTTGCCTGAATATGTTCACGCAAGTCGCCTTCTTTGATTTTATCGGCCCCGGTCATCAATCTCTTCAAGCGCGACGTCATAGAAGAAACAAGAATATACACAAAAATAGCCCCTACTATGGTCGTAATTAAAATAACAACAATTGTCGTATACAACACCGGGTTTGCAGCCTGTACCGCCTCCTGCTTCAGCATGCTCCCGCCGATTTTCCATCCGGTGTTCTCATTGGTCACATGCACAAGTTCTCTCTCTTCACCTTCCACTGTGACCTCTGTTTCTCCAGATGCAGCCTGAAGTACAGGCTGCATCCATGCAGCATCACTTAATTTTTTGCCTGATTCATAGAGCGGATGAACAATAACGCTGCCTTCCTTATCCGTAATAAAAGCATATCCATGCTGGCCAATTTTCAATTGCCGTGTAATGTCTGCTAGCTTTTCCAGACTTACATCCATACCGACAACACCTTTTCCATCCTTCGTCATTCTAGCAATGGTTACGACCATATTTTTCGAAGAAGCGGCGATGTATGGACTAGTAATAATGGTTTTCCCAGGTTGTCTTACGGCATCTTTATACCATGGACGCTGTCTTGGATCATATCCCTTCACCATCTGGGTCATTGGCCACTTAATAAATATGCCTGTTTCTGTACCAATATACGTACGTTCAAGCATTGGCTGTGTTTCTTGAAATTTTGCTATCATCGTTCGTATGACCGGATCATTTCCATCTTTAATCGCACTTGCCTGGATGTACCCGGCTAGAAATTCTACTTCCTGTTTTTTCGCCCGCAACATCTGATTGATTGTATGATTCAATAAACGAACACTCTCATTAGCTGCTTCATTCAACTGCCTCTCTACATTCTTTTGTGCTGTTTGATACGAAAAATAACCTATAAAAAGACTCGGTACAAGCAAAATAATAGCAAAAGCAATGTTTAACCTCGCTCTGACTCCCCATCTTACTTCTCTATGATGCTGATTTTTTCTCATCGGTTTGCTAACCCCTTGTCTATTCAATTAAACTTTCTACCTGCTTCAAATAGCCCATAAAATTCCTTATTAAAAATATACCGTGTAATTATGTAAGTCAATTACCAATTTTACTTTCTTTATTTTCTCCATATTATTTATAGTTAAATTTTTTTTGCATTTCTCTTCAATTCCTACCTCATATCCTGTTAGCCATGTTAAAATGTCAAATGACATTTAGATAATAGCGGATAAAAAAAGGAAGATAGGCTATGTTCTACCCCTATCCTCCTTTACATAGCGGTTATACTCATTTAATAAAATGTCGAGTTTTCTGCTCACTTTTAATACTTGTGGCTCGGTTAACGCTTTCGTTTTAGCGAGGCTATTTAACTCTGTCCTTGCTTCTTCAATCTGGTACAAAAGCCTCTCTTTTCTTTTCAACCTTTTACACCTACATTCGTCTTTTTACTATAGTAATCTGCTGTAATATTTAGGCATTCGTCGTAGATGGAAGCAGAAAAAGAAAATTTCATACAAGAGTGTTGATTATCTAGTACGATCCAGAGTGGAGCGTGCATCTTGTTTTTTCCGATATATGGATAATCAACAGGTGTGGATTTCATATTCTATTATAGGAACTTATAGCTATAAATATAAACATAAAAATTTACAATTTTTCATAATTTTATTTTTTACTAAATTTAGCGGGAAAGCAGCATACAATGTCGAAGTTAAATTCTTAGAGGAGTAAAAAATTTAGAGTTTTTTGTCTCTTTCTTTTGCTCTATTCCGGAGATGTTTCTAATTCTAGCGTTTATCGCTACACTTTCTGGATACGACTTTTCCAAAAATATGATTCCAATCGACACATTTTTGTGGTGGAAGGTAAGAAAAGAGGGGAGGGCGCATCCACCCTCTTCTTTTTTCCAACTTCCCTCCTTCCAACCATCTGAACTTTTGTTACTACATCAAGTGATTTCTATCAAGGATGTGGATTTCTATACATGCAGAAAAAGTCCTCTAACCGGGACTTTTTCTTATTCCTCTACGGCTTCAGGATAGTATCGGGCAATAATGTGTTTCACATCATCCTCCCTTTTAGCATGTATAAACCTCGAATAAAGTTCAGTTCCATTTTCCCATTCATCATCATCAAGCTCAAAAGCGTGCAAAACACTTACAAGCTGCCACTTTACCGTTTCACCGTAAGCATTCAAGTACTCATGCTCTGATCGTTTTGCCTGTTTTTCTGCATTACCGAAAAAGCCGATTTCCTTCATGTCAAGGAAGGATCGGCTTTACCTTTTTATCGGATATTCAAGAAATCCCTGCTGCCTCAGCTAAATACTCGATAAGATGCAGCGCACGTACAGAATCGGATAAATTCTCACGTTGAATGCCCAGTTTCATTTGCAGCAAGCACCCTGGATTGGTCGTAATCACTGTCGAAGCTCCAGTCGCTTTTGTATGCTCCATCTTCTCATCAAGTATATCCATTGATTCCTCATAATGAACAATATTATAAATTCCCGCCGATCCACAGCACATGTTCGCATCTTTCATTTCTACGAACTCGATTCCCGGTATGCTTGTGAGAAGTTCTAAAGGCTCTGTAACAACTTTCTGGACATTAGTCATATGGCAGGAACGTTGATATGTTACCCGTTCACCTGAACGCGGTTGCAAATCAGGCATACCGCCGCACGCTACGAGTACCTGGCTAATGTCCCTTGATTTTGTAGAGAACGCTGCGGCCCTGTCAGCCCACTCCTTATCGTCTGCAAGCAAGTGCCCATATTCATATAACATCGCACCGCATCCTCCCGCATTATTAACAATGAAGTCTGCATTAGCTTTTTCAAATGCGATGATATTTTGTTTGGCAAGATGCTTTGCTTCCTCCATTTCCCCGGAGTGCGCATGCAATGCACCGCAACATGTCTGGTTTGGGACGACAATTACATCACAGCCCGCTTCTGCAAGCAATAGTATAGACAATCGGTTTATCCGATGAAACATCGCATCCATAATACATCCCGTAAAAAACGCAACCGTGTACTTCTTTTTTCCTTTTGCCCCTATCGTGACAGGGGTTTGTTTGCGTTCCGCCGGTGAAGCGGCAGGAGGAGTGATCGCTTCAAAATCACCCAGATGATACGGCAACTTCTTTATGATTCCAGTCGATTGAACTACTTTTTGCATTCCGCTCTTCTGATAGAGCCAAAGCGCATTACCGGTAAGCTTCATTATCCGGTTGCTTGGGAAGACTTTTTTAAACATTGTCTTTCGAAGCAAACGAACGGGAGCGGAAAATTTCTTGCGTTTAACAAGCGCAGCCCGTGCAGCTTCAAGAATAGAACCATACTCCACCCCGGTTGGACAGGCTGTCTCGCAAGCACGGCAGCCAAGACATAAATCAAGCGGTTCTTCTAGAACCGATACATCCTTAATTTTTCCTTCGCCAACCATCTTCACCAGATTAATCCGCCCCCGTGGAGAATGCGTTTCTTTTCCCATCGTAGCGTATGTCGGACATACAGGAAGGCAATAGCCGCATTGTACGCAACTGTTCGTTTTTTCATACAGGAACTCTTTCTGTAATTGTTCAAGGGAATGACTCATATTAGCTCAACTCCAATTTTTGTCCCGGTTCCGGGAAAATTTTACCCGGATTCATAATGTTGTTCGGATCCCACACTTCTTTGATGCGTTTCATCATATCCAGGCCAATCGCTCCCAGTTCCATTTCCATAAACGGAGCTTTCATCGTTCCGATTCCATGTTCGCCGGATAGTGTTCCGCCAAGCTCAACCGCTGCCGTGAAGATTTCGGCAACCGCCTGTTCTACACGCTGCATCTCTTCTTTGTCGCTCTTATCGCAAATAATGTTCGGATGAAGGTTGCCATCGCCCGCATGGCCAAATACGACAAGATGAACATTATATTTATCTCGAATTTGCTGAAGTCTGGCACACATTTGTGGAATTTTACTGCGCGGCACGGTAGCATCTTCCGAAATTTTCGTCGGTTTGATGCGCACAATAGCTGGAGATACGAGCTTACGCGCCTTCCACACCTCTGCTTTCTCGGCCACGTTTTGCGGAATGCGAATATCACGTGCTCCCACAGACTTACATAAATCGGCAGCTTGTTTCACTTCATCTTTCAATGCAGCAGGGTGTCCATCCAATTCAAGCAAAATAATCGCCGCTGCGTCCACAGGCAACCCTAACGGTTCATAATTCTCAACTGCTACAATGGAGGCCTGATCCATTAACTCCATTTTGGCCGGTAAAATGCCAGCAGATAAGATTTTCGAAATCGCGCTTCCCGCATCAATAAGACTATCAAACACAGCCATAACCGTCTCTGAAGCAGGTGGCTTCGGGAGAAGACGCAGCACTGCCTTCGTAATAATGCCAAGTGTGCCTTCTGATCCAACGATTAGTTTCGTTAAATCGTAACCTGTTACATTTTTTACTGTACGTCCCCCGGTTTTGATAATATCTCCCTCAGGGGTAATCAACTCCAGACCGATAACATAATCCTTCGTCACCCCGTATTTTAATCCACGAGGACCTCCAGAGTTCTCGGCCATATTGCCACCGATAGTAGACACGTGTGAACTGTTCGGATCAGGGGGATACAGCAACCCTTTTTTTTCGGCTGCTTTATGAATATCTGCTGTCAATACCCCTGGAGAAACAATAGCAACCAAATCTTCTTCACTAATTTCAAGCAAATCGTTCATCACGGATAAATCGAATACCATGCCACCTTTAACAGGAAGTGGTCCTCCGCTTAAACAAGTAGACTGGCCGCGCGGATAGACAGGAATTCTCTCCCGGTTGGCAAACTTGACCAATGCGGCTAATTCTTCCACGCTTTTGGTCTGAATAACCGCATCAGGCAGGTATGTACCGAAGGAACCGTCAAACGAATAGCTGAAACGATCGCTTTCATCAGTCAAAACTCTACCGGTCTTTACAATGGACATAATCTCTTCAATATGAGCAGATGTCATCGCTTTCATATAATCCTCTCTCTTTCCGTTCAACTATATTGGATAATCTTTTAAAAACAGGCTTAGTTTCTTCTCCGCATTCTTCAAATGGATCGTACATTGAATTTTAGCCAATTCCGGCTCTTCCGCTTCGATTGCCAGTAGAATGTTCTGGTGCTCTTTATAGACAGCTTTACGCTTTCGCTCTAATTCTGTATTAGGCTGGAGAGTAATTTTCAACGCCCTTTCATAAAGTGAGGATAAGCTTTCAAGCATTTGAATCATAATAGGATTCTGTGTGGCTAAAATAATCGCACGGTGAAACTCTATGTCTGCCTTCATTCCGCTTTTTCCCTGGTCAACAGATTCATTTTCCAGCAGCTTCAATACTTGCTTCATTCGCTCTAATTGTTCAGGCGTACGTCTAAGTGCAGCTAAATATGCTGCTTCAGGCTCCAGGATTTTTCTCATCTCAAATAAATGCTTGATCCCTTCTACATCATCGCTTTCGATTCGAATGCGCTGCAATAAAGCCGATCCTGCCGTCTCTTCTACATAGCTCCCTCCTCCTTGACGAGAGGAGATGACACCGGCAGCCCTCAATACGCTTAATGCCTCGCGGATAGGAATTCTGCTTACGCCAAAACGGGCGGCTAATTCCATCTCTGTCGGCAATTTGGCTCCTGGTGAGAGCTGACCGGTTTCAATCATCGTTAGTAACTCGCGGGATATGATTTGCGACATCTTTTCTTTTTTGGACATATTACTCCTCACATCCTTTTGTGTACGTATCGAATACAATTTGTATTACAAATCATTTCATTATTAATTATCGAAAATTTCATTTTTCCTGTTTACAATGAGTTTTGTTGTTTTTATAATAAACATTAAAATCGAAAAAAACAAGAAAATAACGAAATTTGTATTACAAATATTCATTTTGTGTTTGTGTTTGAAGCTTGTTTTTTTCAAAAAGATAGCTATGGCATTTTTGAAAACGTTTTACCATTCAGCCATTCTACATGCTTGTCTGTCATCTTTAAGAGGGAGGAATCACTGTGAACAACGCTACAGCAACTTTGGAGAAACGAACGGTACGGAAAGTCACAAGACGAATTGTTCCATTTCTTTTCGTCCTGTACATTATCTCGTATCTAGACAGGGCGAACATAGGATATGCCGCTTTGGAAATGAATGAAGCACTGGGGTTAACAAGCCAGGTGTTCGGAATTGCTACGGGAATTTTCTTCATCGGTTATTTTCTTTTTGAGGTACCAAGCAATATTTTGATGCAACGGTTCGGAGCAAGGGTATGGATTACAAGAATTCTTGTCACCTGGGGGATTATTTCCGTGTCTACGGGATTTGCCCAGAATGCTATGCAACTATATATTATAAGGTTTTTGCTCGGGGTGGCTGAAGCAGGATTTTTCCCGGCAGTTATTTTATATATCACTTATTGGTTTAGGACGAAGGAACAGGCAAGTACGATTGCTATGTTTATGACTGCGATTGCCGCTTCCTATATCATTGGCGCTCCTTTTTCTACATGGATTATGGACAACATTAATTGGATGGGCATGCCTGGATGGCGTTGGATGTTTGTTCTCGAAGGGATGCCCGCTGTTATTCTAGGGATCGTAACGTTCTTCTACTTAACGGATCGTCCGGAAGATGCGAAGTGGCTTACAAAAGAAGAGAAAAGCTGGTTGCTTGCAGAATTGAAAAAAGAAAGAGAAGCAAAGGAACAGACAAAAGAAAATCAAAAGCGTCATGGGCACAAAGAAGCTCTTACCGATTCCAAAGTATGGTACCTCGCTTTGATTTATTTCGTATATATTGCAGGTACTCTAGGTGTCGGATACTGGATGCCGCAGATTATTAAAGGATTGTCAACCTATTTAATAAACACTCAAATTGGTTTAATCGCTACCATTCCGTATATCGCCGCCTCGATCGCAATGAATTACTGGTCGCGCCGTTCTGATCGTATGGAAGAAAGACGGATGCATTCAGCGCTTCCGCTCGTTGTTGCGGCTATAACATTAATTGGCGCTGGCATGACAGCTCAACCTTTTTTGGCTATGTTCTTGATAACGGTTTCGCTGGCAGGAATGTACTGTTTTAAAGGTCCGTTCTGGGCCTTGCCAACCATGATGCTGACTCCGGCAAAAGCTGCTGTAGGTATTGCAGTTATTAACTCCATCGGAAATTTAGGCGGTTTTGTCGGCCCTTATGCTGTCGGCATATTAAAGGACACTACAGGTAGCACAAGTGCCGGCTTGTACTTTTTAAGCGCGATGCTGCTAATCGCTTTTGTTATGTTGCTGTTCATGCGAAAAGAGAAAAATAATAGCTCCGAGGAATCAAATAAGATTGCAATATAACGGGAGGAGCAACATGCATAAATAGAAAAATCGGGAGCCTGCCAGTTACAATAACTGTGGAACTCCCGATTTTTCTATTTGTTTTTCACTCTACATTAACAAAGAACGACTGCCATAGGAGAAACCTTGTCTGTTGCTACATTAGCTTTTTCACTTGAGCACATTACTAAGCTCTTTTCGCCATGTGAATGGAAAGCTTTTTATAGTTATCCGCCTCTTCTTTCATTCCTTTTTCTTCATATAATTTACTTAGCCAACGTATAGGTTCAAGTAAAGTAGGGTTTAACTCCATCTCCCAGGCAAAGCATTCAATGGATTGGTCTACTAATCCAAGTTGATAATACAGCTCTCCTAGTTTCATGAGCTGATCTAGATTACGGGATAGGGATTCCAGTTCATCCACTTCACTACATATTTGAAGACACGAATTATTTTCTCTTATTGGATGTAACCATTCTTTTACTTTAGAAGGCTCATAAATTTTAAGTAAATTGGTGATCAGACGGCGAACAAGGTCTTCTTTTTTTGCAGGCTCGGTGAGATATAGGTGATTAATAATTTGATTTACATTTGGTAAATGCAAAATATACGAAGTATCTACATGTTCTATAATTCTTTCGATTATCTCGTAATGAGTAGAAGAAAGCTGCGGAATCCGGTTAACGATGAAGGACAATGCTTCGGGATATTGTTTTAAACTGATTTGTTCTTGAATCAGTTGTTCGATTAGTGGAGAATAGGCAGGTGAACATTCACATAGAAATTTCAAAACGGCATACTGGTCTGTAGGCTTTAATTCGTGCTTTAGCAAAGAAAGAAAATCCGGAAAATCATAAAAATCATGTTTTATTTCAAAAAGGTTGATAAACAAGATGAGCCGTTCGAGGGAACGCGATTGCTGTTTTAGTAATTGGTGGAGGTAAATTTCGCACTTTCGTTCTGTACGATTTTGGTAATAGAATAATTCCATGAGCAGAGGTGGTTGTTCGATTTTCCGATACTTTTCAAACTCTGATGCCCGAATAATTTCCTGTATGGCTCTTATACCTGGTGAGAAGGCAAGTAATATTTTTGCTGTCTGATACGCTTTAGCAAAATGGCCGTTTCGTTTAAAATGATTAAAAATTTGCCGGATAATGCTAACTAATTGCTGTTTTTCGATGAAATTATCCATACAGGTAGCTGCAAGGGAAACCTCTAAAAGCGAGAGATGATTCTGTAATTGGGTAAATATATCGTTCGTTTTGGGAAGGTGGATTGTACGGCCCTTGGGAAGTAACAGCGGAAAAAGAGGATGGGAAGCATAACATACGATTCCTTCTCGAAAAGCTTTATGAAGAAAGGTTTTCTCTGTTATTTCTTCTAACTCTCCGCCGCCAAGTATACTGTTTTTGAAATAGATTAAATAAAAAGCCGAGTCATTCGAATCGATAATCTCCAATACTTTACTTTGAAGATATATCGCTATCCGGTGAACTCGGCCTTGAAAGGTTTTGCTTGAGGATGTCAGATTCTGTTTTACTGTATAGGAATCATTCATGCTTATACCCCTCCTTTTTTATAACTATAGCACAATATATTTTTTATAAGCAAACACACATAGAGTAATAAAATAAACGGGTATGATACAACAAGGGTGTTGATTATCCAGTATGCTCCAGAGTGG
>NZ_KE952775.1:0-69324 GCF_000466385.1 Aneurinibacillus aneurinilyticus ATCC 12856
CGGTTCTGCGTGTCCAGAATTCAGTCTACCAACACAATACGGAGGAAATGAGTAATGACGTTACTAAATTTCGACTATAATTTGTTTCAATTCATTAATCATCTTGCTGCGGTTTATCCTTCCTTGAATGCTGTCATGCGCTTCTTTGCCCAGCAAGGCGAATACGTATTTTATGCAGGGATTATTTTTTATTGGTTTACTCGAAAAGAACAAAATCGTTGGATGGTGATTCAATCTTTAACGGCTGCTTGCGTCGCGCTTGGTATTAGTGGATTGCTCGGAGACTTTTTATACCGGGATCGCCCTTTTGTTGCGCACCATGTGATTCAATTAATTCCACATGCTACAAACGCTTCTTTTCCAAGTGATCATGCTACAGGTGCTTTCGTTATTGCTGCCTCGATTTGGTTTTGCCGTAAAAGAGAGGGATGGGCATGGCTGGCGCTAGCGCTTGGCGTCGCTTTTTCACGTGTCTGGGTAGGCGTACATTACCCTGGTGATGTATTGGCAGGTATATTGCTTGGTGTGTTTACAGCAAAGGCTATTCATATATGGCTTCCAAAATGGAGAATGGGCACTCGTTTTTTGCATCAAGGAATGATTTTATACGAAAGACTTGAACAGCGCATTCTTCCTCTACATCGTACCCGGAGCAATCAACAAGCAAGTGTTGCTACGAGGGAAAAACAATGAAGGAATTTGCTGCTGCCTTTTTGCTATCACTCGCAAATCTGGGATATGTAGGTATTATGTTAGGATTAATGGTAGAAGTTATCCCCAGCGAGATTGTACTGGCATATGGGGGATATCTTGTATCACAGGAGAAAATCAGCTTTATGGGAGCCGTTATGGCAGGCATGATTGGCGGTACGCTTGCTCAATGTTTTCTTTACTGGATAGGATGCTATGGAGGGAGGCCATTTCTTAAGACATACGGAAAATACTTATTGATTAGCAAGAGGCATATTGATGTAGCTGAGTCATGGTTTGCAAAATATGGAGCTGGCGTTATTTTTACAGCCCGTTTTATTCCAATTGTGAGGCATGCTATATCCATACCAGCTGGAATTTCAAAAATGGGCTTTAAAAAGTTCATTGTATATACCATGCTGGCTATCCTTCCGTGGTCGATATTTTTCATTTATTTAGGAGATAAATTTGGGGATAATTGGAGAAATATAAGTGAAGCAGCCAGTCCATACGTACAAGCTGTGATTGTTATAGCTGGCATAAGCGCTGCTTTATATTTCTTGGTTATTATGTTCACAAAAGGGAGAAAGCGTGGAAAAATCCAGGAATGAAAAAGAAACGGATGAATCAACCGTGAATGTTAAAGGAATTCAAGAAGCCGCCAATGGGCGGTTTTTTTATAAGATAAGAAAGGGTATTAGCTGCCTTGACAAAAAGATAGATAAAATGTTAAATTGTCTTTAAAAAAACAAACGGATTTTTGATTTGTTTGATATTTAATTTCAGGGATTTAATTTGTGAGAAAAGAGGAAAAAAAGATGGACCGAAAAAAAGAATTAAAGCAGCTATATAAAGAAACAAAAACGCAGGCAGGGGTTTATCAAATTAAAAATAACAAAAACCAGAAGATTTATATAGAAAGCAGCATGAATCTGAAGACAATAAACGGAAAACAGTTCCAATTGAAAATGGGTTCTCATACAAACAAATTGCTGCAAAAGGAATGGAATGAATTTGGAGAAGAAGCTTTTACTTTTGAAGTGTTGGAAACGTTAAAAGTGAAAGAAGACGGATACTTCGATGCAAAATACGAATTGGAAAAGCTTGAAGAAAAATGGCTAAATAAGCTTCAGCCGTTTGGAGAGCATGGATATAATCGAGAAAAATCACGCTAATTCCCATGGACAGTGAAAAGAAAACCCCTTAAAACCAGCGTAAAGTATAGCTGATTTTAAGGGGTTTTTATTGTGATTGCCTTATTGAACTGTATATCCTCCGTTAATGAGAAGGAGTGTGCCAGCACTGAAGGATGCATCCTTGTTTTTTTAACTTCTTTTAGTATACTATCATAGTAGTAACCTTTTGTAAAGGCTGGAAAGGAAGAATTCATATGGATTTTAGAGTATACATCTTGGCGATTACATCTTTTGTTGTTGGTATGGTGGAATTGATTGTTGGAGGAATAATGGATGTTATTTCAAAAGACTTGCAGGTTCCAATAAGCATGACGGGACAGCTGATTACAGTATTTTCAGTTGTTTTTGCCCTGTCTGCACCAATATTATTAGCGGTAACTTCCAAAGTGGAACGGAAAAAGCTATATATACTTACCTTATTTGTTTTCTTTATTGGAAATGTTATCTCATCGGTTAGCCCAAACTATTCAACCCTACTGTTTGCAAGAATTTTATCTGCTGCAAGTTGCTCATTAATAGTAGTGTTGTCTCTAACTATTGCCACAGGCATTGTCAAGGACAATTATAAGGCGCGGGCAATAGGCATGATTTATATGGGAATTAGCGGCTCCTTAGTATTTGGGGTACCGCTCGGAACTATGCTGGGAAATATGTACGGGTGGCGCTCACCATTCATTCTTATCTCAATTCTTACTCTTATTGCGATGCTTATTGCGTACTTTTTTCTGTCTGAAATTCCGCCGAAGCGTACCGTACCTCTACGTCAACAGTTGCTTTCGCTAAAAGGGTCAAAACTTATTAGCGCACAGTTAATCAGCGTCCTCATGTTAACGGGTCATGTTACTTTTTACGCTTATCTAACCCCGTTTTTAAAAACGCAATTAGGTTTAGGGCCTACATGGATTAGCATGGTTTACTTTATTTTCGGTGTTGCTGCCGTTATGGGAGGTGGCCTTGGCGGGTTCGTTTCGGATAAATGGGGGTCCACAAGAAGCATCCTTATTATTACCGCAACATTTTCTGTAGTGATGTTTCTTTTGCCTGTAGTAGCCTTTTCGTTTTATATGTTCCTTGTTGTACTATTTTTTTGGAGTATGCTAAGCTGGACGATAACACCGGCCCAGCAAAATTATCTTATCCAAATCGCTCCTGAATCCGCCGACATACAGCAAAGCTTTAATAACTCCGCCTTGCATTTCGGTATCGCCTTGGGTTCGGCTATCGGGGGAGCTGTGGTCGAAAATTATTCTATCCTGTATAATGCTTGGGTAGGAAGCTTATGCGTACTTTTTGCTTTTTTATGTGCGGTTTTTTCTCTTACAAGACCGATAAAGGCTGGTGCAAAAGGTTCATAAGCCTGATTATTTTGAATGAGGGAAAATAAGCTGCGTGGAGGAGCCATGTTACAAAAATTTGGTTTTTCACAATATGAGAGTAAAGTATATGAAACCCTGCTATCCAGTGACGAGCCGTTAGATGCAACTAGAATTGTAAAGTATTCTGGTGTACCAAAAGCTAAGATATATGAAGTGTTATCAAAATTGATCGATAAAGGCATGCTTTTGAACTCGGTATCAGGGAAGCAAAAAATGTACACTGCATTGCCGTTGTCTCTTGCCATTGAAAAATTGAGCGCAGAATTTCAGGCTGATATTGAGCAGCTAAAAATAAATACAAAGAAGAAAACTTTTACTGATGATCGTGTGTGGAGTGTAAAAGTCGATACGACGATTAAAGCACAGATTAAACAATTGATTCGGGAAGCTGAACAATCTATACGTATTTCTGCATGGAATGACGACTTTATGGAATATGCACCTTTACTAGAAGAGAAAGAAAAGCAAGGAGTCGTTGTAGAAGCGCACGTCGTAGGAGAAATACAGGCAAATATATCAAGCCTGGATTTTTTTATTCCTGCATTGGAGCATAGCGTACTGGAAAGATTCCAGCTACTTGTAGTCGACGAACGGGAAATCGTATTTGTCGGTACAGAAAATGGCTCGTGGCAGGCAATAAAAACGATGTCCAAGCCTTTTATCAAAGTTTTCACCGAATTTTTCTATCACGATATCGCATTAACCAAAATTACAGGGAAGTACCATGATTTATTGATGAAGGATCAGGAAATAAAAGATATTCTTATGCGACTGCGCTATTAATAAAATAAAGGAGATTGTAAAAAATGGATTCTATTCTAGATACAGATATGTCCAGTGTTTCGGACTTCAGGCAGCAGGAACCGGGAAGGCGCGTGCTGGTGATAACTGCAGTCTCGGCTGAGAGAGACGCGGTATTGCGTGGGCTTCGTGGTGCCGAAAATTTTGACGTTGTGGTCGCAGGGGTTGGTCCAATAGCAACTGCAGCCAGTACGGCGAAGGTACTGGCAACCGCCGAGTATAGCCTGGTTGTGAGCGCCGGTATTGGTGGAGGTTTTATTGGACGAGCTGATCTGGGTTCTTTAGTAGTGGCGGATGAAATCGTCGCTGCTGATCTGGGAGCGGAGACTCCAGAAGGGTTCCGTAGCCTGGATGCCCTGGGCTTTGGCTACACGCGTATTCCGGTAGATGCTGGTTTGGTGAGTCAGGTGGCTGAAGCACTGCGTGCTACTGGACTTGTGGTTACTACAGGTCCTGTGCTTACTGTATCGACAGTGACAGGTACATCTGATACCGCTTTGGAATTGGCTGCACGGGTACCAGGGGCGGCCGCCGAAGCAATGGAGGGCTTTGGCGTCGCCACCGCAGCGCATGAGCATGGTGTGCCAATCATGGAAATTCGCTCCATATCGAATCCGGTTGGTCCGCGTGACCGGGCCGCGTGGCGTATCGAAGAGGCGCTAGAGGCACTAGAGGCAGCTAGTTCAGTATTACGGGAGGTATTATGATGAAAATTGCGTTTTCCCCTTGTCCGAATGACACTTTTGTTTTTCATGCCTGGGTACACGGACTGGTACCCGGTGCACCAAAGCTTGATGTTACATATGCAGACATCGATATTACAAATAGTCTGGCGGCTCGTGCAGGCGGACCGGAAGTGCTTAAGATTTCTTATGCTGCACTCCCCTGGGTATTGTCCGAATACGCGCTATTGCCATGCGGAGGAGCACTAGGCAGGGGCTGCGGGCCATTGGTGTTAACGAAAAGTGGTACGATCAATACGAGTGATCCGGCCGCGCTTTCCGGCAAACGGGTAGCGGTGCCTAGTGAACGTTCAACCGCCTACCTGTTATTCCGACTGTGGGCCGCCCAACAAGTTCCGGGCGGTGTAGGTGAGATTATAGTTATGCCGTTCCATGAAATTATGCCAGCAGTACGCGATGGTAAAATCGATGCTGGCTTGGTCATCCACGAAGCGCGCTTTACGTACCCATCATATGGACTAAACCTTTTGACTGACTTAGGCAGCTGGTGGGAGGCGGATACTGGTCTACCGATTCCATTAGGGGCGATCATCGCTCATCGCTCACTCGATTTGGCCGCGATTACAGGCTGGACACGCGCATCCGTCGAATATGCATGGGCACATCCGGAAGCATCGCGGGAGTACGTGCTGTGCCATGCTCAAGAGCTGGCTCCTGAAGTAGCACAGGCACACATCGATCTGTATGTGAACAAGTTCACTGCGAATTTGGGCGACGACGGGTATGCAGCGGTAATAGCCTTGCTTAGCCGGGCTGCAGAAGAAGGGTTAGTGCCGGAGGTAGATCTGGCGGCGTTGCGGTAATACAATTAATGCAGAAGTAATCTGCACTTTAGATGTTTAAAAACCTGCCAAGCTTTTGGCAGGTTTTTCTGTCATGTAGTGAATGTGGACAAGGCTCTTTATTTTTGGACATATAAGACCCGGGAATAAAACCGGATACAATCTCTTTTTTCCGGTTGTTTGCATTTGAGGGACTTGAGCATTCTGTTAACGAGAAAACTTGAATTCGATAGCCGCTCTGCCATAGACAATCCATTCCGTAGCGTACAATTTTGGTACGGGAACCAGCAGTGGGCTACAAGTAACCGTTAAAAGGAATATCATCCAGTATTTCAGCCTTTCCATAAACAATAATTCTCCTTATCATAATGAATGTCTTTATTTTATTTGGAGAGGAGGGTATGCATGATTATTCTTGGTCTTGTTTTATTGCTGGCTTTATTCTTAGCCTTGCGGACCGCGTATCGTAATACATTCGATGTTGCTATACAGAAAGTAGAAGTGGACGTTGACTTTCCTCGTGGTAAAGAGCTAAATATCCTGCATCTTTCCGATATGCACATCGAGAATCTGTCGATTACTCCAGAAAATCTTTATGACAAAATAAAGCATTTGAAAATCGACTTGATTGCTTTAACTGGGGATCAACTGGAGCGTGAAAAAAACATTCAACCGTTTATGAAATATATCGAGGTATTGAAGAAAGTACAGGCTCCTTATGGTATATATGTTGTTTTTGGCAATCATGATTATTTTCTTCGCCAGAGCAGTGTGGAATCTTTTCGTGAAATATTGGAAAGCTATGGCTGTATCGTAATGCAAAATGAGAATAAGACGTTGCATCTTGGTAATGCAGTGCTAAATATTATCGGTATTGACGATTTTAGTACCCGACGTAGTAATCTTGTTCAATCGTACAAAGGAGTAGGCCAGGGGGTTAATCTGGTGCTGACCCATGATCCGAATATAGTGCTTCACATGAAGGGTGCTTCGTTCGATTATTTGCTCTCCGGTCATTTTCACGGTGGACAAATCCATTGGCCAAAGCCGTATCATCTAATGAAAATGGGCAAATTGGCGCGCATGAACATTATTAAGGGGCTTCATTATTATAATGAAAAGCCATTTTATATTAGTGAAGGATTAGGTCAAACCGGAATTAATATGCGTGCTGGATGCCGACCCGAAATTACACTTCATACGTTAAAAGGAAAAGAAAATAAAAGTGTGACATGTGTCAGCTAGAAGCTTCTGAACGATGTAGTCGTTTAGAAGCTTTTTTTTCGATAGTGAGCAATGCTCTTTTCCTGTTCTGTAGGGAAGGTGAATAAAGATGGATAGTACAGAACAACATAACGGAAATCAAAGCTGTCTACAGGAGTGGTAAGAAAACAACTTTCCGCATACTTAATGGGAGTACATAGCTATGTTCTACCATGTACAAGACTAAGGGTGTAGAGAAAGGAGATAGATCGATTGAGCATCGTAATAAGAGCGTGGTCGCTGTTAGATAAGTTTTATTTTTACTGTTCCAGACTGGAATATGTAAATCAGGAAGCGAAAAATATTTTTCGAGTAAAGCTTCTCAAATATCGCGGACAAGAGCTGTTTCTTGCGAACGGTACCTCTATCCGTAAGAATGATACACTGCTCAAAATCCATCTGCATAATTGTATGCTGATTGGAGAAACACTGAATATGAGAAATGATACGAAACGAGCCTTGTATGTGTATAAACGGGTTGAGGAATCAATGCCAGGTCTTGTTAACTTCATCCGTAATCATCCGCGCAAAGATGATATTAAAGGCGTTATCGGAATTACCTTGTTGCATCGGGGTGTCAGCAGGCTTGGATTTGAAGTAAAGGATATAGAGAATTCTTATTATAGACGGGCGAAGCAGTTTTACATGAAGCCTTTATTTCTCCTGTACCATTTAAACAAGCAGCAGCGGAGGAAAAAAGAGCACATGGTACCAAAGTTTCTTGTGATATCGAAAGAACGGTTGTTAGGAAAATATTTGCAGGATGCATAGTTTTTAAGGGATTTTAGGCGGGAAACTTACCCGCTTTTTCTTTTGTTCATTTTCTTTTGTATTTTGTTACATTTTTGCTAAAAAAATTTATTTATAATAAGAATATCTTATATATCAGGGGTAAAAGAGATGAGAGAATACAGTCGTTTTATTTGCACTTTTTGTATTATTATGCTGCTTTCAGGCTGTTCGATTTTCCATGAGGAGCATACAGCGGTACATATTGGTATATTAGCAGCCGGGGATGCACGCCTGGAAAAGGTAGCAGGGATGAAAAAAGGATTGAATGATTTAGGGTTAGACACGCCAAACGTTGTGTTTAGCATATACAATGCGAAAAACGATATAGCCGAGCTGAAGAAGCAGGCGAAATACTTAATCGGGCAAGGGCCTACTATCGTGGTCGGTACAGGAGTAGCCGAAGGGCTTGCCATCGCGGAGGCAATGGGGCCGGAAACCAGACGCCCCGTCGTATTGATTGGCGTCACTTCACCCGGCGTTTCTGACATTCAGTCCGTTTATCAGGCAAAAGATATACCGGTTACCGGAGTAGAGAATGGCTATATTGAATTGACCGCAAAGCGAATGGAGCTCCTTCATTTATTGTTTCCGGATCGAAAACGGTTTGTTGTATTGTATGATCCCGATGTAAAAGCAAGCAAATTAGCACTGGAATGCGTAGAAGCAGCGGCAGCAAAATATAGCTATTCCTTCGAAGCTGTATCCATTGGAAGGGATGCAGATATAAAGCAGTTCTCCCTAAGACATTTTACAGAACAAGAGGCTATTCTTACGCTGCCAAGCCACTATATTGAATCTAAAAATCAGGTAATTCAGCAGATATGTCTTCAAAAACGGGTTCCAATAATGGGCTTGAATGAAACAGAAGTAAAAAAAGGATACACAGCTTCCTACGGTCTTTCATATGAAAGCCAAGGGTATCAAGCATCACGCTTGGTATTGCGAATGTTGCATGAAAAGTCTGGTAAATCTGTTCCGTTTGAGTTACCGGATACAGTAAGTTTAAAAATTAATGTGGCTGCGGCAGAAAAGGCGGGTCTCTCCTTTTCAAAAATCGGACTAAGTTATGGTGAAGATGTTTTTGCCGGGGGTGAGTAAAAATGGAACAGTCACGAATTCCCTGGTTTTACCGTATTAAGGTTCGCGTATTACTCATTAGTATTCTTATATCGGTCGTTCCAGCCCTTATAATCGGCATGTACTTTTTATATTTTGCAAAGCAGGATTTAGAAAAAAGTGTTCAAGCACAAAATGAATCGACAGCTGAACGCTTTGCACAAAAAATGGAATTCTTTCTTTTCCGTACAGAAGAAAGGCTGAAAACGACTCGTTTTTCGCTTTTGTCTGCTCCTGCCTCTGAAGATAAACAGGCTATCCTGTATCGTATGCTCAAAAAAGTTCCGCTTGCTGAGGAAGCGGTCATATTCAATCATGAAGGCAAGGTAGCGTATGGAGCGCACCGCTTTCAAATTATGCAAGAAGATGGGGGAGAAAGCTGGCAGGCAGAAGCGCTACTGCGTGAGCTAAAGCAAAAAAAAGAATATTACGGACCCGTACAATTTCAGCAAAACAATATTCCGTATATGCAAATAGCGGTTCCGGTATTTTCGGAAGATGGCAAAATATTTCGTGGCGGTGTAGGTGTAAAAGTTCGTTTGCAAAGTGTACTGACCTTACTGGAGGAAATGAGCGACAAGAGGGAACAGGCGGTATTTATTTTCGACCCAGAAGGAAATCTTATTGGGCACAGTGACTTTACTGAAGTATTGCAGAGAAAGAAAGTAAATGAAAGCTTTGTTGTCCGTCACTTTATGCAGGTATCCAATCCGAAACTCCTCCCGATCCCCAGTCGATATGTTAGCTATAGTGGTAGGGAGGTTCTCGGAGTATATGCGACCGTTCCCCGAACAGGATGGGGGATCGCTGTAGAGGAACCGGTTGAGAGTGCTTTCGCTCCCGTTCGTACCTTATTTTTTAGGTTGTTAGCATTTTTACTTCTTATTGTACTGGGAGCTTCTATCATAAGTATTTTTCTTGGACTTTCTTTTACCGGCCCGATTGAGTATTTAGAGAAGGTAGCCCGTAGTGTAGGGCGTGGTCGGACCAAAGAACCTATTTTTACAAGAAGAAAGGATGAAATCGGGCATTTAATTACTGTTTTTGGAGAAATGGCAGAACGTTTGGAAAGTCAGGGAAAGAAGCTTCTTCAGGAAAAAGAGAGGCTGGATGCGATTGTGAACAGTATGGGTATCGGACTTGCGCTGATTACCCGCGATTGCCGGATTGCTTGGACGAATCATATCGTAAAAGAGTGGCTTGGAGAGGGGATAACCGACAAAAAAATACTTTGTTATCAAGCGCTAAAAGGGACGCCTGCTATATGCGGACAATGTCCGCTGCAAGGCTCTGAGAACGAAACGCTGTCTGCTGACAGGGTTACCCGCCTTATGTTAACAAACAAAGAACGAATTTTTCGGCATAATGTGTACCAATTAAGGTATGCTGCGGAAGGCGAGCCAGATTACCTGCTTGTCATCGAAGATATTACAGAACAAAGGCGGATGGAAGATATTGCGATGCAAGCGGATAAATTGTCTGCACTTGGCTTAATGGCTTCTGGATTTGCTCATGAAATTAATAATCCGCTGGCCACTATTCAAGTGTACGCAGAGGAATTGGTGGATCAAGTACAGATGAAGCAAGGGAATTGGTTGGGCGCTCAAGAAACAGAACGATATTTGAATATAATTTGCAAACATGTCGGCAGGGCAAAAGAAATTACACAAAAACTGCTGAATTTCTCGCGAAAATCGGAATGGCGGGAAGAGTATATTTATCTTCCGAACATTTGTAAGGAAAGTGTTGCCTTACTGTCCCATGCATTCACTAAAAAACAAGCTGTAGTATCGCTGTCCATAGAACAAGATGTGCCATACATAAAAGGAGATGCCTTGCAGATAACACAAGTATTTGTGAATCTGCTGCAAAACGCGCTTGATGCAATAGATGAACAAGGGACGATCACAGTAAAGATACAGGCAAAGGATGGGTATGTTCAAGTGCATGTTATAGATGACGGAAGCGGAATTTCTCCTGCAAATGCGGGGAAAATATACGATCCCTTTTTCACGACAAAACCAGTTGGCCAGGGAACCGGTCTTGGACTTTCGATTTGCTATGGCATTATTACGAGAATGCGAGGAACCATCACGGTGAAAGGCACAGAGGTTCAAGGAACTACCGCAACGATAGAATTGCCGGCGATTAGGAAGGAGATTCAAGATGAACAAGAAGAACATCAAAGTACTTATCGTGGATGATGAGGAAGACTTATTAGATTTGATGGCGCAGCGTATACGCAGAAAAGGAAATATTGTAGAAGTAGCGACTTCAGCAGAAGAAGCGCTGGCGCTTTTGCATGCTTTTTCTTTTGATGTAGGTATATATGATATAAGATTGCCTGGTATGGACGGGATTGAATTGCTCAGGAAATCCAAAGAAAAACATCCCGGTATGGAAGTAATTATGTTGACCGGACACGGTACGATAGAAACGGCTATCGAATCGATGAAGATAGGAGCGTATGACTATGTAAGTAAACCGTGTGCGTTATCTGAACTGGAAGCAGTGCTGGATAAGGCGTTTGAGAAAAAGCAGTTGAATGAAACGAATCATGGATTAAAGCGTGTGCTGCTTTCCAAAGAGAAGGACTTCTCTATTATTGGCGATAGTCCATGTATGCAACAGCTAAAGGGATTAATTCAAAAGCTGGCAAGCAGTGAAATACCGATTCTAATTGAGGGGGAAAGCGGTACAGGAAAAGAACTGGTTGCACGTGCGCTTCACTTTTGGGGAGACCGAGCGGAACAGCCTTTTATTACAGTAAATTCCGGGGCATTGCCGGAAAGCCTGCTAGAATCGGAGTTATTTGGCCATATTAAAGGAGCATTTACAGGAGCTGTATCCGATAAAAAAGGAATTGTGGAGCTGGCTGATCGAGGAACATTATTTCTCGATGAAATTGGTGAAATGCCGCAGAGCCTACAGGTTAAATTGCTGCGCTTTCTGGAGAGCGAAGAATTTCGCAGAGTAGGTGATTCATCGCTGCGATGGGTAGACGTACGAATTGTTGCAGCGACCAATCGTACGCTAGAAGATGAGGTAGCCTGTGGACGTTTCCGCGAGGATTTATTCTATCGGTTGAATGCCATGCGTATATCCGTCCCCCCCTTAAGGGAGCGGAAGGAAGACATTCCTTTATTGGTACAGCATTTTCTTACACAGGACAGAGGGCATAAGCAGGTAAGTGTAGATGAAAAGGCGTTGCATGCACTTATGCGCTATACATTTCCCGGAAATATAAGAGAGCTTGCCTATATGATAGAAAGGGGAGCAATTTTGGCGAAGGGAGATGTTATCAAGACAGAGGACTTGTTAATTCCTGACATAGATAACGGTAAAGAGAAAGAACATATAGAAGAATGGCTTTCCTTGTCTCAGGTGGAAAGACAGCATATAGGACGGGTAATGGAATTTTGTCATGGCAATAAAACACATGCAGCACGTATTCTTGGTATTAGCGTCCGTAATCTGTATCGAAAATTGGAAGAGTATCACATATAAGCTACGCATTAATATATATGACATCACACCCTTGATATGACATTTTGTCTTGCTACTGTGACAAAATGTCATAGTTATATTGAGCAGAAGGCCTGTTATCTCCCGTGCTTTCTGCTTTTTTCTTTTTGGCATGCATTTTGCTGATTTAAAGAAGTGTGAAGGAAAGAAACTACCGAAATAAGGAGAGTGGAAGCAATGAACAGAGAGAAAAAGAAAAGAAAATATGGAGTATTTCCTATACTGGTAGCCGCTTCTTTAGTATTTGCCGGTTGCAGTACAGCCACAACCAGTCAGAATGAACCAGTCAAAAATGCTCCGGAGCCGGCAGCCCAAAAAGAGATTGCATTCAATCCACCGAAGCTTGAAGATGCACCAAAAGGAGAATTGGGAGAGGCTATCCAGCTTGGATATAAAATGGTAACGGATACGAAGGCAACTGTACCGCAAAATGTAGGTAATAATTTATCTTGTGTTAGCTGTCATGCAGATGGAGGAATGAGCAAAATAGCTTCTCCGTTGGTCGGAGTAACTGCAGTGCATCCACAATACCGTGATCGTGAAGGTAAGGTTATTACAATGGAGGATCGGATCAACGAATGTTTCAAACGAAGCATGAATGGAAAGCCGTTGGAAGCAGGCAGTAAAGAAATGACCGCCATGATTGCATATCTTACGTATATTTCAGAAGGAATTCCAACCGGTGCGGATATACCGTGGCGTGGCAAGAGTAAAATCTCACTTGAAGGCATTACGCCTGATAAAACGAACGGCGAGAAACTTTATAAGCAGTCTTGCCTGGCCTGCCACGGAGCGGATGGTTCCGGAACAGGTCCTACATCAGGTCCAGCTGTCTGGGGTAAGAATTCATTTAATGACGGCGCAGGATTGGCAAGAATTTCACAAATGACAGGGTATATTCAAAGAAATATGCCTAAAGCGGAAATGGGGGGGATAAAGCCTGGAGAATTAAGTAAGCAGCAGGCTGCTGATTTAGCTGCCTACTTGTTGGCACAGGAACGTCCAGAGTTTGCTGGCAAGAAGAATGATTGGCCAAAAGGGAATAAGCCTAAAGATGTTAAATATTAAGTCAAGAGTAAAATGCCGCCTTTATTATGAGGCGGCATTCTTTACCATGTTTTCTCCATAGTACATTTTTGTGGAAGTATACGTGTACATAAGAAGAAATTACATTATGGTAATGATAGTATAGCACACTTTTTGCTTTAGGAAAATATTTTTCCTTAGGTAAAAATTAATTGGCTTTCTGATATCTTTTTTCTACCTCGTTCCAATTTACAACGTTCCACCATGCATTGACGAACTCAGGCCGTCTGTTTTGATATTTCAAATAATAGGCATGTTCCCAAACGTCGATAATCATGAGAGGTATCTTTCCTTCAACAAGTGGAGTATCCTGATTTGCCGTACTGATTACTTCCAGCTTGCCGTTGTGTAAAACAAGCCAACCATATCCGCTGCCAAAACGACTAATAGCGGCTGTAGATAGCATTTCTTTCATCTTTTCAAAGCTTCCAAAACAAGTCTGAATGGCTTCGGCAAGTACACCTGAAGGCTCTCCCCCTCCATTTGGACTCATAACCGCCCAGAAAAGAGAGTGATTGTAATGGCCGCCCCCATTGTTTTGTACTGCGGTACGGATAGAATCGGGAATATCATGCAGGTTGCTTAATAACCATTCAATTGATTTATCGGCCAACGCATCATGCCCTTTAAGAGCCGCATTTAGATTGTTGACGTATGTAGCGTGGTGTTTGCTGTGATGAATTTCCAACGTTCTGGCATCGATATAGGGTTCAAGCTCGTCATATGCGTAGGGTAAGGTTGGTAATGTAAACATTGTAAGGTAAATGCCTCCTTTTATTGCAAAATGTATTTCGACTACTACTATACAATAAAAGTTTCTCTTAGTAAACTTTTTTTACTTAGGTAAAATAATGGTTTTATACAATTGCAACAAATAAAATAAATGTTCTTTTAACGATTGACAAATAATAAGAATGCAATATAATCAATATATGAATAGATGCTCATGTTTTCAATATGGTTATTAAGCAAAGCTTGTACGGCGTATATTCTGTGCAATTGTATACACAGATGAGTGAATAGGGAAAAGAGGGGAATGAGTGATGGCGATAAGGAAAGAGCTATTGTTAGAGGGATTGGATTGTGCAAACTGCGCCAATAAAATACAAGGTAAAGTGCAAGAATTGAACGGTGTTGAAACAGCAAGCGTCAACTTCGTATCAAGGCGGTTGATGATACAAGTAAAGGACGGAACAGACGTGCAGCATGTAGTAAAGCGGGCGAAAGCAACAATACATGAATTAGAACCGCATATACGAGCCATAGAAGAAAATAAGGATTCCCATCACGAACATGCACACGAGCACAATGCACACAATGCGAAAAAAACGTTGATTCGACTCGGGCTTGGTGCAGTTATTGCCCTTGTGGCGGGGCTGGCAAAGCTGCCTCTTCCGCTGGAATTCTTTCTATTTTTGCTTAGTTATGTGATTGTTGGTGGAGATGTAGTGCTCCGTGCGTTCAGGAATATTACGAGGGGGCAAGTGTTTGACGAGAATTTTCTGATGACTGTTGCAACAGTAGGTGCATTTTGCATCAAGCAATTCCCGGAAGCGGTCGGTGTCATGCTCTTCTATCAGGTGGGGGAATACCTGCAAGGGGTTGCAGTAAATCGTTCCCGTAAATCGATTAGTACTCTTATGGATATACGGCCGGATTATGCAAATGTTAAAATCGGAAATGAAATCAAAACCGTTTCCCCGGAAGAAGTGCGAATCGGCGATAGTATACTTGTAAAACCAGGCGAAAAAATCCCATTGGATGGAGAAGTTATTGAAGGAAATTCCATGCTTGATACGTCCGCTTTAACCGGTGAATCTGTGCCAAGGCAAGCAGGACCTGGGAGTGAAGTGCTGAGCGGCTGCATTAATAAAAACAGTGTATTAACGATTAAAGTCACAAAAGAATACGGCGAGTCTACTGTGTCAAAAATTTTGGATCTTGTGCAGAATGCCAGCAGTCGAAAAGCCCCAACAGAAAACTTTATTACAAAATTTGCCCGTTACTATACACCAGTAGTTGTGCTAGGTGCTTTGCTGCTGGCAATTGCGCCTCCCTTGCTGATTTCTGGTGAAACCTTTTCTGATTGGGTATATCGTGCTTTGGTATTCCTTGTTATCTCATGCCCATGTGCTCTTGTCATTTCCATTCCTTTAGGATTTTTTGGGGGAATTGGCGCGGCATCCAAAAAAGGGATTCTGGCAAAAGGGAGCAACTATCTTGAAGCGCTCAATGATGTGAAATACGTAGTTTTTGATAAAACAGGTACAATAACAAAAGGAGTATTTCATGTAACAGATATTCAAACTCGGGGCGAGCGAACAAAAGAAGAACTATTGGAGTATGCTGCTGCTGCGGAATTGTACTCTAACCATCCTATTGCACAATCCATTATGCAAGCGTATGGAAAAGACATACACAAAGATGATGTGGAAGATTACGAGGAGATTTCGGGCCATGGTATTAAAGTGACCATCCACGGTAGATGCGTGCTGGCAGGAAATGCAAAATTAATGGAGAAGTCGAATGTAGAGTTTGTTGTTCCGGATACATTCGGTACGGTGGTGCATATCGCGATAGATGGAGCATATGAAGGATACATTGTCATCTCTGATGAACCGAAAGAAGATGCGAAGCATGCCATCCAGCAATTAAAAAAATTGGGCATCAAAAAGACTGTTATGCTAACGGGTGACACACAAAGTGTAGCGGAAAAAGTCGGAAGGCAATTAGGATTCGACGAGGTGTATGCCGAACTCCTTCCGCAAGATAAGGTCGAGAAGCTGGAGAGACTAGATGCACGAAAAGATGCAAAAGAAAAATTGATATTTGTTGGTGATGGCATTAATGATACACCGGTTCTAGCGAGAGCTGATGTAGGTGTTGCTATGGGTGGAGTAGGCTCTGATGCGGCAATTGAAGCAGCAGACATTGTCATTATGACAGATGAGCCATCCAAGATAGCTACTGCTATTACTATCGCCAAACATACCCGGAAAATCGTCTGGCAGAATATTATTTTTGCATTAGCGGTCAAAGGTTTTTTCCTGCTGCTCGGCGCGCTTGGTATCGCAACGATGTGGGAGGCCGTTTTCTCAGATGTTGGCGTAACTGTATTAGCCGTGCTGAATTCCATGAGGGTGTTAAGGGTGCGCGGTATAGAATAGAAGGAATAAAAACTCGCTTGGCATATGCCTGGCGAGTTTTTATTGTTGGTGCAGCAATAAATTCGAGTCTTAATAAGGCTTCTACTGATTGAAGCTTCGCTTTATTGTTTTTTGGGGGGAAGCTGTTTTAGGCTTTTAAATTCGTATCCTTGTTTACGCGCATCGTCAATCATTTTTCCCATTGCATCGGCATTGTCTTTGGAAACCGAGTGGAGCAGAATAACCGCGCCTGGGTGAAGCTGCTGCATGAAATTATCATATGCGTATTTCCAGCCTCTTTGCGCCTTTGTATCCCAGTCTTTGTAGGCAAGGGACCAGAAGACGCTCGTATATCCAAGCTGTTTGCTTACTGCTAGCGTTCGCTCGCTAAAAATTCCTCTTGGTGGCCGCAGGAAGGGCACTTCCTTTTGTCCAGTAACCTGGGTGATTCCTTCCTTCACTTTTTCGAGTTCTTCTTTAATCTTGTCATTTGAAATTTGACTCATGTCCGGATGGCTCCAGGAATGATTCCCGATTATATGTCCTTCCTTTGTCATTCGCTTTAGTAAATCGGGCTGATCTTTAATGTAGTGCCCGGTGACAAAAAAGGTGGCTGGAACTTTCTTTTCCTTTAGCGTATCAAGAATTTTTACTGTATAGCCATTCTCATAGCCGTTATCAAACGTAAGATACAATTCTTTCTTCGTCGTATCCCCCAGAAAGATAGCTCCATGTTTCTCCACAATGTCCTTGAAGCCTTCTTCATCGATAGAGGGGAGTTGACCATTTTTGCTTTTTTTAAAGCCGAAGTGGTAAGTCGTATCCCGATAGCCCTCCGCTGTGTACAGCGGCAATGAAACAACGAGCAGAACTAGAGAAATAAAAAAGAGTACACGTTTCATTCGCACATTCACTCCCAAATATTTATGTAGCTTTTTTTAAAAACCGTTAGGAATAGGTTTCCAATAAAAACGAGAAGTTATGTGCTTGCTACAAAATGAAGAGCAGACGGTAAAATTTACCGTCTGCATATGTTTGATTTTTATCCTGCCTCAACGAGGGACAAACAGGGCCTTTCGTCTTCCATGCCGAGCATCTGTTCAGGATGGCACTGGATAATCAACATCCTTGACTTATATATTGTTATGCTGTAACTTTTTTACGATAAAGTCAGCCACTTCCTCAGGAGTTTGATTATCGGTGCGAATTTTGAGATGGTGTTTGGAATAAGCGAGTTGTCTTTGTTGGAATAACTCATGGATTTCATCGAGCGTTCGATTGTGCAATACCGGCCGATTATCGACAAGGATATCCATCCGCTCCTTCCAGGAATTCCATGATAAATCAAGCAAAAGCACAAGGGAACTGGTTAAGCATGTTTGTCTGATTTCCGCTTGCTGAAAAGCTCCCCCTCCCAGAGAAACGATTTTATTATGCTGATTTTTGCAAATATCGATAACCGTTTCCTTTTCTATTTGGCGAAAATGCTGTTCACCAAATTCTTTAAACATTTGCGGAATGGGCATATTGTATTTTTCTTCAATATACTGATCAATGTCTATAAAATCTCTGCCGAGCTTGGTAGCGATAAGCTGGCCTACGGTGGTTTTTCCTACTCCCATGAAACCGATTAATACGATATTTTTCTTGTTAACAGGAATGCCTGTTTCCTTGTTCATGTACGTTATACTCCTATTCGTTATTAACTGGTGACCGTTTTATTCTTCGCCTGTTACCCTCTGAAGAATAGCAAGCACTGTCTTCATGTCTTCAATAGGGACCTGTCCGGGAGCCGAACTGTTCTCCCCGACAGCAAAAGTAACCGCAGAACCGAAAATGCCTCCGAACATGCGGGTGAGAGAGCCGTATGCACCCATCGACATTGTTATTACCGGTATTTTCATTTTTTGTTTGGCATCAAGCGTAACATGCAGCAGGGTAAGGACATCCTCCAGATGATTTGGCATCACGGCGATTTTGGCGATATCCGCTTGCATGTGTTCTGCTTCTATGAGTTTTTCGCTTAGTGCATCGACTTCCGGCGTACAATTGAAATTATGGTATGACATAATCATTTTAATGCCGTGTTTCTTTGAAATGTTTCGTAAATGATTGACATCTTCCTTCACATTCATTAATTCATAATCAATAATGTCTACGTTTCCGCTTTCGCAAATAGCTGAATACAGACGTACCACTTGAGACTCTGATAAAGAAATCTGCTCTCCTCCCTCTTTAAAAGAGCGTCGCGTGAAAATAAGCGGCGTATCTTTAGCTATATGCTTGATGCTTTTGGCCAGATCGATAACAGTACATGTGTCAGCAATTCCTTCAAAGAAATCAACGCGCCATTCCAGCAAGTCAGGCTGTTTGGCAAGGATTTTCTCTGTTTCATATAGGATGGCTTCCCGGGTTTTTCCGACTAACGGTGTACATATGAGCGGTCGTTTGCCGTCGCCTAATCGTCTGCCCGTCAGTTCAATCTGTTTTGTCGTTTTGATGATAATCAATCCTCTTTCGTTAATGAAAATAATTGAACTCATTCTACATGTCGTTGTACAAACTTGCAATCCTATTTATAAAAAATATTTCGAAATAAAAATGCCCCGGAGCGGCAGAGCTAGCTGCGCGCTTCCAGGGAATGCATGTAAGTGGAACTTCTTTATTCGGATATCGTATTCTGCTTTTTATCTTTGTATCCTGTATAGAATAGGCGGGATATCGCAATACCGATACCGCCCAGAACAATGAATAGGATGGCCCGGAAGAGAAGGGACACGTTTGGTAAATCAATAAAAATAACCTTCAATAAAGTGACGAAAATCAAAATGACACCAAACAGGCGAGAGCGTGCATCTTTCTTAATCATGCCGTATAGGACGGCAATGACTGCGTATAGCACCCAGACGAACGACACAGCTAAATGCTTCATATCAAACGAAAGATTTTCAGCCAGAGCGTTCGTTTCCCGGGTTAAAAAAAGCAGCATAAGTGCGGTATGCACGGTGTACAACACTGTAAATATATTTGGATTTGATGGGGTTATATGTGCTTGTGCAACTTTTATATTGCTGTAAAACGTAATAACAAGTCCTAGCCATAATGCCGTCTCAGTGGAGATAACCTGTTCGATGGAATAATCGAGTGCCGATAGAGAGCCGAACAAATAAAGAACAACGGCGCTTCCGGTAAGCAGACGAGAATGCAGACGGATACCGGCATAAAAAGCGGCGGTTGCTTCGAGTAGAATTACCAGATGAATAAGCGGCTGATTATCAATCGTATGTGTAAAATAAAATGCCAGTGAGAAGGAAGCAACCGTAAGAAAAGTGCCTGCTGTTTTTGTATTCCGTTTCCAGAAATAAATGGCGAGAAAGCCGTGCAACAGAAAGCCGGACAGCAAGAACCATTGAACGGATGTTGTGTCGTATCCACCATGTATCCAAAGTAACGTTAGTAAGAAGCATGCGAACAGGACGCCTGTTTGCGAATGTGTATACGAGCGGTGAGCAAGAAAGCAGGTTAGCAGAATTGCATACTGCGCAACGGAACCTGCAGCTAATATGTCTATGTCTCCTAGTGTACCGATCGCATAAGCGGCGAAGGCTGCCTGCAACAGAGTGGAGGAGGAGAGGTAAAGCATGATGTATTGCCGATGTAGGGCGAAATACAGAAATCCCCCGTACAGAACTACCTCATAGCCGACAAATAACCAGGCGCTCGGTTCCTGGCTTTCCACAAGAAACGGAACAAGGCACCCTGCAAGCGAAGCGAGAATGGCGAGTGCTTCTGAACGGTAGCGGTAAGCCAGGTACATGCCACCTGCAATCCAGACCACATTGAGCAAGAAAGCGGGCAAAGCCGGGATAAAATCGTATAGTGCATGCATCGCGAATGTTGTTAGCATCGTTAAGCAGACAGCGCCGCCGAGCAGCACCTGACCGAGTGCATGTCGCTGCTGTTTTACTTGTTTGTCTCCTAGCCAGAGAAAGGCACCTGAAGCGAAAAAGCCAAGTAGCACACGAACGGGCTCTGTAATGAGCCCTTTATCAATAGAAACCTTGAATGCCCAAATCACACCCAGCAGAAGCACAACAATGAAGATACGGGGAAGCCAGATGCGACCGATAAGGTGCTCCCAATCTGTTTCTTCAGGTTCAGGTGCAAGACTTTCCCATGAAAGGGATGACTTGTGTTGCGTCTCCCCAGAAGAAGCCGGGGGCGGAGGAGCCATATTTTTTATTGGTTGATGGATCGCTTCTTTCTCATGAAACATTTCTTTTAAACGGGTCACTTCTTGTTCCAGCGAAGCGATCCGCTTTTCAAGTTCAAGAAATTCCTGGTCTTTTTCCAAATAACGTCTCTCCTTTCCTTCTTGTACCAATTATGACACAAAAAAGTGGAAAGAAGTAGTATAGAGGCGATGATGTCATCGGACAGATGAAGAGCCTGGGCAATGAGCACACCGGAAATCGTGGCGGACAGTGCCCCTGCTGTAAGGCCGACAAAAGCAGGAAAGCTATACTTCATAATAAGCCGTCGATTTTTATATAGAGGAACCGCTAACATGAAATAGCTACACAATGAGGGGGAGGTATTTTTGTGCAATTGGCATAATGACAGCACTTCTTATTCCTCTATAGAATAGATGCAAACAGGTTCTCCCTTTTAATGAAAGAAAAGAAGAGAACCGAAAGGGAGGGAGACAGTTGAAAGCACAGTCAACAGCAGAGGCTTATGCCCGGCGCACGATTCCTTATTGGGCCAAAATCGTGGCCCTTTTCTTCGTAAGCTGGTTATTTATTTATGGCAACCGGGCCATTCTCACACCAGTAATCGGAGAGGTAAAAGCTGATTTTGGAATGACCAACGCCCAGATCGGATTGATGAACAGCTTGTTCTTTTTGGCATATACTGTTGTCCAGATTCCATCAGGTATTCTTGGAGACACTTTTTCGAAAAAATGGGTTCTTATCCCGGGTTTTTTCTTGTCAGGTGTCTGTCTTGCTATAACAGGTGCTGCAGAAAGCTTATGGATAGCGATTGGCGCATGGACGCTTTCAGGCATAGGACAGGGAACGTATTATGGGCCACAGTTTGCGTTATCTTCACAGGCTCTCCCGGGAAAATACCGTACGCTTGGCAGCGCAATTATTAATAGTGGCGGTGCGTTCGGTCTTTCGCTAGGGTTTATGGTTTCAAGCTATTTTACACTTTCTCAAGGATACAGCTGGCGAATTTCCTTCTATCTTTTCGCAGCTTTGACCATTATGGTAAGTTTAATTATGTGGGTGATTATAAAAGAAGAACCAAACATGCGCAAGGAAAAAACAAAGAACATCGAAACATCCGATTCATTCGCGGCTACTCCCTCGATGAAGACGCTGTTTACGAACCGCAATCTTCTTGTTAGCTATGCCGTATCGTTTTGTTCTTTGTACGGATTTTCTGTTATGGTGACATGGTTACCGTATTATTTGCAGACAGAACGGGAATTTGACGGCAGTGAAGCCGGTGTGGTCTCTTCTTTGCTTGCCTGGGCTTCATTGCCTGGTGCTCTGGCCTTCAGCTGGCTTTGCGACCGTTTAGGCAAGCGTAAGTTGCTAATGGCGATACTGATTCCGTGTGCGGCGTTGTCTACTTTAATCCTTGCTTATTCCCATAATCCCGTCTGGATTATCATTGCGCTTATTTGCTATGGACTTACAGGAAAATTAGCGCTTGACCCTGTTCTCATCGCATTTGTTGCGGATAATGCACCAAAAGAATTATATGGAACCGCTTTTGGCGTTTATAATTTTGTTGCGATGAGCTCAACAATTTTTGCTCCCTATCTTACGGGGTATTTAGCTGATCGTCTAGGTAGCATGGAAATCGGGTTTTACCTGTCTGCAGGCTTACTTATGATTGGTGTTTTCGCTTTGTTTTTTGCCAGGGAAAAAGGCAGAACGTAGGATGGTGAAATGAATGGATATGGCGGATGTGTTAAGAATTCCGCTTCTTGCAAATGCATCTGTAGTTGCAGGCTGTTCAGGCCTGACGCGTATGGTGGAAAATGTAAATATGATGGATGCACCTGATATTATTGGCTTTTTACGACCGAATACCTTGCTGTTGACGACTGCGTACGCGATGAAAGAGGCACCGCATGAAATCAGTAAACTTGTTACCCGTATGGCCGAAAAGGGATGCGCCGGTCTGGGTATCAAGACAAAACGGTTTCTTGATGAAATTCCGACACTGGCGCTTGAAGCCGGCGAGCGTCTGGGCTTTCCTATTATCGAGATTCCACTCGACGTAGAACTTGGAGATGTATCCGCCCAAATTATTAGCCGTATCCTAAATACCCAGACAGAAGAATTAAGTTATGCGTTAGATATGAATAAACGATTCAGCCGTCTTGTCATGGGTGGACATGGCATTGCTGATGTGACGGCTGCATTGTCTTCTGTTATATGCAAACCGGTACTCCTGTATGATCATCGGGCCCGTCTGCTGGCTGAGGCATATCCGGACGGAAGTCATAGCCGCTTCCTGACAGGTTTTAAGGCACAGCTACAGAGCGTTATGGAGAAGAAAGCGAAACACACAGACTTCCCGGCCTGGTTTTCCCTGTGTGTGGTTCCGGAGAAAACAGGAGAAGAGGTAACCTTATTTTCGTTTGATACGGGGCAGCAGCGTCGTGGGTTTATCGCTGTTCCGGGGGTAATAGGGGAAGACGAGGCGCTTTCCTTACAGGCCATTAAGCAGGCCGCCAACGTATTTGGCTTTGATTTTATGAAGCAGTACGCATTAGAGGAGCATATGCGCCGTGCAAAAAATGAATTTTTAAGCGATGTACTTGACGAGGTAACCCGTTCGGAGGAAGAAATCGCCAGCCGCGGCAAGCGTTATGGGCTGCATAAAAACAGGGCCTATCAATGCATTGTGGCTAAAGTAGATGACAGTTCAAAGCTATACAGCAAAACATTCATCCATAAAGAGGAGCAAATCCGCGGATTTAAAGATCGATTGTATGAAAAGATGGAAGAGGTGCTGGCGCACCGGGAAGAAGACGCTGTTTTGTTTACAAAAAGTGAATACTTTGTCATTTTGGTTCCTCTTGTGGAGAGGAACAAGGAGGATAAGCGGGAACTGATACAGATTTTAACGACTATTCAGGAGGAAGCGGAAAGAAACTTTCAGATCAATCTTTCATTCGGTATCGGCAGCGAAGCGGATCGATTATCAGACATTGCATATAGCTTCCAAAAGGCATTAGAGGCATTGCAAATGGGCTATGCCTCCCGTAAAATCGGCTTTATTGAATCCTATAGGATGAAAGAGTTAGTCGATGTTCTTCGCTTGATTCCTGCTGAGACGTTGGACAATTTCTATCGCGGTACGTTGAAAGAACTGGCAGAACCTGATGAAACGGAGAAGGCAGAGTTGGCCCGTACGCTGGCGGTATATTTGGATAACCATTGCCAGGTTGGTGAGACGGCTAAACAACTTTTTCTACACCGGAATACTGTGGCATACCGTCTGAATAAGTGCGAAGAGATTCTCGGATATAGTGTGAAAAGCCCGAATGATACACTACGACTTCGTGTTGCCTTTCTTATTGGCTCTATGCTACGGCTGAATCAGCAGATAGAAAGTTGACACAAAGCCACTTATCGCGTAAAACAGTATTGTTGGCATACCTTGACAGCTTTTAATTCGAGGAAGCGTGCTGATGTATCAAAGCAGATTTATATATGTCAGAGGTGAAGAGAGTGACGGAAGGGGTTTTTTTGCGAATTGACAAGGGCGAGCCTCATCGAGAAAAAGAACTTGTTCCGCTGCAGGAAGGAGAGTTACTGTTAGGGCGTATCGGCAGAGAGAATGCGCCGGATGTTACGTTCACAAGTCCGTATATTTCCCGAAGACATGCCGCGATTCGCTTTGAGAACGGTCAGTTTACCATTACGGATCTGGCAAGCAAGCATGGGGTACAGGTAAACGGCTATGAAATTGAACAAAATCGGCCGTACATACTGAAAAACAGCGATAAAGTTAATTTAGCTCAGGGTGTCGTGCTCCTCACTTTCGTTAACAATAACGAAATTGAACTGGAGCCAACTCTGGAATTTACAAATCCTTTGTTGAAGATGCAGGCAGAACCGCAAGGGCTGGTCGTTTATCCGGAAAGACGGGAAATCTTGATTGATGGGTGCCCCTTACTTCTATCAGGCAAGCATACGGAACTGCTTATTATGCTGTATCAGAAGCGAAACCAGGCGGTCAGCTATGATGAGATTAAGGTAAAGATATGGCCAGAGAGAATAACGGATGAAAGCCAGAAGGCTCCTGATGTTGGAAGAGATGAGATTAATGCCCTTATTTATCGCTTGCGTAAAAAGCTGGGCAGTTATGGGGAACGCATTGTTACCGTATCCCGTTACGGCTATATGCTGGATTTAGAGTAGGATAACAGGATGCATAATGAAAAGCAAGGAAAAGAACATATGTTCAATGATGACTCCTTGCTTTTTGAATTATTATCAGAATATTCAATCCATTATCATGAAAAAATCATCCCCTCGCCATGTTTTCTTTTACTCTATCGAAGTACACTTGTTATAAGGACATATAAAGCGAGGGATAAGATATGAACTATCATGTTGAAGGGACGTTTTCCTGGGACGCTGACGGTTTTCCTGCGATTCGATTAGAAAACGGGACAATGCCGCTCGCCGATGGAAAAGAAATTAGGGTAAGCAACGGAGAAGATTGGATAAGCGGTATTCATATATACGGTGATCTTCTTCGCGGTGACAGAATAGAAATGCTGCAGCCGGGAGCTAGAATCAGGATTCTCAATAAATGAACCATTACATATATGTGAAAAAATCAGCCACCTCTACAATAGCTATTTAGTTTAGAAGGTGGCTTTTTGCTATATTGTTCCAGCTTACATGTTTTTTTTTGCTCTTACTTATAATAACTTACCATATACTTCATTTACTATCCGGATAGCCTGCTGCTTACGTTTGAAGAATTTTATGGTCGGCTGAAATCCCGGCTTCTTGGTATTTATACGAATTAGAAATTTTGTAACAGAAATTACTCAGTTTAGTATGTGAATTATGTTATAAATATAGATAATGGTCTTATTGATTTGTGATTGCTTGTAAGGGGGTACATGATATGAACGAAGCTAGCACCGTAAAAAAAGTACTTATTGGCACTTTCGTGCTCGCTGACATTGTATTAATTGTCGGTACATTGTATGTGGTTTTGACTAAAGGAATGTTTTGATAAATCGGTTAAAGTCGCCTTTGTTGGCGACTTTTTTCATATATTCACAAGATTATAAGGAGGAAGGCTGAATGCGTATTGGAGTTGTTGCAGATACACACATGCCGTCACGAGCGAAGCAGTTACCCGAAGCACTCATACAAGGTTTACACGGTGTCGAGCTTATTTTGCATGCTGGGGATTTCACATCGCCTGAGGTTATCACACAACTTGAAACGATCGCACCAGTGGAAGGTGTAGCTGGAAATAACGACGGGGAGGAGATCGTTTCCAGGTTTGGACGTAAAAAGGTGCTTGTATATAAAGGATTCCATATTGGCCTAGTGCATGGAGACGGGAAGAGCAAAACAACGGAACGTAGAGCACAAGAGGCATTTGCAGCAGAAGAGGTTGATATTATTATTTTCGGCCATTCTCATACCCCGCTGATGCGGGAAGTTGAAGGCGTGCTGTTATTCAATCCGGGTTCTCCTACGGATAAACGGCGGCAACCTCAATTTTCATATGGGATTCTGGAATTAGGAGCGGAGCTAAGGGCTGAACATTATTTTTATGATTCGAAATCGTAGTATTTAGCACTACATAAAAAATGTCCCGTTCTTTTCTTTAGTAAGCAAAGAATAACTCGCGGGGTGGTTGCCTGTGCAATAATTTGGCTGGTGTCAAGCTTGAATAAAGGTAGCAACACCCGCGAGTTTTTTATTATTGCTGTGTCAAGATGAGCGGGCCGTCTTTTGTAATAGCGATAGTATGTTCATACTGCGCCGACAGGCTCCCATCAAGCGTTCGTGCCGTCCAGCCATCGTCTTCAACATACATTTTATACGTACCGACATTAATCATCGGTTCAATGGTAAAGACCATGCCTTCCTTCAGACGGGCGCCTTTTCCCGGTTTGCCTACGTGCATGAATGTAGGCTCTTCATGCATCGATTGCCCGATGCCGTGTCCGAGCAGGTCGCGTACAACCGAGAAACCTGCTCCTTCTGCATGAGTTTGAATGGCGTGCGTTACATCACCGATCCGGTTTCCTACAAGAGCTTTTTCTATGCCCAAATTCAGACATTCACGAGTCACTGTTAATAGCCGCTGTGCTTCTGCGGAAATCGTACCAACCGGATATGTCCAGGCTGAGTCTGCCAGCCAGCCGTTCAGGTTGACTACCATATCAATGGTGACAATATCGCCGTCTTTGAGCGGTGTTTTGCTTGGAAATCCATGTGCGATGACATCGTTAACGGAGGCGCAGGTAGCAAACGGAAAGCCGCGGTATCCTTTTTGCTCAGGGGTTGCTTTATGCTTTTTCAGAAATTTTTCCGTGAAGTTATCGATTTCCCTTGTTGTAATGCCCGGCTCGATTAAGGAAGCGATTTTTTTGTGGCAAGCTGCGAGAATTTCTCCCGCTTCCTTCATTAGTGAGATTTCTCTTGCAGTTTTCAAAATAATCATATGCATGGCTCCTCTATCTCTGTGTTTATATTATTTATCATATCTTTCTTGAGCCTTGTTTGCCATTAAACTTCCTCTTTTTTTGTTTAATCGGAAAATGGGGTTGGTATTATGTAGTAACAAAAATATTAATGTAGACCGAAATAAAAGTGAGGGGCCGGGCGTGTTTTATTGCCTGGCCCCCGTTATATTATTTGCATCATAAATTGCACTTTATATCCGATTCTCTTATCGACAGTGATAGAAAGAAATTCCGCAGATGTATCATACTCAATATCTGCTTCCTATTCATACGTGTGTTCCTTTCCTATGCTTAAAAATCGAAATTATCCGGATCAGGACCGATGCGTTTGTTCTCGTTAAGTGCATCGATTCGCTTCATATCTTCCGTCGATAATGTGAAGTTGAATACATCTGCATTCTGAATAATTCGTTCTTCATGCACAGATTTTGGAATTGTAACGACTTCATGCTGCAGATCCCAGCGCAAAATAACCTGAGCCGCCGTTTTTCCGTATTTGTCTCCGATTTCGGTCAGTATCGGATGCTTCAGCAGATCGCCACCTTGTCCCAATGGGCTCCATGCTTCCATTTGAATTCCATGTTTTTTGCAGAAAGTGCGCAGTTCTTCCTGGTTGAGGAGAGGATGAAACTCCACCTGATTAACCATAGGCGTAATCTCGCTGTCTGCCATCAAATCTTCAAGATGGTGCGGCTGGAAGTTGCTGACGCCGATGGCACGCACCCGTTCTTCTGTATACAATTTCTCGAGGGCACGCCATGTATCTTTATATTTTCCTTTAACAGGCCAGTGAATGAGATACAGGTCAAGATATTCGAGGCCCAGCTTGTTCAGGCTTGTCTCGAATGCTTGTAGCGTAGAATCGTAACCCTGGTCTGCATTCCACACTTTCGTGGTGATAAATAGTTCTTCACGTGACACGCCGCATTCCTGAATAGCCTTGCCGACCCCTGTTTCATTGCCGTAGACTGCCGCAGTATCTATGCTGCGATATCCTGCTTTTATAGCCGACTTGACTGCGTTTTCTACTTCGCTGCCTTCCTTCGATTTCCATACTCCAAGGCCGAGCCAGGGCATTTTGACACCGTTGCTGAGTGTTGTATCTTCTGCGAGATGATTTGCCATGTTCTCTCCTCCTTTATGTAGTTCAATTCTTATCCTACCATATTTTTAACGATTTCATAAAAAGCTAATCCGTTGTATATCCGTAATAGCTTTTTTTATTTTTTCCGGCTTTGTAAAAGATGAAAAGGCGATGTGTAGCACACGCTTTTTTTCACCTGCTGCATACATTGTGGTAAACAAGTTTTGCAGCGCAGACAGAGGAGAGGATTGATGTGCCTAAAACGCTTATTTTGAGTAAGCCTGTCATTGCCATTACCGGTAGCGCCGGAAAAACAACGACAAAAGAAATGATTGCCTCTATTTTAAGAACAAGATGGCGTATTTTTGCCTCATACCGCAGCTTCAACCAGCATACGTGCTCTGCGCACAATGCGAAGCGGATTCGCCCGTTTCACCGTGCTGCAGTACTTGAATTCGGCATGGGTGCACGTGGACAAATCCGAAAGCATTGTCAGTTCATCCAGCCCAATATGAGTGTTGTTACGAATGTCGGCACAGCGCACATCGGAAATGTAGGGGGAAGTGTACATGGCATCGCCCAGGCAAAATCGGAATTGATAAAGTATATGAAGCAAACGGGCTATTTGGTGACAAATGCGGACGATTTGAATTCTGAACTGCTAGAAACAAAAGCATTTCAGGGGACGATTGTTACCGTTGGAATTCACAAGAAAGCGGATTTCCAAGCGGTCAATATTCATTATAAGAAGGGCGGAATGGGGTTCGATGTACAGCTTGACAAGAAACTGCAATCGTTTTATATTCCGATTTACGGGGAACACAATGTGTATAATGCATTGAATGCCATTGCCATCGCCCACGCACTTGGATTTACATCGAAAGAAATACGCTCCGGGCTTGCTTCGTACAAGCGGACGCCCCACCGTCTGAATGTCTTCCGTTATGGAAGGGGGCTTACATTGATTGACGATTCATGCAGCGCTAATCCTAACGCTGTACGGGCTGCGCTTGACGTATTGAGCAAAATGGACGGGGAAACGAAGATCGCTGTGTTGGGTACGATGCTTGCGATGGGCAAATATTCGTCCAAAGCCCATGAAGAAGTTGGGAAATATGTAGCAGATGCCGACATTGATTATTTATATACGTATGGTAAAAAGGCGAGGCTTATTGCATCAGGTGCTATACGTTCCGGTTTTCCGGCTAATAGAATTAGGATGTTCGAGACGGAAGCTACGCTACGCCGTTCAATTCTTGCCTGTTTGAAACCGAACACGGTCATCCTGCTCAAAGCCTCTCACAAAATCGGGTTAGAGAAAACGGTACAGTATGTAAAGAAACGGGCAAAAAGCAAAGGGTGGAAGCAGTTGACATGAGTCGGAAGGAAGCTAGTATGTCTTTGCCGCTTACTGCCAGGGCAGCTTGTCTTATGGATACGGGGAATGGACAGATATTGTGGGAGAAGAATGCCCACAATCCATTGCCTCCCGCTAGCATGACCAAAATGATGACTGCACTGCTTGTAATCGAACGAGCAGTTGACATAAAATCTTCACTTAGGGAACAAGTTCGGGTGAGCCGTCGGGCCGCCGCTGTTCGCGGGTCTAGTATGAAACTCCGTGCTGGGGAACGGATTACCGTCCATGCTCTTTTGACAGGACTTCTAATCGCGTCTGGAAATGACGCCGCCGTCGCGTTGGCTGAACATGTGGCCGGAAGCGTTCCATCATTCGTAAAACGAATGAATGAAAGAGCCGTACGTCTTGGGCTTATGAATACGCAATTTCGCAATCCGCACGGCTTATCTGTTCAGGATCATTATTCTACCGCTTCTGATATGTGTGCCATCGCACGTGAGCTTATTCGGCATAAAGAAGTATTACGCATCACTTCGCGTAAACGCATGATCGTACGACGAAACGGACGCACAAATCATTTGCTTCGCAATACAAATACGCTGCTCGGGACGTATCCCGGTGTCGATGGATTAAAGACCGGGTATACGCCCCGTGCGAAATATTGCCTGTGTGTTACCGCCCCACATCCGAAGCTGGGGCGATTGATCGCTGTCGTGATGGGAACGCCGACCAAAAAAAAGCGGAACGAAGAAGCGGCAGCCTTGCTTGCCTTTGCAGATACGTTCACATAGAACCAATTAGCTATCAAGCGTAAAGCCCATCCCGTATTTGCGCATACGATACTGCAGGCTTTGTCGGCTAATGCCGAGTTCACGGGCCGCCCGTGATACATTGTTGTTGTTCTTCTCGATGACCTGGCGGATGTATTTTTTTTCGAATGCCGCCATGCGGCTTTTCAGGTCATGTGGGACATGATCGAAGCTTGTGTCCGTCTCTTTCGCTTTTGCTTCAACAGGCAACGGACTTACGTCGCATACCGGAATATCTTCGGCTTCGACTTTTGATAGGTGCAATAGCTTTCGCCGGATATGATGAGGTAAATGCTGCATGCCGATTTCCGTCTCATCGGCAATGAAGTTCATTGTTCCTTCGATTGCATGTTCAAGTTCCCGTACGTTGCCTGGCCAACCGTATTCACGAAAGGAATCCAGTACGTCCGGGTCGATGCTCTCTACATTCATATCGAATAATCGATTGTATTTCTGGATAAAGTGAAAGGCCAATCGTTCAATATCAGGTTTGCGTTCCCGAAGGGGTGGAATGAACAGGGTGACTACGCCAAGCCGATAATACAAGTCTTTACGCAGGCGATCACCGGCGATTGCGTCGATCGGATCTTCATTCATTGTCGCAATGATACGTACATCAATCTCCATATCTTTTGTATCGCCGATGCGGCGAATCTTCTTCTCCTGTAGGGCACGCAGCAGTTTGGCCTGCAGGGGAGGACTCATCGAATTAATCTCATCAAGCAGGAGCGTGCCGCCACGCGCTTGTTCGAATAAGCCTGGCCGTTCAATCGCCCCTGTAAATGCGCCGCGTTTTGTGCCGAACAGAAGCCCTTCAATAAGGTGTTCCGGCAATGCCGCACAGTTCTGGGAGATGAATGGGCCAGATGAACGAGAGCTGTCATTGTGGATGCTCTGGGCGAACAATTCTTTACCTGTTCCGGTTTCCCCGACGATGAGTACGGAGGAGGAAGTACGGGCGGCGCGGCGTCCCATTTCGATGACTTCACGAATGGCAGCGCTTTCTCCGATAATGCTCTCAAATACATAGCGCGTGTCCTTATCCTTTAGAAAGTTTTCGCGGAGCATATGCTCCATGCGTGTAATGTCGTTGGCGAGTTCGAGCGCAGCGATTGCCTGTCCTTGCTCCTGAATAGGGAATGTATTGTTAATCGTTGTTATTTGCTTGCCTTTTGCGTTGAAGTACGTTTGCTTGACGTTTTTTGTCATTTCTCCCTGGTGGAGTGCACGCAGCAGGGTACTTTCTTGCTCTTCAGTAAACGTAAATACATCAAGCAAGTTTTTTCCAAGCACTGTTTCTTTTTTCATTGCTTCGATTTCAGACATTTTTTCATTGTATATAATCGATACGCCATTTTCATCGATAACATGAATGCCCTCGTTAATCTGGTCAAGAATATATTCATAAATTTGCAGCTTGCGTTCCATTTTCTCTTTTTCTACTAAGTTCATTTTTTGCACCTCGTTCCATTGCTGGTTTTGTACCTGCAATAAAATTAATCATGGATATGCAAAAAAATCAAGCACATAAATAAAAACGGGGCAGAACCACCCCGTTTTTCCATTATTTCGCTTCCATTTGCCGTACGAATTCGCGCATTAATTCCGGAAGATTGTTCCAGGCGTGACCGGAGATGAGATTTCGATCGACATGGAACTGTTCATTTATATAGATAGCTCCGCATGCCTCGACTTCTGGCTTGCATGCAATGTATGCGGTAAGCTCGCGATTTTTTAATACGTCACGAAGTACGGTAAGCGATACGCTAGCGTGACAAAGAATCATAATTGGTTTATCCGCTTCAAAGAAGTGGCGTACGATGCGTGAGAAATCTTCGTGCATGCGGATATGCTCCGGTGCTCGTCCACCTGGAATAATCAATCCGTCATAGTCTTCTGGACGAATTTCGGCAAAAGCCTTGGTTGCTTCTAGCTGATAGCCCCGTTTCTCAGTAAATGTCTCCCAATCTTCAAAGTCATGCACAACAGTATGCAGGGTTTTCTTGTTTGGAGCGGCAATATCAGCCTCATAACCTTGCTCAAGTGCGCGATAATAAGGATAATAGGCTTCTAGGGCTTCAACGGCATCGCCGGTAACAATCAATACTTTTTTTGTCATAAATGAAACACCTCTCTAGTTAGAATGCTTTATGCATAGTTGATTGTACCTGTATTGGCGATGAAACGTGAAGAACGCACTTTTTTGTGCGTAGGTATCATAAAAGATACTATAGAAGAAGGATGCGGATAGGAGAGTTGCAAAATGGCAGGCGATTTACGTAAAGATATTAAGAAACGGATTGCGGAGAAAGACTTTAACTGTGAGAAAGAATTAACGTTGTCCATTATAAGCGGAAAGTGGAAGATCGTAATTTTATATCACTTGGGTGTGGACGGTGCGTTGCGTTTCAGCGAGATTCAGCGTCTATTTCCTAAAATTACGCATAAAATGCTAACAAATCAGCTGCGTGAGCTTGAAGAGGATGAGGTAGTGCAGCGCCATGTATACCCGGAAGTTCCACCGCGTGTAGAATATTCACTAACTGAGCTAGGTCAGAGCCTGATGCCAATTATCCAGATGATGTATGAATGGGGCAAGGCAAGAATGAGAGAATTGAAGAACGCAGAAGAGGAAAAGAGACATATTTAGGCATGTCTCTTTTATTTATGCTTTTTTTTCTCGGGGACAGGATCTATGCCGCCTGGGTGGAATGGATGACACTTCAGCAAGCGCTTAACGGTTAACCATCCTCCTTTAAGCGCACCGAAGCGTTGAATCGCCTCCAACCCGTAATGTGAGCAGCTTGGATAGAAGCGGCAGGACGGAGGGAGGAGAGGCGAGATAAACCGTTGGTAGAAACGAATGATGAAAATAAGTACTGACTTCATGGTGAAACTCCTTTGCTTACTGCTGTGTTGCCGTCTCCCGGAACAGCTCATGCCATTTTTCGTGGATTTCTTCTACTGGCAAATCGATGCCGATAAGCACTAGATAACAATCCGTGATGTCTTCGATTTTCTCCCATTCTGTTCGCTTGGCAGCGTATTGCATGAGATACATGCCGTCTTTTCCTGTAATAGGGAGATAGCCTTTGGCACGCAATAAGTACGGATGATATGCCTTTAGCAGTTTTTCCAGTTTTTTTGCCTGTATGGCTCCATGTACAGGTAAGGTAGATGTCTGTACCCTGGAATATGATCCTTCGGCTGTTTCCGTATGGGCAGGGTGCTGATCATGTTTGTGCGGCTGTGCCGGGGAAACGATATTGAATAGTGGCTTTTTATATTTTCCGGCTTTCGGAAGCTGCGTTATGGCTTCAAATACAGAACTTAGGTCAACCTCACTATAGGTTGTAAATATAATCGGTGAGCGTTCGTTCTGTTTGTGCAACGCTTTCAGTAATTTTGATTTGTGAGTTTCCTTCATATCCTCCGTTTTGTTGACAATAATAATATCTGCAACTTCTACCTGGCGCTTGACCGTACGTACCAGGTGCCTGTCTATCTCGAAGATGCTCGTATATTCGAGGTAATAATAGGAGTCCAGTGTAGTCAGGATCGTATGGAAGCGAACTTTTTCCTTTAATTGGGGTTCCGTCAGCATATCGATTACTTCTTCAGGATTCGCCACTCCAGTTAGTTCTATGAAAATAACATCCGGTTGCTGGGCCAGAAGTTTTTCCATGCTGCCGATAACCTCGCTTTTTTTGCTGCAGCAGATGCAGCCATCGAGCAATTTTTCCATGATTTGTCTTTCTTGCATGGTCGCATTAACCAGGCGCCCGTCTACGTCAATTGTACCAAGTTCATTCATTAGAACGGCAGATTGCAGATTGTGTCGGGTCGCTTCTTGTAATAGACGAAGCAGCAGTGTTGTTTTGCCACTGCCCAGAAAGCCGCTTACTATGACAACAGGAATTGGTGGCATACGTTTCCTCCTCATACCCAAGCAATATATGCATTGTAAAGATTTGTTTATACAAGATTATACCGTACCCTTGTCTTTAAGCACAAAGAAATGTGAAAAATCGGTCGCTATTCAAAAAGAAAAAGAGTGCCGTTAGATAAACAGCACTCTTTTTATGTGTACATATTAGCCGATGACGGCGTAGCCTATATAAAATACGGCGACTATATCGATAAAGAATAAAATCCAGAGCAAGGGAATATGCATTCCTTTTTTTCCCCTGACTAAAATGGATTCCATTAAAGCAATGAGTATAAGTGCAAGGGAGCCTTTTACGAGCGTAATCGGCATTGCGTTTAATTGTATTATGAGTCTGATGCCTGTATAAAGTACGAATAGATAGATCAGACGCAGTATCATGTGTGTAATTAGTTGACCGCGCACCTTTTGCCGACGCAGTAGAATGTAGCTAATAAAGAAAAGAGTGAGGGCAATCATCCAGAAACTTGAGTGTAAGTCAACCGACGACATCGAACATGTGTCTCTCCTCGCTATTATGTAATTGGCTATTGCTGCATTTTTCATATTGTCCGCACAATAGACCCTTTTAACTATATCATAGGATGCGACTCTTTTGTTCGTTGTATCGTACCATATCGTGCGAAAGCACGGAATGATATGTTTTTTCCATTGGAAAAAGGGGGAAAGTATAGTTAGGAAGTAACTGAAACGGCAACGTAAAATAATCAAAGGAGGAAACATGCAGGCAATACGACTTGTAAATACAACCGATCTTGCGCACGATGAGTGGCTGGCCTGGCGCAGAAAGGGAATCAGTGGAAGCGATGTAGGGGCCATCTGTGGCGTGGATAAGCATAAATCGGCGATTGCTGTCTATCTGGAGAAAGTAGGACAGACAGTGGAGAAGGAAAATACGGAGGCGATGCACTTCGGGCATGTGCTTGAAGAAGTTATTGCAGACGAATTCTCCCGCAGGACCGGGTATAAATTACAGCGCCGGAATGCGATTCTGCAACATCCCGATACAGAATGGGCCATCGGCAATATTGACCGACTCATTCTCGATGCTGAACGCGGCAACGGCGTGCTTGAGATTAAAACCGCCTCTGAATATATGCGCAAGGAATGGGAGGAGGAAGGAATTCCAGAGGTCTACCAGCTGCAGCTCCAATGGTATTTGTATGTGACAGGTCTGAGATGGGGAGCGTTTGCCGTGCTTATCGGCGGCAATACATTTCATTACCATATTATAGAACGGGATGAGGAGCTGATTGAGCTTAGTGTACAAATCTGCGGGCATTTCTGGAATAGCCATGTCCTCGCTCGTATTCCTCCATTGCCGGATGGGAGCGAAGCAGCAACAGAATTGCTTGGACAAATGTATCCTGAAGGGGAAACGGACAGCGTTATGGTGCTGCCGGATGAAGCCGAAGAGTTGATTGGTCAATGGGAACAGGCGGAACAAGATATACAAGAAGCCGAAACGCGCAAAAGGGAAGCCGAGAATCGGCTTAAAGCATTAATTGGCCGATACGAGACCGGTATTACGAATGAACATCGTATTAGCTGGAAGAATATCTCCCGCAGGACTGTAGATGTGAAGGCACTTAAGGAAAAGCGGCCAGATATTTATGAGCAGTTCGTCCGTCCGACGATGTCACGTCGTTTCTTAATTACGTAAACGTAACAGGAGGCAATACAATGGCAGACGATTTGAAGAGTAAATTGCAGGCAAAAGCACAAGAAACACACAGCAGCCCACCAACACCGGCACAGACCATCGGCGCTTATCTAAAAAAGATGGAACCTGAAATCGCCCGTGTGATGCCAAAACATATGGATGTGGATCGGTTGTTACGCATCGCATTGACGACCATTCGCACCAATCCCCAGCTATTAGAGTGTACCATTCCTTCCCTTCTGGGCGCTGTCATGCAGGCGGCACAGCTTGGTCTTGAACCGGGGCTTCTTGGACAATGCTATATCATTCCATACGGACGGGAAGCAACATTTATTATCGGCTATAAAGGCATGATTGATCTGGCGCGCCGTTCCGGGAACATCAAGAGTATATATGCACATGAAGTATACACTAATGATGAATTCGAATACGAATACGGCTTACACCCGTCACTTACGCATCGTCCAGCGATGAATGAGCGGGGTGAGCTTATCGGCGTCTATGCGGTCGCACACTTTATGGACGGCGGTTACCAGTTTGAATTTATGTCTAAAGAAGAAATCGACAGACGCCGTATGCGTTCCCGTTCATATAACAGCGGTCCTTGGGTAACCGATTATGAAGAAATGGCCAAGAAAACAGTCATCCGTCACATGTTTAAATATCTGCCGCTCAGCGTAGAAATTATGCGCAGCGCAGCGCAGGATGAAACAGTACGCCCGGATGTAACTGAAGATGCGATCAGCGTGTATAACCGACCATTGGAAGCACAAGTCATTTCTATGGAAGGTGAGCAAGCAGATGAACAAAATGGGAGCCGACAAAATAAAGGAAGAAAAAACGAAACAGACACCTAATTTTCATATACAATAAAAGAAAACGTCTATCAACCTAGGGTTCTCATTCCTTGCCGATGGCTAGTTTTACTTATCGGGGTCTTGGGGGCAGTTATACCCCATGGAGTGCACTTGAAGTGGGGGTTTTACTGCCCGTTGGACCGGGATAGAATAGAAGGAACGGAAAGGAGAAGATAGTATGAAATGGATTTGGCATTGGATTTTATCTGCCGTCTCGCTTTTGATTGTAGCCTGGCTATTTGATGCCATCTGGTTCGATAGTGTAGCAGCTGCCTTCATTGCTGCGCTTGTACTTGGATTAATTAATGCGATTTTGCGCCCGATCCTGCAGTTTTTAGCTCTGCCAGTCACAATTCTGACGTTAGGTATATTCGCACTTATCATTAATGCGCTTCTGCTATTGCTAACCGGTAAGCTTGTGCCAGGATTTCATGTGGACAGCTTTTTTGCCGCATTTTTTGGTTCCATTGTGCTTTCGATTGTTAGCAGTATCCTATCGGCAGTTTTTGAAGATTGAGAATAAAAGACAAGACAAAAGAGCCCCTGCCTGAACCGGCAGGGGCTTTCGCGTATATTAAGCGGCGAAGATTCTGAGTGCCTTGATAATCTCCAGACTTTCTTCCCGGGTTAATTTCACACCGTTATATTTTACGTGTCCGTTGTTCAGCAACTCCGTCAGATCGAATGAAGCATCGCACTGAAAACGATCGTTAAATAAGTCAGTTAATTCGATTGTTTCACCTGCGGATAACGCTTCTTGAATGTTTTTCACTGTATTCACTTCCTGTTTTTCATTTTCTCCACTAGTTATATTTATCTACACACACGATTTATATAATATGCGAACCAAGAAACGGTGTCCAGTCTATTTTATGTGCGATTTTGCGAACGTTTGGTTATGTAGGGGAAAGCCGGATATATCCGGCTTTCTGTATAGGCAAAACCGCTATTCATACCGGTTTTGCTGAGCCTGTGCCTCGTCTTTGATTTCACTACGCATGGAATCGATACTTGCTCTACGGCGCTCGTTTTTTTCACGGATCTGTTGACGTTGCGTATCGCTAAGATGCGTATTGCTCATCGTTTCTTCTGCTGCTTCAATATTACCGATGGTATTCTGCACCATTTCCTTCAGCTTTTGCGCATTGTCTTTACGATTATCCGGTTTCGGCTTTGCCATACGAGGATTCCTCCTTGCGTAAATTGATGAATGCAAATGCATTACGAAACGTATTGTGTGACAAAAAACGTCGGGCTATTCCAGAAAAGCCAAGCAAGGAATCGTGAAAATTTTGCATGAAAAATAAGTTCCGGACCGTATGGCTATATTTATATAATCAAGGAAAAACGTGTTAAATAAAACATTAGAATTACACGGACTGAGGAGCGAGATACACGTACGTGCCGGAATTGCTGGTAGATTTGTGAGAATACGGAGCAAGGACCTTTGATAGAAATTTCGCAAAGTTCATGATAGAATAAACATGTTGCCAATATATGTATCATGGAAAAATGAAGTGCACTGCGCACAGCTGGAGTGTTTGCGAATGGAGGACAAGAATAAGATAAGCCTGCTAAAAAAATGGCGAAAGCAGAGGCAAGGTCCTGCTTGGCTTCGTGCCATTCAGGTAATCGGAGTTGCTGCGACGCTTGTGCTTATTTATAGTGGAGCGACCGGCCTAATTCGGCTTAATTCTTCCTACATAGAGAATACCTTCATTCCTTCACAGAAAATTCACGCTGCGGCAACCCCTGAGGCCAAGGCATTTGCTGTAATGTTCAGCAGGGAATGGCTTGTCGCTGATGGCATGCAATCACGAATGCACGAACAGCTAACATCCGATATCGCAACAGAAAAACTAACATGGCCCCGTGTAGAACGAGTGGAGCAGGTCTGGGTAAGGAAAACGACAGCGCAAAGCCAGTATACGGGCGATATAGAGTTGGAAGCATCAGTGGTGGTTAACGGTGCAATGAAGCGCTATGTTATTCATCTTCCGATTCGATATACTCCCGAGCATAAATTATATCAGGTATCCGGTTATCCCGAATATAAAGAATAAAGGCATTATGAAACAGGGCCTTGTCCAAAAGACGAGGCCCTGCTTTTATTGGTTTGTATTAATTTGTATTTGTAAGTTAGTGGTTTTTTCAAGCACTTTTTTTGCCTGATTATCAAGCAATGTCATTTGTTTTTCTACTTCTTTAAGTGCGGTAGCATTTCGATCTTGAAGCCCTTTGGCGGCTTTTTTCATAACCGGTATGTAGGCTTCCATTGCCTGATACATTTCTTTATGGAACTGCTGTATTTCCTCATATGGTGGAACCTTGAGCCCGGTCAGGTTGCTTAGCTCCTTTTCATAGCTGGTGACAGCGAAAGAGACGTGGGCCTGTGCCTCCTTTTCCGTTAGCTTTTTCTCGCTTAATCCAGAAAAAGCTGCAAAAAACGCCTCTCTTCTATTGCCGAGAGCTTTGACCTCAGCAGCAAGAGAGTTGAAATAGCTGTCCAGTTCTTTTTTTGTATCTGCCATTTGTTTTTCCCGCTTTTGTTCCTGTTTCGCAGCAATTTTCGCCGACAGTTCCTGTTCGGTAGGCAGACTTTCTTTGCTTGTACAGCCTGCGAGCGCAAATGCAGTACAAAGACTGAGGATACATAGACTAATGGGTATCCTTCGTCGATATTTTTTTGCTTGCTTCATGCCATTCCCCCTTATTTTACTGGCTGGAGAAACGAGACGATTTCTTGCGTTTGCGTAGGGTGAAGAGTAGATAAATCATCGTGCCGACAATTGCAATCCAAATAATCGGCTGAATGAAGGGTCTTGCGAACTCGTCGATTTGCTCCCAACGCGCGCCTAGCTGCATTCCCAAATAAACAAATAGAATGGACCAGGGAATGATCGCCAGAGTGGTATAGATAGTAAATTTAACGGCAGACATACGGGCGATTCCCGCCGGAATGGAAATCGCATGTCGAACAACCGGGATAAAGCGGGCAGTAAAAATTACGCCGATCCCGTATCGGTTGAACCACTCTTCCGCTTTATCAATTTCTTTTTTGCGAATCAATAAGTATTTGCCATATTTCTCAAGAAACGGACGCCCTCCATAATAGCCCATCCAGTATAGGAATAGCTGGGCAAGTGTGCCGCCGATAACGCCAGCGATAACTGCGCCCACAAACTCGATTTCCCCTTGCGCTACAAGATAACCACCATAAGACAGTACAATCTCGCTTGGGATCACTTCGATCATCAGCCCGATAGCAATCCCGAAGTAACCTAAGTCACTGAGAAAGGTTAACGCTGAACGAATAAACTCTGCCATATGTCCTCCCGTCTTTTTCTAAGCTTTTCGCTTTTCTTCATCTTATCCATTTTACAGGCAAGAACACTTTTTTCACAAGGAAAAGCTGGACGAGGACATAAAGACTACAAAAAGAACTAGGCATTTTCCGTTTTATAGGAATATAACCCTTGTCCACATGGAGGATGAAAACAATAACCACATCTATCTCTCTATTTTATGCAAAAAAATTAAGAATTATAATAGAATTAACAAATTGTAGAAAAAGTGAGGGATATTTATGGAACGAAAAGGATATCAAACGGAGGGACGGACCCTCACAATGCCTGTTCCGTTCGGCATGGAATCAGAAGAGGAAGCGGATGCATATCTCAAAGTACGAGAGTATTTGCGCAGCAATCCTTATTCTAATGCAATGCAGGTTGCCAATGCGACCCAGGTGTCAATCCATAAAATAACAAGGTACGTTCGACAAGGGTTGCTTCATAACCAGAGATGAATGAATCAATGTATGTAGAAAATCCAGGGTTCCCCTGGATTTTTCTTATGCTACAGGATGCATGCTTTTTCCTTGTGCAATTCATACTATGGGTACATAGGAAAGAGGAGGGAAAGAATGTGCGAGAGCAAATGAACGATTTCGATCCGCAGACAGAACCGATGAAGCCAAAAGAGGCTCCACCTGACCCGCAAGCACCTTCACTGCCCAACGAGCCGCGTAAAGCGGTGACGGAAATGATCCAGCAATTCGGTCAGACAAATATCCCGTCTTCTGGTGAGAGCAACATTTACTGCCTTTCGATTATTGGACAAATCGAGGGACATATCCAATTACCGCCGCAAAATAAAACAACGAAGTATGAACATCTGATTCCGCAGTTGGTTGCGGCGGAGCAGAACCCGAACATTGAAGGCGTACTTGTCATTTTAAATACAGTGGGCGGTGATGTGGAAGCAGGTCTTGCAATCGCAGAAATGATTGCTTCTATGTCGAAGCCAACCGTCTCGCTTGTACTCGGTGGCGGACATAGTATTGGTGTTCCGATTGCGGTAGCGACTGATTATTCATTTATTGCCGAGACAGCTACTATGACCATTCATCCGGTACGCTTGACCGGACTTGTTATCGGGGTCGCAGAAAGCTTTGAATATCTTGAAAAAATGCAGGATCGGGTAGTTAACTTCGTTGTGAGGCATTCTAAAATTGAAGAAGTGAAATTTCGCGAGCTGATGTTAAAGGTCGGCGAATTGAGCCGGGATGTTGGTACGAATGTAGTGGGTACGAAAGCGATGGAATACGGTCTTATTGATGAGGTGGGCGGATTGGGAGCTGCGATGCGGGAGTTGCAGAAACGGATTGAAGCAAATCGTCCACAAGTAAAGCCGATGGAGCAGGTTGTGCAATGATTATTTATTCAACCTTGCCAATGGAAATCATCTTTCAGAATGAAAATGCTGCTGCGTATGACAATATGGAGATCAAAATAGATGGGATGACGATGCTTGTTCAGCCATGCGGAAATAATGAGGCCCGCATCGTGCGCCTGATTAGTCCTAATCCGTATGATTATATGAATCCGGCCTATGCGCCGGGGCAGAGAATCCATTTTCGTCCTGAAACCGTTCAATAGTCTGCATGGAATATGAAAAGCCAGCTGCTTTTTGGGAGCTGGTTTTTTCATATGAATGATTGGTGTAATCCTCAGCATTTACGACAAACCAGGGGGTTATACCCGGACAGAAGTGCTCGTAAAATTTTTTGAATTATGGTAATTTGATAATAAACAGTGTAAATATTGATGAAATGGTGTAAAACAAAGTAAGAGCGGTTCGCAAAAAATAGAGAATGGAGGGGATGGACGATGGCTAAAGCGCATATAAAAGTGTTTGGAATTAAACTTGCTCGTTTTTCAGCCAATATTTTCTTGTTCCTAGGGTTGGTATTCAATGTGCCCTTCAGTTACATATTGGCCGCTATCATTATCTTGTCTGTTGTTTCTTATGTAATTGGCGACCTAGTGATTTTGCGCTTTGCTGGAAATGGGATTGCTACTGCACTGGATGTTGTGTTATTCGTTGCAGGGATTTGGGCAGTTGCCCATTTTATCGGTTTTAACTACGACATGAGCCACATGTTCGCTTTGCTTGTTGTTATCGGCTATCTTGTGTTTGAGGAATCTGTGTATCATGTGTATGTTGAGAAAGAGATTCTTGGTACCCGCAAAGAAAGCCTTTTGGCCGCAATCGATAAGTATTGATCCCGTAAGTGAAAACCCCGCCGAAGCTCTGGCGGGGCTTTCTTCTTTATTCTTCAATTATCGACAGAATACACTCCATGACCGCCTATTTGTTCTTGTGCTATAATAGCCATACGAACGCATGTGCAGGAAAAAAAGGCAACCGCAGCCAATGTTTGGTTCGGCTGCCTTTTTCCCCGTAACGTTATACATATATGTTGAGGTGATGGAACCAGTGGCCAAAAAAAAGGGAGGCCAGAGGGGAACGGGCGCGAAGAAAAACGATGTCCGTGCATTTCTTCGGTATGAATTATACGGCCTCGTAGTCATTGCGCTGTCGCTTCTGGCGCTTATGACATTCTCGAATACAAGCTGGTTTGGTCGCTATTTTGCCTGGATGTTTCGAATAGTGGCCGGTTCCTGGGATTTTCTTCTTCCACTTGCCGGTATTGGTATCGGCATCTATGTTATGGTCAAGCGGAAATGGCCATATGTAGTATCACAGCGTTGGATGGGCATTTTTCTTTTGTTTTTCTCCCTGCTCGTATGGAATCATATGCTATTGTTCGAGCAACTAACCGCAGGCGGCAAGTTTGCTGACCAATCGGTCCTTTCCGTTACATGGGAACAACTGCTTCAGGAGAAAAAGCAGGTAGAGGCAGGTAAACCGTCTACTACTGATGTAGGGGGAGGGGTGTTCGGTGCGCTCGGCTACGCTTTTTTCTCGGCAGCAGCTGGCGCTGCGGGTACTGCGCTTATCGTGGTGTTTATGGTGCTCATCGGTCTTATGTTGACTTTTCAAATCTCGTATGTGCGCATCTTCGCTGCTTTACGTCGCCTGTTTGCGGCAGGGGGTTCCAGAGTAAAAGCGGCAGGAGAAGATGCATTAACGCTGCTGAGTGAACGGCGTGAACAGCGTCAGCGCGAGCGTGAGGAACAGGAAGCGTATGAAGCCAGCCTTGAAGAAGAGGAAGAGAAAGAACCGCCCGCTGAACGGAAGCCAAGCTTTGTAGCACGCCTATTTGGTAATCGCGCTCCGGCAGACGAGATACAGGTGCCGAAAAGACAATCGGTACGCAAGAAAAAGGACGCCATATCGGCAGAAGAGCAAGACGCCTTCTTGCCAGCGGAGGCCGATTTATCAGATGAAGGAATACCTAAAAATGAATTTATTGTGCATGATTTTTCGGCAAAAGTGTACCCGCCGGAAGAGGCTGTTGTTGAACCTGTCTTAGAACCGGAAGTGAAGATGGAGGGTGCGCAGATTAAAGTAAAGCTACAGGAGCGCAAAAAGCCGGAAGTCAAAGAGCCGCCGGAATCGATTCCTGATTTGCCTCTTGCCTTTGATGAGGCACCTGATCACCCATCATATAAGCTTCCGACTGCAGAATTAATGGATCGTCCGAAAGCAGGGAAGGCAGGTGGTTCAACGAAAAATGTGCATAGCAATGCGCATAAGCTTGTCGCTACGCTCGAAAGTTTCGGCGTGCAGGCTAGCGTGCTGGAGGTGCAGTGCGGACCTACGGTTACACGTTATGAGATTCAGCCGGCTATCGGAGTTAAAGTGAGCAAAATTGTAGGTCTGACAGACGATATTGCATTGGCGCTGGCTGCGCGCGGTATTCGCATGGAAGCTCCGATCCCGGGAAAATCGGCCATTGGAATTGAAGTGCCTAATGACGAAGTCGCATTGGTCACATTACGCGAAGTACTGGAAAGCCGTGAATACGTGAGCGCGTCCGATAAGCTCAGCATTGCCCTTGGACGCGATATTTCGGGGCAACCGATTATCGCAAACTTGGTGCGGATGCCCCACCTGTTAGTAGCCGGTGCAACAGGCAGCGGAAAATCAGTCTGCATAAACGGAATTATTATGAGTATTTTATGCAAAGCAAAACCGAGTGAAGTAAAGCTAATGATGATCGATCCGAAGATGGTAGAATTGAATGTGTACAACGGTATTCCTCATCTGCTGTCACCGGTCGTTACCGATCCGCGCCGCGCATCGATGGCGCTGAAGAAAGTTGTACAGGAGATGGAACGGCGGTATGAGCTGTTCGCTAAATCCGGTACACGCGATCTTGAACGTTATAATCAGATGGCTCGTCAGGAAGGTGTCGCTCCGCTACCTCTTATCGTTGTTATCGTAGATGAGCTGGCTGATTTAATGATGGTAGCACCAGGAGATGTAGAAGATGCGATTTGCCGTCTGGCTCAGATGGCCCGGGCGGCGGGAATTCACTTAATTATTGCTACACAGCGGCCGTCTGTGGATGTTATTACAGGTGTAATTAAGGCGAATATTCCATCTCGTATTGCTTTCGGTGTATCATCCATGGCGGACTCCCGTACAATCCTCGATATGGGAGGGGCCGAGAAGCTGCTGGGGCGCGGCGACATGCTGTATTTACCAATGGGGGCATCGAAGCCAGTGCGTATCCAGGGAGCGTTCATCAGCGATCACGAAGTAGAAAAGGTTGTAACTTTTGTGAAAAACCAGCAGGAAGCGCGTTACCACCCGGAGATGATGCCGGGAGAAGAAGAAGAGACAGCCGTAGTGGACGAGCCGGAAGATGATTTGTACGAGCAAGCGGTCGAGCTTGTACGTGAAGCCCAGACAGCTTCCGTGTCGCTTTTGCAGCGTCGGCTTCGCGTTGGCTATACACGTGCAGCCCGTCTTGTCGATATGATGGAGGCCAGAGGCATCGTCGGGCCATATGAGGGAAGTAAGCCTCGTGAAGTGCTTATTCCACCGGGTGATTCACAAATTTCTTAAGAAATAAATAGTTAAAGAAGCTGAGGAAAGGAGCAGACAGCGTTTGAAGTTTGTAGCAGAATTTAAAAAATTTATCAGCAGGGGAAACATTATTGATCTTGCCGTTGGGGTGGCACTTGGGACCGCCTTCAATAAAATTGTAACATCGCTTGTAGAAGATGTGTTGATGCCGCCTATCGGAATGGCACTGAATGGCGTTAACTTTTCCAATCTGTATATCAATCTTTCGTCTGGTACGTACGCTTCACTGGCTGAAGCAAAAGGAGCAGGTGCGGCGACAATTAATTATGGGATTTTCTTAAATAATGTGCTTCACTTTCTCATTGTCGCGTTTTCTTTGTTCGTCGTAGTAAAAGTGTATACCCGATTGAGTGAACTGCGACATCAAGAGGAGGAAGTGGAGAAAAAAGCGGAAACAAAAGAATGTCCATACTGTCTCTCAGACATTCCGCTCCAGGCGACTCGCTGCCCGGCCTGCACCTCGCAATTAGAAAGGGCAGAACAATCCTAAGGAAACCATATACGCAGAAAACGTTTTCATGATACAATGAAGAAGACAGTGACTTTCGATAAAGGAAAGCGGTGGATGTATGGGGAAAACGATGAAGCATGTATCCCTGGAAAATGGGATTGAAAAACTGATGATTCCTGGCAGTAAAGTGGCGATTGTTCAAGAGGGCAATTCGCTGGAGCATGCCTTGCTTGTTCTGACAAAATCGGGATATTCGGCCATTCCAGTATTGGACCGCGATTATAAATTAAAAGGATTAATCAGCATGCCGCTCATTCTCGATAAGGTTCTTGGCATTGAGGGAATTGAGTACGAGAAGCTAAGCGAGATGAAAGTCGAAGACGTGATGAACAAAAAGATAGGGTGGATGAGGGAGGATGGCGGCTTTTTCAGGGGGCTTGAGCTTTCCATTAACCATCCGTTTTTATGTATTGTGGATAAAGATGGTGTATTTGTCGGGATTCTTACGCGGAAATCGATTCTGGCGCAGGTGCATAATTACTTGAAATTTAATAATACATAAAGGAGCGGAGCATGTTTTCCGTTCCTTATGTATCCAAACCATAAAAAAGACAGGCGTATACGTAAGCACGCCTGTCTTTTTTTAATTTAAAGTATAAGAAAGCTTAATGGAGAGCTGCCCATTTTCGATACCGACGTATTCCAGCCCCTCGAAAGTTGCATTCGGATAACTGCTCTGAAGTGTTTGCATGGTCTCATACATTTCATCAGCAGAATTAATTAAGATTTCCATACGGTTCATTTGTACGCCACCTCGCTCAATGTTCTTTGCTACATACATTCGTACAAATCGTCATTTTTGAGGGGGGACACAAAAAAAATTTTTAAAAATAAAAAACTTCCGCTATTTAACGGAAGTTTATATGCATAAATGTATTCGCAAGGTTGTAAAGCGTGCGTTTTCGCCTATGCTACTTACTTTGAATCACAGGACGCAAACGGTTATAAATCGGATACGTAATAATTGCTTCAGCTAGTCCTTTAATTAAGTTGAATGGAAGGATGGCGTAAAGAATGAGTGCCCATAGGCTAGTAATGCTGCTGTTCGCCTCCTGTGACCATCCGACGATATCATGAACGGACATGCCCATTACGTATGCGAATGCTGGCATGAAAAAGTAGTAGTTAGCTACTGACATTATCGCTGCCATGGCAGTTGTTCCGGCCGTCATACCAAGCCAGAAATTAATCTTACTTTGTTTCAGCTTCTGCATAAAGAAGACCGAAACGACAACGAATGTACTGCCTGCCACAAAATTGGACAGCTCACCTACACCCATGCCGCCTTGATTAGACAGCAGAAAATGCAAAACATTCTTAATTAGTTCTACCGCAACTCCAGCTAGCGGTCCGAACAGAATGGCGCCAATAAGCGCCGGAATTTCGCTTACGCCGATTTTCAGGAATGCCGGAAACATCGGCAATGGAATTTCTACAAACATCAGTAGAAATCCGATGGTAGACAGCAGCGATAACATCGCTGTTCTGCGTACCTTTCCTCTCATATGAAGTTCTCCCTTCTCCCATCCAGACTATACTGTCGGTCCCGGAGTTACACCGGGTCAGCCAGACGTGTAATTGCTTTTTTACGTCCGGGTCGCGGACTGAGAAGCGAGTGCACGCTTCATCACCGCCGGTCGGGAATTTCACCCTGCCCTGAAGGTTGGTATGGTGTGAAAAGTACCACAACCTATATAGAAATATGCCATGAAAATACGTATTCGTCAATACAAAAGTAATGCAATGTAGAAAAAGTAAGTCAGAGAGTTGCAGAAAGAAACCTCCTTTATTCTCCTTTCAGTTATTATATAATGATTAAAATAAGGAATTGCTTACGCTTAATGGAAGCAATACGGAATAAAGGGGAGGAAAAACATGGTATTCGGAATCTCGTATGCAGAATGGATTGGCTATATTGTTGTTGTTGTGCTCGTTTTTGCCTTCGGTTTGCCGAATGGCTGGCTAAAGCGGCTTGAGAAGTACTATTCCAGTGACCATCTGCACCAGCCCGTAGCGCCGGAAGACGTAAGCGATATTATTCTACAAACAGGCAGTGGTGAAGAAAAGGCATTAAACGGGGAGGAAGGACGTGAGGTGGTCGCTCTGTTCAACGGTGCAAAGCTCGTAGAGAAAACGAGGGTGGCCAATGAAACGGATGGAGCCAGATTGCGCATCGTATGCAAGGATGGACGTACAATTGAAATTGCTCCATATCGCCACGACGTTATTGTTCATCTATCCAGTGGCAAAAAAAACCACAGTCCCATTGAATACTGGGCCAAACAGGATACGCTGTCAGAATGGCTGCGTCGGAGTGGAGGAGAACTGAATTAATGCAAAACATTATGAGCGAGCACACTTTTGAGCTGGGAGAAGCTTATCTGGCAGAAGCTGATCCGGTGATGGCACACCTTATCGAAATTTATGGTCCGTATCGGCAAACGCCTCGTAGCGATTATTTTGCGGTCCTGTGCGAGTCAATTGTCTCCCAGCAATTGTCGGTTAAAGCGGCAGCTTCGATTACGAGCCGTGTACTCCTTCATTTCGGAGGGAAATGGGAGCCGCAAGCCATTTTGAAAGCTGAAGAGGAAGATATGCGGGCATTAGGACTTTCACGATCGAAAGTTGTTTATATGAAGGATCTAGCCTCATTTTGTGCGACTGGACGGCTTGCGCTGGATTCGTTTGCCGATGCGTCCAATGAAGAGATTGTTCGACGCCTCATTGAAGTCAAAGGTATCGGTAAGTGGACAGCTGAGATGTTTCTATTGTTTGGAATGGGGCGGTTGAACGTATATCCGATAGACGATCTGGGGATTAAGAAAGCGATACAGGCAAATTACAACCTTGACGAGCTGCCTGATAAAAAGAAAATGCTTGAAATTGGCGCCAAGTGGGCTCCTTATGAAACAATTGCCAGCTTGTATTTATGGCGGAGTTTGAATAATAAGCCCGCTGTATAATAGTGAAACGGGACGGGAGAAACTTCCGTCCCGCCATCTAATTCAGGCGGATATATCGCTGCTCTTTTTTAATAAAAGCGCGGTATGTTCCGTAAGCTAAAATGATAAACCCGACTGCTGTAAGTATTTTTTTCATAATACACCTCCATATCCTGCTTTTCCACATTTATATGACAAGCAATCCGGCATTTCACAAAACCCACACAATTATTCCGTATAATAAGAGTAGATAATCTACGTAAGGAGTTTGCAAAATGGGAAAGAAACGCCCGGTGATTATTTTGATTTTGGCGTTTATCTGGTTGTTTATGACCGGATGCCAGCCCATTACGTTCGCGAAAATTCCTGATGGGGCTTCCATACTGGCAGTGCTGAATGCCCGCGAACAAACAGTTTCCTTCTTGAATGCGGAAAATGGCAAAAGCATAGCGACCTGGAAGCCGGATTTTATGTTTTCACGCATGTTGCTGATGAATTCGCATACTGTGTTGCTGTATGGGAAGAACGCTGAAGATGTACATATGCTGGATATGCGCACAGGCAAACAAACAGGTGTATGGAAGACAGGGAAAGGCATTGTCAATGCGACGTTGTCGATTAGCAGTGATAAAATATATTTTGCGGACAAGCTACGTGGTACCGTGCGAATTTATACGACAGCTGGACAGCAAAGGGACGAGATTAAAGTCGGACCCTCCCCATTCACAATGCTGGAAGATAAAACGCATGATACGTTGTATGTAATGGATTTACAGGATGCACGTATGAGGGAAGTCGATTTGGCAACCAGCCGGGTGGTGCGTACGTTTCGCCTGAATGAATCGCCAATGGGCGGATTGCTTGCAGCCGATCGGGGTGAGCTATGGATTGGCGGCCATGGCCGCGGCGATTTTCCGGAAGAGGAAGTGTCTGTATTCTCAAGCAAAACCGGACAAAAGTTGCGTAACGTTCATGCACCTTTTATGCCGGTTGAATTCGTCCGCTACAATAAGGATACTCTATTTGTGCTCAGTCACGGATCAAATACACTCCGGCGAATTGCGATGGACACGGGCCAAAGTACTGGAGAGCTTGCATTAGGTGCGAATCCTTTTGGAATGGTAAGCAACGGTCGGCTTCTGTATATTACGAGTTATGAAAGCAACCAGATTTATATGGTAGACCCGGAAACGATGCGTACGCTAAAGACACTGCGCGCCGGGGACGGGCCGATTCAAATGTTTGTGCGGGAAGGTGACGGACAGTGAAGGGACATTCCCTGTTAATCGTGGACGATGAAGCGCAAATGCGCGAATTAATTTCCATGTATGCAGAGCGCGAGGGCTATCGTTGCACGGAGGCGGAGGACGGAAAACAGGCGCTTGAACTGCTTGCAAAGCAGACGTTTGATGTAATCATACTGGATGTAATGATGCCAAAGCTGGATGGCTTGTCATTCTGCAAAAAAGTAAGAGAAACATCGGACATCCCTATTATTTTCGTGACGGCGCGTGGAGGTGAAGTGGACAGGGTGACAGGGCTGAAAATCGGCGCTGATGATTATCTGGTGAAACCGTTTAGTCCAAGAGAATTGCTTGCCCGCATCGAAGCATTGCTCAGGCGGGTGCGGCCATCCGCGGTCATCTCTGAGGATTGTGAGCGGTATGGAGCGCTTGAAATCGATACGAAAGGCCATGAGGCGAGAATCAATGGTACAGAGCTTTCCTTAACGCTTAAAGAGTTTGATTTATTGACCTGCCTAGCACGTCATCCAGGCCAAGTATTGGACAGGGAACGGCTGTTGGAGATGGTATGGGGATATGATTATTATGGTAATGCCCGAACGGTGGATACGCACGTAAAGACGCTTAGAATGAAGCTTGGCGAACATGCCGGGCTCATTCAAACTGTGTGGGGCATCGGATATAAGTTTGAGGTGCCCGCTTGAAGCGTATCTCTTTAAAGCTGAATCAAAAATTATGGCTGCTGGTCAGCTCCGGCGTAATTTTTACTGTGCTTGTAACGTACGCTCTCACTCAATATTTGTATGAAAAATTATACGTGCAGAACATTGAAGCATCGCTTACCTATCAAGGTGAGCATATTGCAAAGATGTATGAGAATGAAGGATTTACTCCTGCATTCCGTGCTGCTGTGGATCGGATTAACAAGGCGTCCGAGGCGGAGATTTTCGTAACTGAAAACCCTCGTCAGCTAGGAGCTTGCTTGCCGTTTGAAGTCGAATATGACGCTTTAATTACGGAAGAAGAGCGCAGTCTTCTGGTGGCTGGGCGCACGGTAAGCAAAATTGGATATGAAGGAAGGTTTGGACGCCAAATTATGGCGGTCATCGTGCCGTTGTTGAACGGCAAACGACTCGAGGGCATTGTGTATCTGTATTTGCCGCTTGCAAGTATTACTGAAGCGGTTAGCGAGGTACGTGATGTGATCCTAATCAGTTCGTTTATTTTTGTCCTGTTCTCCTTATATATCGTAAGGCATCTCGTTAATCGAATGACCAGGCCTTTGCGACAAATGGAACATGCGGCTGCTCATATGGCGCTTGGCAATTTTAAGGAGAAATTCGCTGTTACGTCAGAGGATGAGGTAGGCAACCTGGGCCTGGCGCTTAATCATATGGCATCCGCCTTAGAACAGGTGGATGCGCAGCGGAGAGAGTTTCTTGCTAACATTTCTCATGAATTACGCACGCCGCTTAGCTATATTAGAGGGTATAGTGAGGCAATGATCGAAGGGGTGGCGGACACTCCCGAACAGCGGGAACGATATCTCCACTTGATTCACCGCGAAGCAGGGCGCATGGAACGGCTTGTGCATGATTTGCTTGATTTGGCGCAATTGGAAGGCTCTTCGTATCCGTTACGCACTACGCTGCTGCCGCTTGGCCAGCTGGTGGAGGATACACTGGAGAAGTTCAAGCCATTTATAGCGGAAAAAGGAGCTGTACTTACAGTAGATATAAACCCGGATGCGATTATCTGGGGTGATGAAGACCGATTGGAGCAGGTTGTTCACAATTTATGTGATAATGCGTTACGCCATTTGCCTGAAAAGGAAGGAGTTCTTCATGTATGCTTGCATATAGATCAGTCCGCCGATCAGTGTGTGCTGGCTGTAACCGACAATGGTTGCGGAATTCCGCCTGAGGAGGTCTCACGTTTGGGAGAGAGATTTTACAGGGTAGACAAGGCGCGGACACGCAAGCATGGAGGCAGCGGACTTGGGCTTTCTATCGTTAAACAAATCGTGCACCTGCATAAAGGAACATTCACCATTGAAAGCAAAGAAAATGAAGGAACAACAGCAATTGTTCGATTGCCGCTATATGAGGATGAATGAAGGGGAGAAAAAGATGAAACGTTATCGAAATATATGTATCGGCTGGATAATGCCCATTCTATTGCTTATTCTTGCCGGGTGTGGGGGAGAAAAGCAACCTGAAGAAAGAAAAGTTCCTGAAAAGCTGCAGGCGCAGTATACGGCCTCCTCTGCCTCCCCACAGGTGGGACAAGAGGTTACGTTCTCCGTATCAATAACACAGGGCGAAGAAAAAGTGAATGATGCAGAAGCCGTGAAATTCGAAATTTGGCGTGAGGGACAAAAAGAAAAACATGCGATGGTACCTGCCAAAAAGACCGGGGACGGCGTCTACTCTATTGCCCAATCATTTAAGGAGCCCGGAACCTACTATGTGATGTATCATATTGATGCACGCGGTTTGCATAGCATGGCAAAACATAAAATCAGCGTGGAGTAAAAACAAAGGGCAGGCGGGTAACGCTTGCCCTTCCTGCGTTTGGCTCGCCCGTATAAAGGGGAAACACGCACCCTCTTTTCTACATCCTCATATTTTATAGGGGAAGGCAGACAAGGAGGCGTGTGATGAAGGTTTCGTATGTAGGCATCTTACTTAACCGATCTATGTACCGGGGCATTCCGACCGGTCGAACACAAACCGAGGTATTGGCTTTTTATGAGGAAGGAGCCCGGCTATATGGGTTAAAGCCCTGTTACATTCGCCTGGATGACCTGCATGCTCATCAGGTAACCGTGCCGGCTTTCATTAAGAAAGGAAATGTATACCGTCGTGTACACATTCCTGTTCCTCGTATTATTCATAACCGTGCGCTATTTTTTTCTACGCAGGAAAAAGAAAAATTAAATCGGATAGCAGAAACACGCTCTATCGTATTCAATCGCTGGAACCGCTACAGTAAATTATACATTCATTCCTTATTGTGGGCCGATTCCGAAATTCGTCCGCATCTTGCCTATACAGTAAGCGGCACAGCAGAAAATGTTCGTCTAATGATGAAATCATATCATACATTGTTTATTAAACCGAACAGCGGAAGTATCGGAGCTGGAATTATGCGGATAACGCGTGTGGGTAATCGATGGAGGTTTTCCTACGCTGTCCGGGAAAAGGGGCGCAAACGCTGGAAGAACACGTTGTTTACAGGCGCGCTGCCAGAACATCTGCTTAAAAAATTGTCTGCACGCAGATTTCATATCCAAGAGGCATTGCCGCTGGCGACGTATCGCGGCAATCCTTTTGATCTACGCGTCTCTGTACAGAAGGATGCCTCTGGAGATTGGCAGGTCACAGGGATGGTAGGTAAGGTGGCTCCAGCAGGAAGATTTCTAAGCAATGTAGGGCAAGGAGGTAAAGTCTACAAACTGGCCCACCTGCTTAGTGAGTATCCTTACTTGGAGGAGAAAATCGTAGAGCAGGACATTAGAGAATTTGCGTTGCGTGTTGTACGACGACTCGAAGAGTCGATCCCAGGGCTAGCGGATGTAGGGTTGGACATTGGATTGACGACAGAAGGCCTGCCGTTGTTTATCGAATGCAATGGCCGCGATCAACGTTATGCATTTCGCAATGTGCATATGCTGAAAGAATGGAAAGCAACGTATGCTAATCCGATGGGCTATGCCCGGTATTTGCTCGATAAATTGAAAACGAATGAATAAAAAGGCAGCACCTATTGGCGCTGCCTTTTTGTGTAGGGATATAAGGATTTCAGCATTACTTCATTTCTTTTAATTGAGCAAATTTCAGCGGTTCAATTGGCTCGGTTGTATCCATGTGTCCGAGGATGGTTTCCACTTCTTTGCCATCGATGAGCACTTTCATATTTTTGTATCCGAACTGGCTCAGGATTGTCGCCATTTCTTCCAGTAGGAATTGTTCGCCCGACGAGCCAAGGTTTGCCTGTTTAATTTCCGGAGATAAGCTGATAATGGCCGTGTCGCCTTCTTTTTTCAGCCATTGAACTTCCGCATTTTTCGGCATGAGGGTTGTCAATTCCTTATTTTTTGGCCCATTCTTCCACGCCATCAGCGCAATGGTCGGCAGATTCTCTTCTTTTTTATATTTGATGGTGCGCGGCTCTTTGTATTGTTCCATCAGATTAGAATCGCTGAACACCAGCATCACTTCTTTTTCCTTAACTTTCTCTCCATCTGCATTATTGGAAGACGGCTGCTCATTTTTTGAAGGCTGCTCTGCAGACGGCTGATTTCCGTTGCTCGGCTGTTCTCCATCTACAGGAGGAGTTGGTGTTGATGTTGTTTCACTATTGTTATTAGCAGCAGGCTGCTGACTATTGCTTGGAACATCCGAGGTGCACCCTGTGATAGCCAGCATAGCCATAAGTGCGATAAGTAAAAGTGCGCGAGGTAGTCGCATATGTATCCTTCCCTTCTGACTGAAATAAACCTACTTTCTATTCTTACATAATAAGTTACCAGAAAACACCTGCTGAAGTCCTAATCTCCCACTGTAGTTAGACGTTTGGAAATGAAAAATGGTGCACCTATTTGTGAATTTTTTGTGCTACAATGTAAATCTAATGAGAGAGTGGGAGATGACATAATGGAAAACTCATCTATACTTTCAATTATGAAAGCGATTAGCGATGTGTTTCCGCAAGAGACTTCTATTGCCATTGCGGACAAGTCGAAATTTATTTATTATCAGCCCAGTCGGGCCATTGATTTGAAAATTAAACCCGGTGATGACATTCGTGAAGGAACGCTAACACGCAAGGCGCTTTCTCGGAAGCAGAAAATCGAACAACTGCTGGATCATAGTGTGTTTGGTGTACCGTATTACGCCATGAGCACGCCGATTTTAAGCCAGGGAGATGCAGAGGGATGCATTACAGCTATCTTCCCGCCGACGGCGACTCCGGGCTTGCCCAAGCTTCCCCGCCATCATTTTCTGATTGGCAAGGGTGAAGATCGCTGGGTTCCGATTCCCTTGTCTGAGATTCATTTTATCGAATCGGATAAAGGGAAGACACATTTGTATACAGAACGTGGTGTGTATGTGAATAAGTATAGCCTAATCGAGCTAGAAAATATGCTTCCATCAGATTTATTTATTCGCTGCCACCGTGCCTATATGGTCAATGTGCACTCTATTGATGAGATTCATCCTGATTTCCATTCTACATTTATGTTAATCATGAATGATTCGGCCCGTACACGTGTGCCGGTCAGCCAGAAGTACGCCAGTTCATTTCGGCGGCTGATGGGATTCTAAGGAAGGGGGCCCCCTTCCTTATTTTAATGGATAAAAAGGCGAATGTCATTGTAAAGCGCTTTCAATTTTATGGGAAAATAAAAAGGATTCATCCGGTTTTTTTCTGCTTCATTCCGTTAAATTCTGCTTTATCCCCTTTTTGAGGCAGAAGCATATACGACGTGCTATTGTTTATATTACAAATTGTTAAAATAATAACGGTTTCATAAAGGGGCGTATTCGAATGTTCACGAAACGGTTACGAAATAAAATCATACAAGAACGTCTGGTCACCGCACAGGAGGCGGCCAGTTGGATACAGGATGGAATGACGCTCGGATTGAGCGGATTTACCCAGGCCGGAGATGCTAAGGCCGTTCCGCGTGCGTTGGTGGAGCGGGTTAAGGAAACAGGAGAAAAATTAAAAGTTAATGTTTATACCGGTGCATCTCTCGGTTCCGAAGTGGATGGTATTATGGCTGAAGCGGGCATTATCAACCGCCGTCTCCCATTCCAGGCGGAAAAGCGGATGCGCGGCAAAATTAACAATGCCGAGATTACGTATGTTGATCAGCATCTTTCCCATACAGCGGAGATGGTGCGGGCAGGGACAATTGGTGCTATTGATGTGGCAATTGTGGAAGCGGTTGCGATTATGGAGGACGGCTCGATCATACCGACGACTTCAGTCGGAAATTCGTCTATCTTTGTCGAACATGCTAAAGAGGTGATCGTAGAATTAAACATAGCACAACCCCTTTCACTTGAAGGTATACATGACATATATGATGTTGGTCCACAGACGGAACGTCAGCCTATTCCGCTAACAGCGGTAGAGCAGCACATCGGTACACAGGCTATTAAGGTGCCGCTCGAAAAAATTAAGGGAGTAGTCGTGACAGAGGAACAGGATACGTCATCTTCCATCGTTCAGCCTGATGAAGAAACAGCCACCATGGCCAGTCATCTCATCGAATTCCTTCGCGGGGAAGTAAAAGCGGGCCGCCTGCCAAATACGCTGGCACCGCTGCAGTCCGGCATCGGTTCAGTTGCGAATGCAGTGTTTCACGGATTCCTTGCATCCGAATTCACAGATCTAGAGGTCTACTCAGAAGTGTTGCAGGATGCCGTATTCGACTTGCTTGATGCAGGTAAAATTCGATTCGCTTCCGGCTGCTCTATCATTTTATCACAGAAGAAAGGCGAGCAGGTATTTCCTAACTTTGAATCGTATAAAGATCGGCTCGTTCTGCGGCCACAGGAGATTTCCAATCATCCAGAAATCATTCGTCGTCTTGGCCTGATTGCGATTAACACGGCACTTGAGGTAGACATCTATGGCAACGTTAACTCGACACATGTAATGGGGACCCACATGATGAATGGGATCGGCGGTTCCGGTGATTTTGCTCGCAATGCCCGTCTTGGCATTTTCGTCACTAAGTCCATCGCTAAGAACGGCAATATTTCCAGCGTCGTACCGTTTATATCGCATGTCGATCATACAGAGCATGACGTGGATGTAATTGTGACTGAGCAGGGCATTGCTGACCTTCGTGGACTTTCGCCTCGCGAGCGCGCCTGTGCGATCATCGAAAATTGTGCACACCCGGATTATCGTCCACAGCTTCGTGCCTATTTTGAAGAAGCTTGTACACGCGGCGGACAAACGCCGCATGTAATGGAAAAAGCGTTCTCCTGGCATATTCGTTATCAGCAGGAAGGGACAATGCTCGAGCGGGCAGCGACAATACAGAAAAAAGAGAATGCGGCGACAGAAAGAGAAGCAGCGCACGTATAATAACGTACGATTATAAAGCGAGTGGAGAGAGATAAATAAAGAAATGGGCAGCCGTCTTTTCCGAAAGGGAGAGGCGGCTATCTTTTTTCATTCCTTTTTTGCCTACTTTCCTGTATAGTGGAAAAAGATGCTACGGTTAATGGGAGTTTGATTCATATGAAATATCAACAGGATGATATCTGTGATATGGGCCACCTGCCGTCTGGAGTGCCTGCATCCTCAGCCATTCCGCATGCGGAAACGGCGGATGGACTCACTTCGGAGCAGCTGGTGGAGGATGACGCGCCCGACGCGTTTTTCTTTCGCGCACTGGAGCAAACAGGCATTCGCTTGAATGAACCGCAGATTGAAGCGGTACGCACGACAGAAGGTCCGGTACTTATTAATGCCGGGGCTGGCAGTGGCAAAACAACAGTGCTAACCTGTCGCACTGCCTACCTAATGCTCGTTAAAGATGTTCCGCCGCGCAATATTGTACTGGTCACCTTTACTCGCCAGGCCGCTCGTCAAATGAAGGAGCGGCTGCTTTCGATTCCAGGTGTAACGCAGGCAATGGTCAAACAAATTATTACAGGTACATTTCATTCGCTCGCACGGATGATTTATTTTCATAAATTGACTGATCCGCCACGCATTATGAGTGAAAAGCAGAAGGAATTCATGATCGAGCAGATTACTAAAGAGCTGGCAACAGGTGAACAGTACGAACCGGAAACGCTCCTGTCGCTGCTTGCGTACCTGAAAAATAATTTGTGCGTTGTAGGAGATGCATGGGTAACAGAAGAGGTAGAGGGACTCAAAGACGACGCCCGACGCGTGCTGAAGCGCTATGAGTCGCACAAACGAGAAAATAACCTTATCGATTATGAGGATTTGATTACAGGCTGTATCGAGACATTGCGTGCCTACCCGGAATATCTCGCTGCCCTACAGCGTCGCATGGCTTATATCATGGTAGATGAATATCAGGATACAAACATCGCACAATATGAAATGATACGTATGCTTTCTAAGGAGTCCAATTTGTGCGTTGTAGGAGATCCCGATCAGGCTATCTACGGCTGGCGCGGAGCCGAACCATCCATTATTTTGCGCTTTCCGGAGGAACATGCGGGATGCACGCGTATTACGCTCGATATTAATTACCGTTCGCCCTCCGGCGTTGTAGGCTTGGGCAATGAGGTTATTCGCCATAACAGGAAGCGGTTTAAAAAAGAACTAAGAGTATTGCCGGGAGAAGCGGGCCTGCCCAAATATTTTGCAACCCGATCCGTGGAGAAGGAAGCGGAAGCGGTGTTGGCTCTTATCGAGCAGTTGGTAGAATCGGGCGATTATACGCACAGAGATATTGCCGTATTGTATCGTACGCACAGCACGGCACGTACGCTGTACGAAAAATTACTGCTGAGCGGCATTCCGTTTACGACACACCGGGATGATCCGACATTTTATGAGCTGTCTACCATTCGCCCAGTGCTTGACTTCATGCGCCTTTCACTTGATCCATATAATGAAGCAGCGCTAGAGAGTATTTTGCCATGTTTGTATATTAGCAAAGCCCGTTATATGAAGGAGATCCAAATTATATCCATTCAACAAGGCGTATCGTATGTGGAAGCACTGCGTCATTTGAAGGCCCTGCCGTCTTTTCAGCGTCGCCGACTCATTGAACAGGTAGATTGGCTTCATAGCATTGCACGGTTAAGCCCTTTACAAGCGGTTAGGGAGATTCGCAATGAGGCCGGAGGTGGATACGACAAGTTTCTCGGCAGCGAGCAGAATGGAGCGGTCACGTACCATAAAGAAATGTTGCGCGACGACTTGTTCGAACTGGAGGAGGCAGTTAAAGCGTTCGGGACGGTGTCAGAATTCCTGTCGTACGTCGATACGATTCTTATTCAAAAAGAAACGCGCAAGAAGACACAGCAGGCCGGTCAGGGAGTCACGTTACAAACGATTCACAGCGCCAAAGGCTTGGAATATCCGGTTGTCATTCTTATTGGTGCAATCGACGGTGTACTGCCTCATAGTATTGCAGTCGATCCGGAAGAGAAGCCAGACTTCTGGTTGCATAAAAAAAGCGAAGAAAAAAAGGACGAGGCAATGGAAGAGGAACGTCGCCTGGCCTATGTTGCAGTAACGCGCGCGATGAAGGAGCTGTATATCAGTTCCCCTCAATATTTCCGCGGTAAGCCGGCCGGGCTTTCTCCCCTCTTACTGGACGCATTCAACGAAGCGGTAAAGATCCCATCGTCCGGCTAATGAAGAAGGAGGATATTACAGAGTGAAACCTGAAGCAGGTATGAAAGTAATGGGAACGATTGAACGGCAGGCGCCGTTCGGCTATTTTTTATCGGTAGAAGGGCAAGACGTTCTCCTGCATCAGAGCGATGCGGAGGGAGAGCTGGAAATTGGTGAGCAGGTCGAAGTTTTCCTCTATCATGATCACCAGGATCGGATCGCAGCCACGCAGCATGAGCCATACATTACACTAGGGGAATTCGGCTGGCTTGAAGTCAAGGATGTGCATCTACGCATGGGAGTGTTCCTGGATAACGGAATTCGTAAAGATTTGCTGCTTCCAGCAGATCAGTTGCCTGAAATCAAAAGCAAATGGCCACGTTCAGGTGATCGTTTATATGTAGGGCTTGAACATGACAAACAAGGGCGGATGCTGGCTGTACTTGGTCGTGAAGAGAACTTTGAACAAATCGCCGTACCGGCAGAACAAGACATTTTTAATAAAGACATTACAGGCTACGTATATAAAGTCATCAAAATCGGTGCGTTTCTACTAACCGAAGGGCAGCATCTCGCCTTTATTCACCGTGATGAGACGGATGAGCCTTTACGTGTTGGACAGCGAGTGGAAGGCCGTATTTCCAAAGTGAGGGATGACGGAAGAATAAATGTAACAACCAAACTTCGAAAAGAAGTCAGCTACAGCCAGGATGCCGAGATGATTTACGATTATATTAAGAATCGGGGCGGTCGTATGCCATATACGGACAAGACGGACCCAGATATTATCAAAGAGAAGTTCGGAATTAGCAAAGCTGCATTCAAGCGTGCGCTCGGTAAACTAATGAAAGAAAGACGGGCCCATCAGGAAGAAGGCTGGACTGTTTTGTCTGAACAAAAATAGTAAAAAAGAGTGAAGGAGGCTGTCTCAAAAGGTCGTTGAAAAACGATTTTTTCGAGCCAGCCCTTCTTTTTTTACTTGAATATGGATTTTAGAGGTTGCTTATTCTCGATTTTCTCGGATGCTTGTATGCTCATCATCAAGAAAGCTTTGAAGATCGCCCATATTGGAAAGAATGGACATTTAAAGAAAAACTTAAAAATTTAGATAACACGTTTTGTTACTGAAGATGCTAAGTTTTTTGGGAGGATTTCGTTGGATAAGCGCTATCTTATCTCTCTTTCGAGGGTCTTTTTCTGTTTAGAAAGGAAGGTGCCTTTTATCTTACTTCTTATTTCAAATCACGTTCTCTATGATTTACAATACATGTAATGAAAGGGGACGGTATTCTGATGGATATGAACATTTTTATCGTCGAAGACGATGCCCACATATTTGAGGCTCTGAAAGAAAGGCTGGAAAAATGGTCTCTGCACGTCACGGGACCGGATTCGTTTGATGACGTCATGCGTTCCTTTATCCATGTTGAACCTCAGCTTGTCATTCTGGACATTCAGCTACCGAAATACGACGGCTTTCACTGGTGCCGGGAAATTCGCGCCGTATCGAAGGTGCCAATTCTGTTCCTGTCTTCGCGGGATCATCCGATGGATATGGTGATGGCGATGAATATGGGCGCGGACGACTACATTCAAAAGCCTTTTCACATGGACGTGCTGCTGGCCAAAATCCAGGCGATTCTTCGCCGGACGTACGCTTACGGAGAAGAATCGCCTGACGTGATCGAATGGAACGGCGCGGTGATCGACATGAAGCGCGGCGCTATTCGCAAAGACGGCCGGGAGGCCGATTTGACGAAAAATGAATTTTTCATTCTCGCCGTCCTCGTTCAGGCGAACAACGAAATCGTATCGCGTCATGACCTGATCCGGAAGCTGTGGGAGGACGAGCATTTCGTCAATGATAATACCCTTACGGCCAATGTAACGCGCTTGCGCCAAAAGCTAGCGGTGCTCGGGCTCGAAGAAGCGATCGTCACGAAAAAAGGGCTTGGTTACATGGCCGTCACGATGTAAAGGGGGCACATGATTGGCGTGTTTTTACGTTATGTTGGTTATAAAAAAAGCTGGATCTTTTTGTTTCTGGTGCTGCTCGGTTTGACCGACGTGCTCATTCTGCTCGATCACGGCATTGCGGTTCACGCAAGCTCCATGATCTATTTGAACGTCTTATTTCTATTTGTCGTTGCCGTGTTTTTGGTTTGGCGTTATAAAACGGAAACGAAATATGCGGCGGCGCTCGCGGCACGAAGCGAAAACATGACTGAGGACTGGATCGAAACCTTGCCGGAACCCGCCTTTTTCCCGGATGAAGTCACAAGCGAGGTGCTGCGTGCAGCCGATCTGTTTTACAGACGAAAGCTCTCCGATGTGAGGCAGGTGCAGCTGATCGAAAATGATTTTACGGCGTCCTGGATTCATGAAGTGAAGGCGCCGCTTACCGCGATGAAGCTCACCATCGATGCTCATCGAACTGATCCGGCGATGCGGAAGATCGAAGCGGAGTGGCTGCGGATCCATTTGCTGATCGACCGGCGGCTGCATATGGCGCGCCTTCCGTCCCTCGAGTCGGATTACGTGCTGGAACCGGCGACTGTTCGGCGGCTTGCCGTGGAAGAGGTGCGCGAACTCACTTCCTGGTGCATGGAAAAAAACATCGCGGTCGAATTCGAAGGCGAAGACGCGGAGGTCGTTACCGACCGGAAATGGTGCCGGTTTATCATCAGGCAATTGTTGACAAACGCCATCAAATACAGCCCGGAGGGCGGGATCATCCGGATCACAACAGGCGTGACGGAGAACGGAAATGCCATGCTGGTCATCAAAGACGAAGGGCCAGGTATTCCGGTGCATGACCTGCCGCGCATTTTCGATAAAGGTTTTACGGGAGGGAACGGCAGAATCCAAAACGCGGCGACAGGCATCGGGCTGTATCTCGCGCAAACCGTCGCGTCCAAAATCAGGATCACGCTCGGAGCACAATCCACACCAAACCAGGGAACGGCGGTGCGCATGATTTTTACGGCTAAAAATGATTTTGAGTCGGTTCGGAGAGGGATGCTGATCTAATGCATTCGTTCCGTTAGCCAGAATATGAACGACGGATTGTTTTCATAATGATAAATGATAACAAACCAAGCAGCCGGGGCTTTCCTGACTGCTTTTTGAATTGGCCGGCATGTTAAATGTTGCGGAAAAAGGGCGGCACAAAGCAGCCGTGCTCAACGTGACGAAATTGTCACATTGCCCCGCCCGCTTGTCATCCAAAACGTGCGACAACACCCGGTGAACGAAAGTACAATGGGGGTACAGCAAAACTTGGAGGTTCATTATGAATGGTATAAATCAGGCAAAAACGGTGCTGCGTGCACAGAATGTCCGCAAATCATACGGCTCGAAAGGCAGCGCACAGCAGGTGTTAAAAGGCATCGATCTTTGCGTCATGGAAGGGGAATTCATGGGCATTATGGGGCCTTCCGGTTCCGGAAAAACAACCCTGCTGAACGTCCTTGCGACGATCGACCGAACGACGGAAGGAACGATTCTGATTGACGACGCCGACATTTCAAAAATGAAGGATTCGGAGCTTTCCGCGTTTCGCCGGAACAAGCTGGGGTTCATTTTTCAGGATTACAACCTGCTTGACACGCTAACCGTGAAGGAAAACATCCTGCTTCCGATCTCCCTGAGCAAAATGAACAAAAGGCTGGCGGAAGAAGAATTCAAGATTATCGCCGACATTCTCGGCATCCGGGAACTGGCGAACAAATATCCCCATGAAATATCGGGCGGTCAAAAACAGCGCACGTCCGCTGCCCGCGCTTTGATCCACCGGCCATCGATGGTTTTTGCGGATGAACCGACGGGTGCCCTGGATTCCAAATCGGCTTCCTCATTGCTGGGAACGATGGAAGACCTCAACAAAAAACGTGCCGTAACGATCGTGATGGTCACACATGATCCCGTTGCTTCCAGCTATTGCAGCCGGGTCGTGTTCCTAAAAGACGGACAAATCTATTCCGAACTGTACCGCGGCGACAAAACGAGACCGTCATTCTTCAAGGAAATCATGGACGTGCAGGCCGTACTTGGGGGGGACAACGTTGACGTTATTTGAACTGGTCATCCGCAGCATTCGGAAAAACATTAAACATTACTACCTGTACTTTTTTGCGCTTATTTTCAGCATGAGTTTGTACTTCGTCTTTGCGACGCTGCAGCATGATTCGTCGGTCGTGGAGCGGATGGGCTCGGACGTGAATTTTGCGACATCATTCCGTGTGGCGGGAATTTTGCTGCTCGTCATCGTCGCCGTATTTACCGTCTACGCCAACAGCATCTTTCTGAAGCGGCGCAGCAAGGAAATCGGGCTGTACCAGCTGATCGGCCTGTCGAAGATGGGCGTGGCCCGGTTTTTGATCATCGAAAACATGCTGCTGGGTTTGGGGGCACTTCTGCTCGGAATATGCTGCGGCGCGCTTGTATCGCGGCTGTTCCTGCTCATTTTGATGAAGCTGCTGGGCTTCGAAGGCATCGTCGGGATCGCTTTTTCGGCCACGGCGGCAGTGCAGACGGTGATCGTCTTTGCCGCGCTGATTATTTTCACTTCGATACAGATGACGCTCACGGTTTACCGCAGCACGCTGCTCCAACTGTTTAACGCGGAACGTCAAGGCGACCATCCCAAAAAGCCGAAAACGATCGCGGCCGCATTCCTTGCCCTGCTTGGCATTGCGCTGATCATTTACGGTTATGATTTGTCGGGGCATATGGTAAACGACATGCTGTTTTTTAACATGCTGTTGGTGCTTCTTTCGACGATTTTGGGTACGTACTTGCTTTTTCGGGTGACGATCAGCTGGCTGTTTTACCAATTCCGGAAAAGAAAAGACGGACACCTCGGGCTGCTGAATAGCTTGTCCCTCGCGCCGCTGATGCACCGGATGAAGGCAAACGCCAACTCGCTGACCTTGATTACGGTGCTGTCGGCCATGACGCTCACGATGGTGGCGCTGGCTTACTCGCTTTATTTTTCGGCGGAAAGCGATACCCGTATCTCGCTGCCGTACGATTTTGTGTTCGAAAATAAAGAAAGGGACGCCAAATCGTTCGACGCGGAGCTGGAGAAGGCGGGTATTCGGTTCGATCATCAACCGATTGAAGCGGTTCGGCTGAAGGGGACAATCCGCGATCTTCGCAGCAAGTCGGAGGAGTCCACCCAGGGGATGCTTTTTCTCCCGGCGGAGCAGCTGCAGAAAGCAGGCATGAAGGTGAAGGTGCCGCCGAAAGGTGAGACCGTTCTGTACGATGCGCGGGTGAATCTCGAAGGAAGAAAAGACAAGGAAGGCATGGGGTTTCCGAAAGAAATCGTTCTAGGCAAAAACGGGGAAACGAAAAAAATCCAACTGACGGACATGGTCATTCAATACGTCATGAACTACAACGTTTATGGCGCTCAACTGGTGACCTCGGAAGCGACCGTACAGGAGCTTGAGAAGAGCATGCCGGGATCTCCCAGATACGAAAAAGTCCGCTTGGATACGTATCAAGTCCCGAGCAAAGCGGAGCGTGCCAAGGCATCGGCCCTTTACGCCAAATACGTGTCGGAGGACGACTTCGAACCCAATTTTCATACGCAATATGAAGGTGCGCTTCATTCGCTCGGTCTAATGATGTTTATCTCGGCATTTCTAGGGCTTGTGTTCCTCATTTCAACGGGCAGCATCTTGTATTTCAAACAAATGACGGAAGCGGAGCAGGAAAAAAGAAGCTTCAAGACCTTGCGGCAGCTCGGCTTTGACGAGAAGGACATCATGAAGGGCATCGTGCGCAAGCAGCTATTTGTTTTCGCCATACCGCTTCTGATCGGCATCCTGCATTCCGTCTTCGCCGTCAAAACCGCATCGATCCTGGTGCTGTCCGACATCACCGTACCAACGATTATAGCAATGGGGCTGTATGCGTTAATCTATTTTGTGTTTGCGGTTTTGACCATTGGCTATTACCGGAAAATCGTCAAAAACGCCATGTCTTAGCAAGGCTTAAACACCAGCAGATCAATTTTGTATCCAATCCATGGGAAAAAGAGGAGGAACCATCATGAAAAAGTTCGGCGCAGTTGTGGCTTTTATTATCGTCATTTTCGCAGCGTTCTTCGTTTTTTCGAATAGTGACGTCGTCGATCGTTTTAACCCGTTCATAACCAAAGAATACGTCTACGTCCAAGTCAATCAACCGGCGAAGCCGGAAGATCATCGATTTAAGTACAACCTGAGCGGATACAATGCCGAAGGCAAAAAGAAAAACGTGACGTTTACGTCCAGCACCGATTTGGAGCAGGGGATCTATTTGAAGGTGCTGGCCAAAGGCGCGTACACGCAGGAATGGGAACGGGTCAAAAAGGAGGATTTACCGAAAGGGATTGAGTGGTAACGAGAATCAAGGTTAGATAAAAAATAAGGTTAGAATGGCAGGGTTAATGGGGAAAGCACTTGGTGAAGTCACGGGGTGCTTTTTTCTATTGATGAGAATAACCGGGAACCGCAGCCGCGGATCCCGGTTTAATAAACGGGCAATTAATGTGAAGCCAGGAGCAGAATATTCGCCTTTTCTGCTCTTGATCCGCCTTCAGCCAGCCCCGATCCAGCCCGGCCGGATGAACGTCGCCTCTCAAAAGACGAATAAAGCGCCGCGACTCAAAAAGAGATTCGCCCTTTGTCGTCTTTTATTCGATACATCCGGACCGGCTCTCAATCGAAGATTTAATGTCCATGTACGGAAATTTTTCTCGGAGTTTTGCTGTCATGTTCCGCTAAGATATGTGGATCATTTGTAGATGCAATGTCCACTTCATCATTCTGAGTGTCACCGCTTTCTTCCTCTTTGTTAGCTCCAACAATATCTTGCTGGTCCTCAGACCTTAAACTATACGCGCTTTGGCACAGACCACTTTTTGGGATGGGACTTAGTCAGGCGTATCCCGCGATAAGCGCTGAATCAATATTGTAGAAAGAACTAGTTTAATTCACGTATAACATCATTACTAACGTTTATAAGGGGTTGAATTCATGGATATACAAGAAAGATCGGAAATATTGAGACAGCATGAAAATTATTGTTATCGTATTTCTTTTTATCTCGTTCAGGACGAACAGCTTTCCATTCAAGCGACAATTGCTGCTTTATTGGATCTGGCTGTTGATCCTCATTTTTTAAAAGGGGATCTCGTAACACAGAAAGAGATTGCTAAACGGGCGGCTATTCATTCTTCTTTGCGGGCCAAGGCTACGGCTTGTTCGGAAGCTGTATCATAAAAAAACCAAAGTGGCTGTCCTAAAAGGTTAACTCCGAATGAGTCGGTCCCAGAATCGGAAGAAACGAGATGGCTATGGGGACACCCTCTTTTTTTGTGCGAAAAAACTTGAATATTCAGCAAAAAAACATGTACAATAAAATAACAGGGATTATCACTGTAGATAGTGTATAAATAGAATAAAAATGACATCTCCATGCTTATTATGCGACATAAACTGGGTAAAGTGCTCGAAATCATATAGCATACGAAATCCTGAACGAATACATATGCAGAAATGCTAGAAAGAAAGGACGATTAAATATGCTGTATTATGATGACAAATCCCAGGTGAAGAAATGGGAGCGCCTATCGCTTCTTAGAGCTAAAGTGCGCTATATGGAGAACCAATGGCCGGAAACAGACATACAGGAAGAGCGACCAACAGTGCTTGAAGAAATGCGGAACGGTGAAACGGTAAATATTAATGCAATTCATATCGGAGTATCCTGGCAGCAAACGCATGACGTAAACCGTGAAATTTTCCGCCGTATCGGTATGGATGCCTATCGTGATACGTATAGATAATGTCCTGTACACTTTGTACAGGGCATTTTTATTAAGATACAGAAAAAGTTAGCACATTTTTGCTTCTTTTTCATATTCTTTGTAAAAGAAACGGTTTAATTATCAATGATTTTGGGTAGGTATAGAAAGCTGTTGTTTTATTTGTAAATAAAGATAAAAAAGGGAGGGTGACATGATGTACTACGTAGTGTATGAGACCATTTCTTTGTTCGGTAAGTCGAACGACCATAACGTAGCCGCATTTGAAACACTAGGAGAAGCACGCGATTTCGCACAGGAAGTCACCGGACAGGGCTCTCCAAACGTAACCATCACCCAAGAGATAGGTATGGGCGATGAAGAAGAGCGTCTGGCGAATTAAGCCACTATAGTGAAACTTCACTCAGTATGCCTTCATCCTTCACTGAGTGTTAGCTGAACGCATCGGATCTTTAAGACGGAAACCAGAGCGAAGGGCTTGCCTTACAGCAGCCCTTTTTCCATGCAAAATAAGTACATGTTTAGAAGATGAGAAAAGCGGGTAAATTTCTCCTAACTGAAGCGATTGACTTTGATGCAGAGGAGTAGATGAACATGGTACATGGACGTTTGCTTTACTTCAACAAACACTCGGTTGTCCCAAAAGAAGACAAAGATGATGCAGCCATGCGTCCAGGTGAGGTCATTACGTATCAGCTATCGGATGAAGAATTGGCGAAATACCGCAATCTGCCGCCGGTTGAGGGCAAAAGGAGCATTTCTCTTCCATACCGAAAGAAGAAAAATTAAGAATCAAATCCCCGTCGTCGAGGCGGGGATTTTTAGCATAAAAGTGGCGAATGCCCATATTTTTCTCACCTTTAGTCTGCTAAAGTGATTTTTGTCTGGCTTTTATAGCTGCAATTTCTGCTTCTTCAAGCGCATCGAACTGACCGATATGATGTTATTTTCCTTCCGCCATGATACGAACACAATACTTATTATTTCTATATACATCTGGTTTGTCGCTGGATTCCTTCTCGGCTTTCATAATAAATAATGGTCGTTCCATCGGATTGATAAGCAAATTTCTTTTTTATTTGTATTCACCTGCGCTAAGGAAGTGTGATTAGCTACCTGCATAATAGGGATTTCCTTAATTATACTAAACTTCTGAAATTTACAAAGGAAATATAGGAAAATAGATATACATATGGTAAATTTATGTTATGTAGTATGAGATTAGTAATGTATGAGCAAAAAAAGGAGGAGGTCAATGGAGTATATTTTACTAGGAAGTATTATCCTGCTTTTATTTATTCTCTCAAAAAGTAAGTCAGCTAAAAAGAAAAAAAGGAAGCATCGTGAAGTTCTATCTCAACCAGAAGAAAAAATCCAACAAAAAGGAAGAATAGGAGAGAAGATTGTCCAGGATATTCTTTCTCGACTTGGGAATGAATACATAGGCTTTCATGATATTATGATCCAAGGCAACAACGGCAATACAGCTCAAATCGACCATATTGTTTTTTCTTCTTACGGAATCTTCGTGATTGAAACAAAAGCTTATAATGGTTATATCAAAGGATATGAAGATGCAAAAAACTGGGTCCAGTTTTTGAAAAAACAGCAGCGATATGAGTTCTATAATCCAATTAAGCAGAATGAGCAGCACATCAAAGCATTACGAACTGTACTGAACGATTCAGCTAGCCTGTTGCCAATTGTCTCTATCATTGTGTTTGTTGGAACCAAAAACATAGAAGTAGAGGCAACAAAAGCGATTGTAATACGAGAAAGCGAACTTCTAACAGTCATTCGAAACTACGTAAACGAAAAATTAACCATGCAACAGACCTATGAGATGACAGACATGTTGCAGAAGATGAATATTATTAGTGAGGCAATGCGAGAGCAGCATGTCAAAGACATTCAAAAGCGTGGTGAGCAGGTAGAGAAAGGGATATGTCCGAGCTGCGGAGAAGCCTTGGTGGAGCGTACTGGACAGTATGGAGTGTTTTTGGGGTGTTCAGGGTATCCGCGCTGTAGGTTTAAAACGAATCTAAAACAGGAGAGGGAAGTAGCTCGTTCGTGACATCGGTTAAAGAAAACAAAATATATCACGTCTGTTGATTATCCATAAGGTGGAA
>NZ_KE952775.1:69424-83322 GCF_000466385.1 Aneurinibacillus aneurinilyticus ATCC 12856
GGGAGACAGTTGCCGGTCGATTTCGTCCTTGGCGTCACACGCTCCACGCAGAAAAATAAAGGGGACGCACGCCGTACGCGTCCTTCTTTTTTATCCATCTATGGATACCAAGGGTGTTGGTTGTCCAGAGAGGAAAAGACCACCACAGCGGGACACAAACAAGGTCTTTCTTCTGCCGGAGCGCAGGGCGTGTCCATTCTCTTCCTTTTTCCGGATCTCCTGTTTCCAACCACTTGAACTTTTGTTAATACGTCAAGTGAATTCCATATAGTATTAGCCAAAACATATTTATTGTTAATTCTTTTTAAAAGAACTTAGTTGTTTAATATAAATTAATAGTCCTATTTTTTCTGAATTCTTACTTATTAGTATTCATACCTCCTTATTAATTAAGAATATTTTTATTAATTTGGCAATATTTACAATTTCATTGGGTAGGCAATATAATTCATAAAATTATGGATATTTGGTATATATTGTCTTTCTTTATCGTTTTGATGCACGGAATCCAGCTTTTTTGCCTCAGCAGTTGTCTTAAAGCAATATTCTGCTTTAGTTTTATTATAGAATTGTCCACCTGGTACATGATAAATTTTTTCGCCCTTGTTATTAATGTTACCCTTTACATTTCCATTACAGTAGCTGTATGAATTTTGATTCTTTTTTATTGCTTGTACATCGGTTGCTGCGAAGGAGCCAACCAATGCAATGGTAGCGATAGAAAGAATGAGCTTTTTCATGTTTTTTCTCCCCTTTTAAGATGAAAGTTTTGATAAGGTAATCTCTTCCTTATTATTCTAACTCTTATAGGTAAGAGGAACTAGACCTAAAATTTAGACAAGTTTCGACAAAATCCTTCATTTCCTTAACTTCATAGGTAATATAGTTTTTGTATTTTATATGATCGCGATAAGAAATAGGTAGAATTAAGGGGTGAGATAATAAAGGCAACAGGTGTTGTTCAGAGAGTGAACGAGCTGAGACGTGTGGTGATTCCACTTGAGTTAGGTCGTACATTAGGGATTTCAGGGAAGGTGAACTAGAGATTTTTGTAGAAGGGGAAAATGATTTGCCAAAGTCGTCAGGAAGAGATGTAAAATTTGAAGTAAGTGTATGAAAAGGAATAGGTTGCATAATAAAAAAGGCCGGAGCGGGTCCGGAAATTGACATTAGGAGATGATGTCTCAGGAATGAGATACTATCAGTATATTTTATCAGATGGAAAACGTGAAGGAAAAGGGGACAAATGAACAAAAAAGGCCGACACAAGTCGGCAAGGAACAGAAGGGTACTTGTGAAGCAGTCACACCTTCAATAAACCATATTTAGATTATGAATAAATAAGAAAACTGATAGGAGGATGCTCACAAGTTGGGCTTCTTCGATGAAATGAGGTTCTTCGGGAGTGTACTTCTATTATATTTTGCTAGATAAAAATGGTGATAGAAAAGAGGATAAACAGGCAATAAAAAGGGCCGGAGCGAGTCCGGCAATAGGGAGTTAGTTTCCGAGAAAAAGTACACCTTTAAACTAACGGCTCGCCTTGTTTGGGAAGGGTACGAAGCATCGCGCATTGTCTTCTCGAAAAGATAAATGCTACTGCTAGCAAAGTAAGTGCGACAAAAACACCGGATTCTCCCGTCCACAATAATACGGAATCACCTTGTGTAAACAGGTCGAAGACGTTTTGGATGATTGCATTCCATGCTGAATGTAAGAAGACCGCAGGCCAGATGCTTCCAGTTGTTAAACGTAAGTACGCAATCACATACCCAAAGGACGTAACCGAGATCATAAAAAGAACAATAGAAAGAAAAAGTATTGGACTAGCGTAGTATAATCCGACCAACATAAGCGGCAGATGCCAAACACCCCAAATTATTCCACTTAAAAGAACAGGTCGGGGAACTTGGGCATCGATCAAGCGTGTGAGCATATAGCCGCGCCACCCTACTTCCTCTCCAATGCTTCCGAGCAAGCCGTAAATCGTTCCAAGTGTTGTATTTGCTAACAGGAATAATATAAAAATAGCAATTGGATGAGCTATTAAATATGTTTTAGGTGCAACAAAATGTGCCAGTCCAGTTATCCATGCTATTCCATATGCCGTTAGACCAACCGCTATGGGCAAGAGAAATACTACCGGTATTGATTTGAGAGTACGTCGCCCGCCTAGACGGAGTGAAATATCAGCAAAGCCCTCATGTAATAGTAAGCGTGTTATGAGGGAGGCCAATGCTGGCGTCCACATAAGTAGAACTATCCATTTACCGTTGATAAAAGTCAGCCAATAACCAACAGTTGAGAGAGGGATGAGAAAAACAAAAAAGAGGATGAGCCCCCGTCGGGCAGAGCGAACGTGATTAGGTATCACGTCAGCGGTAGTTGAAGTAGCTTGGGATAATGAGGTTGTCATGGAGTACTCCTTTTTTTTAGAATATGGATGCGATTTCGCTTCTTACTTGGTACCCAACTCCTCTGTACCTAAGCGATTTTTTATATCAAAAAAGTTATCCACGGTTTAAGATGTACAGTGAATCTCTTTATGAATGTGGTTCAAATGAACACGTTATACGAGGTAAGCTGATGGACTGATTTTTATAAAACAGTCTATATTGCGAAATAAAAAAGGCCGACACATGGCCGGCAGTGAGGAGTTGGTTATTGCGAAAAAAGCTTATTTTTAATATACCATATTATAGAATATGGGTAAATAAGGAAAATGATGTTCTGAGAAAAATCTTAGTTGACTCAAAAGTCCTTTGAAGATGTTGAAGTATAGTCGTGGGGCTGGGGATTTCACTGTTATTTGCTTCAACCAATATATTAGCGGCAGCACAGAACATATGGCTGAAACAAAACACCAAAGAAATCAAATTCGCCTTTGAAATGCAGGGTATAACGGAGCTGTATGCAGTCATGAACAAGTATGGCACATTTAGCAACCGATCTTCCCAATATAAGGCGGAAATTAAAAAAAGTCATAGACAAATATAAACCACAATACAAGAATCTAATCCAATTTATTAAAGATAACCGGGTACAGCTTGCAGCTGCGTACCCGAATAATCCTCACATAGTTGATATTGTTGTAAAATCGCTTAGTAATCGAGTCAAATTTATAGAAATGTGTTTGTATATATAAACTTAACATGTATATGGGATACAAGCATTAACCATCTTTTTTAATAACAAAATAATAAAAAGAAGAGATTGCAAAAATAATAAACAAAGCAATTAACAAAAACATTATATGTTCACCTTCTGTTTAACAATGTCGGTTGACATAGTATACTCAACTTTAACTGGGGCATCAAAGAAAATTCTTTTTAATTTTTGATATTCTAGAAAAAGTAAAGATATACTTATACATGTTAGTAAGATGCTAATAGAAAGAGCTGGAATTCCAAAACAATAGTCAATAATTGTGATATTTACTGTTATAGGCAAGTAAATAATGTTCCCTAAAGTTGCTGTTCTTGGAATTAATAATAATAATGCTGCTGTTAGCTCGCCAAAAGCAATAAAAAGATTATAAGTATCTGAATATCCAAAGAAATGCCAAGCTAATTGCATAGCTGAATCTTTTGTAGAATCATACGTAAAATCACCAGTAGGGAACTGTCCTGGATATATCTTGGCACCTCCATAGATAAAGAAAGCTAAGGCTAAATACCATCTAAATGTAGTAATAGTAGTCATTCTAAGTTTTTTAAGGAATATACTTTTCTTCATTGATTGCCCTACTTTCTGTTTTATCTTTAATAAATCTGCTTTGCATTTCTTTTGTGGGTACCATACAAGCTTCCTTTTTACCAAATAAACGATATCGTCTTTTAGCAATTATACGATACGCTTGATCCCTAATTGGTTTTGGAATAATCCAGAATAAAGTCACCATCTTTATAGGTCCTTCGAGTCTACTTATAATTTTTAGAACGGCTGTAGATTCAATGTATACTTTTTCTTCTTCGATTAAAACAATAGACTCTCTCCCTTTAGTGTTAACTTTATAATGTTTGATAATAGAATCTCCTAGATTTGATTGAAGGGATGCAAATTTAAATAGAGCTTTCGAATCTCTTTTTATAACAAACTGAACCCACTGATTACACATGCTACAGACGCCATCAAAGAGAATGATAGGATGATTGTCAGATTTCTTTACCTTCATTTTGGAATCCTTTCTTATGATATACGCATATGTTCTATGCTTGATTATAATATATAATTGGAATAAGTTGCCTTACAGTATTGTAAGACAACTTACACTACTGTAAGGTGCTTTTTATTTAAGAGTAAATAGTTATTTCCGATAATGTATGTTATGACAACAACAGCTAATCTGGGATTAGGCTGGCTTCTTTATGTCCGATAACACGAAAAATGCAAGCAAATGTAGTCGTTCCTGTTTTGGGAATGATTGGGTTTATTTCGAGTCCTAGTACGCCGCTGTTTCTTTTTATAGACAGTCTAAAACCGGTAGGGAGGGATTATGGAAGTAGTTGGCCATGCATTAAAATAAAGTGGAATGCCAGACATAAAGGGAGGAATCATAATGTACATTGTATCAGACAAAAGGACTCAGGTGCCTGCTATTGAGCTTGACGATATTCAGAGAGAGACGGGGACGCAACTTCCCTTATCCTACAGATTCTTTTTGACCCAATACGGCGAGGGGACTTATTGCGGCTGGGTTAACATTACGCGGCCCGATCCGGAAGTTTTGCAGCCATTTATGGAATATGATTTTTGGCTGCATGATGAGGCGTGCCCCATTACACAGGCTCAAATCAAACAATGTGTGAGCATCGGCACCTCGATAGACGGTGATTTTTTAGCTGTTCATCCCCAAACGGAGGAAATCCTTTGGTTTCCGAGACATGCCGAGGAGATAACGTTAAAGTCGTGCAGAGAAGCCCTGTTTACGCATACTCTGGATCGCATTTATCGTGAAGAGTATAAACAGAACAATTCCGCACCGGCGTTTTTCGAACCATGGAGTGATACGAGAATGCACACCTTCTTCCTGTTCAGTTCCCGGGAGGGTAGTTTGTCGATGCACGATCTGGCTCGGCTGTGCAAGGAACGCTTTCAACCGGACCTGGTCTTTGAGAATGAGTATACCTGCAAGATTTTTTTACAGGTACTGGGCGGATACATACGGTTCAATTATGCCTATGGTATGGAAATCGCTGTTTTCTATGAAAAGGACAGGTCGAAGCTGTATGGAGATATTTCTTTATTCCTTCAACAGCATAATTGTCAATTACATTCCTAAGCTGGTAGATACAAATTGGACATCCTCAAGTACATGGCTTTTCGAGGGAGGAGCCCCCTTAACAGGCACCACGGCGAAAAATGAGAAAGGAGCTGCCGCGGCTAGCTCCTTCGTACAATGATCAATCCAATTCAGCGCAAGAGAATAAATCCCTGATTACAGTGTCATTTATATGGACAATTGATTAGTATCCTACTTTGTTCTTCACCTATGTTAGGGTTTATTTAGCCTGCCTACCTTTAGAGTAGCGACCTTATTAGTTGCCGCTTCACTTGTAACGGATTATATGCAATTGAAATCGGATGAGCTCGAAACTTTGATGTCCGGTAAGTACGTAACAATTATTGAAAACGGAACGTCCAATGAAAAAAATTTAAGGAAACTCCGATTACCGGTAGATAAACTGGAAGCTATATACATCTGGTTTGATAAATCGACAAACTTTTGTGGTAGGTAAGAAAAGGCGGAGAAATCATCATGTCAAAATATCAAGTATAACTTATATAGATTGCGCCAATCTGGAATTGCGAACATAAGCGACGTACAATGGGCTACACTAGAGGTTAGCGGCCAACTAGGTTATCAGTTAAAAACAGAGAAGCAACCTGTAACAAAGCAAGATATTGAAAATTCTGTTCGATTAATTGAAACTAGATTGTCATACAGTCAAATTGTTGCTCAGAGTGGTCAAGTGGCTTATACGGAAAATATTTACTTTTAAAAGTTGATATAGTATAATCAGAACATACATTCGTAAAGGTGGTATGCGAAGAATATGATTACGTTTATTACCAGTGTCGAGGTCCCTGTATCAAATTTAGACAAGGCTCTTTCTTGGTATACGGAAATTCTACAGTTTCAAGTCATGTGGCGTGATGAACAATCGGCATTCATTGCACTTCCAGGAGAAGGAACAAGGTTATTTCTTGTACAAACTAATGATGAAAAGCGACTGGAATTTACCAATACAAATACAGGCGTTGTTCATAGTGTTATCGATTTTTATGTCGAAAATCTCCCAGCTTTTCATGCGTTTCTAAAACAACATGGAGTTGAGGTAACCGAGTTACAGCCGAAAGCCATGGGATTTGGTTTCCGGGACCCTGATGGCAATTTTTATGGTGCTCATATTGATCAGCTATCTTATCAATACAAAAAAAATCCAACAATTTCATCTAAGGTTTAAGGCGGTTTGATTAAAAAATGGTCACTCTTCGGAGTGACTTTTTTGTTATCCATTTCCCGTACTGGCTTCTTTATGTTCGATAGCCTTGCTTATATAAAGAACTTCTGTAGTATAATTCTGTGAAATTTTTACATGGGCATAATAACAGAATCTAGACCAGGAACAATCGCCCATTATGATGCATATTGTATGGAGGGAAGCACGCCTATTATTTTTATGTTTCTTTTTGGTTTGTTCTTCCTTTCAGTTGCTGGTTACGCTGCCAGCATAATGTATTAGTTTACTAAACGGAGGTTATAAAAATGGACGATTTTCAAAAGGATCTCCAAGGATTGGATGTTGGTAATTTCCAGGCGGGTCCGATGATTCCTGTCAGCGCCCAAAACCAGGATGCTCGGCAATTCGGTGTATGGGTTGGTATGTGCTCTTGTAGTTGTTTTAACTGTTTTAACTGCTTTAATTGCTTTAACTGTTTCCGCTGCTTTAATTGCTTCCGTTGTTCTAATTGTTTCCACTGTGCTCGTTGTTTTAGAGGAGAAGAGTAAAAGCATTTAATTTTTATTAATGTCAAATACTCATTATGGTAAAAATAGATCACCAACAAAAAAACATACTCCCAGCAAGGTTAGCTATTTTCCGGGTTTCTTATGTTTGAGAAATAGCCTGAAAAGCACCTATTTTACTGGAAACATGGTCTTCAAATTCCTGCATTTTGCTGCCTAATTTAATGCAATATTACGCTCTGTTGGTGTTTTATTTATATCAAAAAACTTTTCGCGTAACGGATGCTCAATTTATTACGCCGAAATCGAGTATTCGTATCTCATCCATTTCCGGTATTAGTTCTGTCAAAGTAACAGGCACCAAAACAGGAGCAGCAAATGAACGTTATGTAATCGCCAAGTCGAATGTAGAAACAGGACACCGGATTGGTATGCAAAAATAGCAGTTGGATGGATAAACCTTGGTAAACTCGACCATACAATCCATACTGATGTCGATAAAATCGTACAGCAAGGTATGACACAAGAAGAGCTGAACGCCATTACAGCTGCGGAATGGGCACAGCTATTCGATAACGGAAGGGGTACTCCACAATATCAGTGGATTGCATTTGGATATCTACAGGTACAACAATCATCTACAGATGTATGTGAAAACGATGAACTTATTATGGAAGTGAACATGCGGGGAAAATGGGTAAAGGCCATCCATGGAACAGATTATAACTATGAGTATGATGGAGTAGATAAGCTTCAGGTTCATATTCTTTCAGATGGTGATTATAAGTTAAATCATGTCCCTGTTTAAGTTGAGCACTAAGTTGCAAAAAGTATATTATATTTAAGCACTCTTAGATAAGGGTGCTTTTTTATTGAGAGGGAAAATGTGCCGATAAATGCAGGCAAGATGTAGACGTATAAACAAGAAAGGGGTGAGGAGGATGAGGAATCGTAAAAAGAAACACGGTAACAAATTACTGTGCATCATGTTGAAATTCTACAGTACTATAGAAGTGGAGGCTACTTGGAAAAATAAAATACCTTGTTCTACATCTACAAGTCGACGGTGATTTTGATCAAGAACTGCAAGAACATTTAAATTAGCATCTGTAATTCAAAGTTTATAATTTGTGTTTGGGTTTGTATTTGTTAAGTTAAGCATCAATCTTCTAGGTGATGTTATATCCAGTCTTAATCATAAGGGTTATCGATAGTGTTTTGAACATCTATAGAATCTTGAACTGTAGGGGCTACAAAATATTATCATTAGGCTTAGACTGATCAAATTTTTCTGTATGAGTTAAACTAAAAGTGAATGAAGTAGATGCATGGAATCCTAAAGTTGAATTTACACATATGAAATAAATCCCAGGATCAGCAATAGAACTGATAGTTTCATCCTGATTAGGTCCATAAGTAGACAATCCTTCATAATCTAATACACCTGTTGATTATCCATAAGATGGAAGAAAGAGGATGCACGTGTCGGCGTATTTCCTCGTCTTTTTCTTTTGGAAAAACTATCCACAGCTCAATTATTTAATGTAAAATATAGTAAAAGAGCTAATTGAGGTGTCGAATATGCTTTCGATAAAAAGATGGCGTCAAGGCATAAAGGAAAAGGATAAGCTTAGACAAGATACATTAGGGCGCTTACTTCATACCTGCATTTTCCTGCCTTTTATCATGATTTTCGTTGTATTCATCTCTAAAAATTACGGATGGACATGGTTTTCAACTTCATTTACTATCATCGTCCTGATTTTTCTTGGCTATAAAACAGAAGACCTTATTTTTCGGCTTCTAGGTAAACATAGTTATAAAATTATAAAGGCTCCATATAGCTATATTATTTCTGTAACTATAGCTCTTACCTGCTGTATACTTTTATTTGGTAAGTATTAGTTACGGAACACCGTATTTTTGTGCGTAGGGGCTGTCCAGAAAGTCAGCCTAACCGACTTTCTGGACAGCCCCATGTCTAATACAAAAGTCCAAAGTCTAATGAATGGTTGGGGAAACGGTCCCGAACGAAAGATATATTAAGAATATTATCAAATGGAGCAAGATGTTATCGACTGTATTTATGACATAGTCGTAAATTTCTTAACTTTGACCAATGCATTCACTTGTTCGTAAAATACGTTGTCATAACAAAACTCAATAATATAAAATTCATCAACATTCCCAATCAAAAAACTGTTTTTAACGTTTATTAGGAGAGCTAGAAACCTTTGTATATCAAGGGTTTTTGGCTCCTTTTATTTTTTACTGCACTTTTTTCATTTCTTTGTTTCGCAAGGAGTCTACAGTAAATTGATTCTTTGATGAAGAATCATAGTTTTGTTTTACCTCTTCAAAAGAGATAACTCCATTTAATTTGTTAGCTACTTCAAAATTGCTGTTAGGATAAAGATGTCCATATGTTCCTAAAGTAGTTTCGATATCTTCATGTCCTAGACGATCTTTATTGATGAGTGGGTTTTCTCCCATACTGATTAACAAGGAAGCATGAGAGTGACGTAAACCATGAATTCTGATTCGGTGAATACCAGCTAGCTTAGCATAGCGGATAGAAAAACAGATGGACAACTTTACTAAAAAAGAGCTAATCCTAATGAAGTCGTTGGCAAATGGCAGTAAGAAATCTAATGAAAAGAAGGATTGTTTCTCCATCTCTATAATTCATTTCCTTATTTTATCTCAATGATGAAACCTAAACTTAGGCATCTCGTTTACGGTAAAATACAATAGCTGCTGTAATAAAGATCAGTGTCCATAACATTAAAATACCTGTTCCTTGCATTGGTGTAAGGACATTTATTTCATCAGAGGAAGGCGGCATATACATATAAGATCCTGCCGTATCCGGAAAATATTTAGGTTGAAAATCTCTCGTCAATGGACTGACAACGAAATAATAACCAAGCAGTATCACTAAAGCAGGAGTGGTTCGTCTTAGTAAAGCACCTATAGCTGCACTGAGAAGTGTGGTTAATGTTAGATAGCCTGTTGCACCTACTAATGTTTTTATCATGGTGTCTATTTCAAACCCTACTGCTGTGTCTCTCATCATAATCAAAGCATATAGTACACCTGATGCAACAATAATAAACGCCACAGGAATGGTTATAATTGCCAATGCCAAATGTTTCATGGATAATTGGAACCCACGCCAAGGTATCGTCGTTAAAGTAGTTCGAATCTGTCCACCCGTATACTCCGAACAAGTAGCTAAGATACCAAGAATAATGAACCCTGCTTGAAGATATCCCATAGAAGCAAGTCCTATATTCAGTATACTTTGCGTTCCTGCTGCCCCTTGTAGACCAGCAGAAGTAAAAGCTGCGGCTAAAACTAAATTAAGAATGAATGTACCTATGAGAGTGAGCCATATCAATGGTAATGTAACTAATTTATCCAGTTCAGCACCAAGGATTTGTGTTATCTTTCTACCAGAAGAGACACTCATGATGCAACGTCCCTCCTATGGAATACAATAGCTGCAACAATGAAAAAAACGGCTACCCAAGCAAACATGACTAAACCGCCTGTGGACGGGGTGTGAAATTTGTCGCTAGTAAACATAAACATATCAAGGCCAGCCCGATCTGGTAAGTAGAACGCCAACTTTGTAATCTTAGAAAGCAGGACACTAAATGATACAACGGATGAGTTTATCATGAGCACAGCAAGTGGGATGATGCCATTCTTAGTTAGAACAGTAATCCCAAATGCTAAAAGAGCAGTGAATGTCCAGTAACAAACTGCACCGATAAGTCTAGACCATTCGAATGCAGGGGCATATTCACCAAGAATAAGATGCGTTGCTGACACAGTTGTCATAATAGCAACAATACAAAGCAGTATGCTGATCACTGTCACAGCGCCTGCTTTTGCCAGCAAAAAATGAAGTCGGGATGGAACAACAGTTAAACTTGTTGTAATCTGTTGTCCTCCACCAGATTCACTGCTCTCTGTCAAATACTCACTGCTGACAGCAAGCACACCAAGAATAATGACACCTTGCACACCAAAACTTAATCCAATATAGCCAACTTCCGATAGCCGTGTGCTAACTCCAGCTATAATCTCCTCTTTTTCTGCTATACTGTCCAAGGCAGTAAAGACCGCTGGGGCAAATGCTCCAATAAGAAAGGCAAGCCAAATGCCCGGCAGGGAGAACAATTTAGATAGTTCCGCGTTGAATGCTCTCATATAACATCACCTGCATTTTCAGATGTCAGGGCAAAAAAGGCTTCCTCCAGCGTGGAATGGTTACCTATTACTTCTTCCAATGTTCCATCTGCAACGATTTTTCCGCGATTAATAATCACCACATCATCAACAGTCTCTGCAAGCTCTCCCATTAGATGACTGGATAGTAACACCGTGTTTCCAGACGCAGCACGTTCACGTAAAAATGTCCGAATCCACCGAATTCCTTGTGGGTCGAGCCCGTTTACGGGTTCATCTAAAACCAATATTTTGGGATCACCAAGTAGTGCAGCTGCCATTCCAAGTCTTCTTCCCATGCCAAGGGAATAATTTCCAAACCTTTTACCAGCTGCATTAGTAAGACCTACTATTTCCAGAACTTCCTCGACACGTGAGCGAGACAATCCTGCAGCACGAGCAATCCAACGCAAATGTGCCCGTCCTGTTCGCATACGATGCGCTCCAAATCCATCAAGTGCAGCACCTATTGTTGCTAGAGGATGATGTAATTCTGCGAATCGCTTTCCATTAATTAGTGCACTGCCTGAGGTGGCACGATCTAATCCAAGCAGGATGCGAAGTGTAGAACTTTTACCTGCCCCATTTGGACCTAAAAAACCAGTTACTCTACCTGGTCTAGCTTTAAAACTGATACCTGATAAGATTTCTTGAGTTCCGCGATGTTTGACTAAGTTATTAATTGTAAGCAACCATAACACTTCCTTTCTGTTATGGTTCTAATTATAAAGAAGCAAAGTTACATCTCGGTTATCATGGTGTTTAATTGTGGGTTAACTTTAGGTTACGCTCTATCAATAGTTACTCTTGTGCCATTTTCATTTGATGTAAAGTCAGCTTTCAGCTTCATTTTTTTCAACATATAATTTGAAGTCGATAAACCAATCCCCGCCCCACGCTCATAGGAAGAGTTATCCATACCTGGACCTCTGTCTGCAACAATGATCTGTTCTTTTTCTACATCAACCACAATGTTTGCATATTTTCCCTCTGCAGCATGGCGAACAATATTCTGAAATAAATTATCCAGAACCCGTGTCATCCATTTAGGATCTGCTTCCCAATAAAAAGTCTCCTCTGTCGGTAAATCAACATCGAGCTGAATTTCTTTTTCTTCAAATACAGGATACCACGCAGCAACAGATGCTCTTACTAAACGTCCAATATCTGTTGAAGTAGGCCCAAAAGGATGTTTCCCTGATGTAAGCAATGTATAGGAAAGTAAATCATCCATTAGATCTCCGACTCTTGTAATCGTATGGTTCATCTCTGTTAATGAGTTTTGTCCTTCTGAACTCATTGATTCTTTATTTAATCTGGTGACATGTCCTCTCAAAATGGTAAGTGGCGTTCGTAAGTCGTGAGATAAATTCGCAATGAGTCGATGTCGTAATAATTCCTCTTCATACTCTCGCTTTTTACTGTCTTCAAGCTGCTGAATCATCCAATTAAAAGAACTTCCTAACTGGTCTATTTCATCCATACGATCCGTTTGAACAGATACTGGTTTAGGAAATGAGTTATTATTAGCTGAAAATGACATGACTTCATGTAAGCGGGTCAGACGTTTACGAAGTCTCAAGAAGAAAAGCCAAGATATTACAACAAATGCGACAATAATAAAACCAAACAAAAGTAGGAAAACGTAAAATTGATTTAACGTATTCAGATCTTCTTCATTGATACCTGAAAACCCAATGAACGCAAAGAAGAAAATAAGCACAATTGGAGGAAAAAAGATAAATAGAAAATGTCCTTTTAGAAAACGACGAAATAATGATCTAGTCTGTTTCATAGTTTCATCCGATAGCCTATTCCCTTCAACGTTTCAATAATCTCTGGGGAATCTGGATTACGTTCCAACTTTTGACGCAGTCGACGAATATGCACCATTAATGTTTTATCACCAGTTATATAAGTTTCTTCCCAAATTGATTCATAAATTTGTTCTTTTGGTAAAACTTGATTAGGGTGGCGTAAGAAATACATTAAAATTTGATGTTGTTTCCTTGTCAATATAATTTCTTCTCCTGTGCGTTTGTCAAATACCATTTGGACTTCTGGATCTACTTCAATATGATTTCCTAATGAAATGCGTTCGGAATGTGTTCCACCACTTCGACGGATTAATACTTCTAATCTTGCAACTAATTCATCGGTATGGAATGGTTTCGTTAAATAGTCATCAGCAAATTGTAAACCATCTACCTTATCATCTATCGATGTTCGAGCAGATAACAGCAAAATAGGAACAGCAGGAGCTGCCTTTTTTAATCGTTTTCCCACAGTAAATCCGTCTAAACCGGGTAACATTATATCCAAAATAACTATTTCATGCTGATTTACTTCTTTTTCGGCTCCTTCACCAGAAAACAGCCACTGAACTGAAAATCCTCGTTGTTCCAATTCTTCTTTTACCCAACTGCCTATTTTCTCATTATCTTCAATATATAATACGCTTCTTTTCAAGTAACATCCCTCTCTAAATTTCAAAAATTATCTTGTATTATAACATAGTAATCTAATTTCCAAGCAGAGTAATGAGCTTGCTCATCCATATAAAATTGTAAATATATTTGGTACTAATATAGTCTTTATGTGTTTGATATAATTATCAAAAGCTCTTAAATAATTATATTCATTATCATAATTTATTTGAGATCACGCCTGTTGATTATCCATAAGGTGGAAG
>NZ_KE952776.1 GCF_000466385.1 Aneurinibacillus aneurinilyticus ATCC 12856
GAAGTGGGAGACTTCTTTCGGAGGGAAGTTAAAATTTGGGCGGTTGGTTTAAATTTCGCTACTAATAATAGCGTAAACGATATATTAATTTATATGTTTGCTATTAATTTTAGCATTAGATAAGGATATATACAAGCAAATGTCATGTAAGTTTTCTTTTAGGACTTTTCACCTCTTTATCTACATACCATAAAAGTAAAATATAGTAAAAAATATTGAATTTAACTCTTCTAAATTTACATATATACCATTTTTTTATAATATATGGATTGTTGGAAGAAAAAGGAGGTAAGAAAGTGAAAAATTGTATCATTTTTAAAAAAGTCGTTCTGTCCCTGATTCTAGCAATGTTTGTTACATACTCCGTAGGTTTAGACACTTATGTAAAAGCTGCTCAACCAGTTTGGATGGAAGATGTAGGGCCTATCAGATTTGTTATAACGGACGTACATACGGGATATGCCGGTCCAAAATTCCCAAGTAATAGCACACCACATACAAATTTCCACATTTATAAAAAGAATGATAAAACCGGAAGATATGATACAGAATTAGCAAACTATCATATTGTAAAATATAGTTCGAAAAGTTCTTCTACATGCATATATGTATGGGATAGTATTAGCAAAAAAACAATTGTAGATATTTGCACTGACTCTTGGAAGAATGCTGCGTCAGCAGCAGCAAGTGCTATGAAAAACTTCATTAGTGAAGCAGTCGATAAGTTCGTAGAAATTGGTGTTGCAACATGGCTTGCTATAGCTGGAGCTATATACAGTATAATTACGAAACTTAATCCAGTTCCTCGTACTATTAATACGTCAAATGAAGAAGAGCAAACCCAACAAGATGAGGATACATCTCCATATCCATATATTGAAATGCCATATCTACCGGTTGTAGAATTAGAAGAGTAAAAGTTGATAAAAATATTTTATGAGGTCCTTAGTAATTCTAATATTATATGCTCAGAATAAATTATCTAAAGCATATATAACAAAGGTTGCTAAGGACCTTTATTAATACCATTTAAGAAAGGAGTCTTGTGAAACAAATGTATGTCATGCATTGTACTTGGAAATATAAAAACTGGAGAGATTTGTTTAGTTATTGCTTAAATAATGCTAACAAGTTCAGGATAGTTTTTCCGGGTTCTATGGCTCAAATTGACCCTAACAATCCTTTAGGGGAAGGGAAAAAGGAATTTTTGAATTTAAAAGATATCGAAATAAAAAATGCAACAAATACAAAGGATTCAATTCAAGTAGAGGGAGTACTAGGCAAAGAATCTAGGGACTTGTTGCTGAAATTTCAAGAGCCTTCTTTTAACGGAAATATGTCTCATTTATGGAACTTTAGCATACAAAAAGATGATGTTTTTTCCTTGGAAATTCAGGATTTCTCGGTTGCCTTGTTAACTTCATCTGAAAACTACATAAAAGAACTTGAGAAGACAGGAATAAATATTACAAATGAATGGGACAAAGTTACTGAACAGAGATGACATCCTTCATAAAAAAGCCGGTTACACCCCCCTAATGTGGTGAAAGCCGGCTATACTTTTGTTTAGCGTCACGAGTGTTGATTAACCAAAAAAAGTAAGCTAAAAAATGAAAAAGAGGCATCTTTTTCGGGAAAAGAGTTTGTATATCACATACAAATCTCTACGAAAAGAGGCGACCTCCTATGAAAAAGTCTATCACACTTCTTCACGTGTTGGAACATCTTGTTACCGAAGAGGACATTCAAGAGATTTTACAAGTTCACGGTTACAAAGATACCGCTCGCAAGCTTTCTGTTTCTCTATTGCTACGTTTCCTTATCATGGTGGCTACCCATGAATGGAAAAGTTTTCGCCATGCGACCGATGTGGCTACGGCCTACGGGCTCCCGTCCGTTCATTGAGGCACAGCTTTCTGTAGAATGGGAATTTGTTATCCAGACATGCATGAAACATTATCAGGATTTATACAGGAGGAGTCTGCCTAAAGCTGGATAATCAACACGCGTGTTACTAACCATTACTTTTTGAACAAGGAATTAATAGTTAGCCTTAGATGAGGCATTAGTTTCAGAGGAAGAATAAGATGAAAAGTTTACTTACTCATGGATTGAAGTTAACCATTTACCATTTGATGTAGTGTTTGGATTCGTAGAAAGTGGAAAGAGGTATCTCCTATATTTGTAGGGAACAATCTTATAACAAGCAAAGAAACTGAAAATAGGTTATGGAATCGATTGCTTAAAAGCAGGTTGGTAAAGATATTTCTAAACAACTTCATTTTTAATATGGCTGTGTTAAATGTTAATATTGATAATTAGATAAAATTAAGGGAACCCCCTACTTGTAAGGAGTTTCCTGTTGTTCGTCTAAAAAATATTACTCGAATTGGACAAATGTACTTTCCAGTCTCACCATATGTTTTAATGTTTTGCCTAAAGCATAGTGATTGGGTAGATCCTTTTCTATTACACAAATTATATTACCTGCTTTTCCTTGTGAAAGGTTAGTTAGTTGTAAGTAAGCTTCATTATCATAAATATATGAAACTAAATATTCATAGTAATCGTCTTTTTTATCTACAACATTAAGACCGACATTGTACATTCTAACTCTTGTTCCAACCCATATTTCCTCTTCATCCTTTATGTTAACTAAAGGAATCCATTTAGATGTTTCCAACATGTCACCTCTATCTAATAATGTAATTGAGTAAAGGTAATCAAAACAAAAAGCCTCTGCTTCGGAGCTTTCCCCTTCTTATTTAAATATCCTATAATGACCTTCATAGTAATCTTTGTATTGCTATTTAGTATACCGTTTCTGTCAAGGCCACTTAGACTCAAGTATTAGATTTTTTGTAATTTGCAAATGAGCTGAGCACACCCTTTTAAAATAACAAAGCGTATACATCAGAGCAAACCTAAAATAATTAGATTAAACTTGCCTTACTCCCTTTTTATCCACATCCAAAAAAGCATATCCACTATCTTCAGTTTCTACTACATAATCAATACTTTCGTAAGGATGTCCTTGGTTTGAAAAGTCACAGAATAAGTGAGGGTATATATAAAACTCATCACCATTTATATCGTATTCTATAATATTACTGAATGGAATGTTTCCTATTTCCAAGGCATTAACACGGAAATATCTCTCAGATATTTTTTCATTATAATTTTTTATAAAATCCCAATTGCCTTCTTCATCTATCACTAACTCCCTAATTCCAGTAATTACTCTTATACCATTGTAGTAAAAATCATACGCTTCGACCTTATACCAAGGGTAATTTCCTAATTCATCTGGGATGTTTTCAGGGTAAAATGTGTCATCTACAGATCGTATAAGAATTTCGGATGATTTAAACTTTTTGTAAGGATATTTTATTCGTTCCCAAACATCCTCTTGAATTTCTTCACCTTTCTTCAAGAAATCCTTTTTCATTTTTTCCTTTAAACTTATATTTCTTCTAACTGTAGCAATTCGATTTCTTCTTTCAGAAGATAAACTAATACCAAAATATGAGAATAGTAAATCATGATACTCTGCATATAATTTTGCTTCTATCACTGTATTTGTCCATATTGATGCATGCCCAATTCCCTTGGCGGCTGCATATTCTTTAAAGGATTCAATATTTTCTTTTCTTACAGCACATGATACAGCTAAAACTAAAACATCTGGTTTATTTGAATTATTTGTAATAACGTCATCCACGATATCCTTTAATTGCTTTAATAGACTATTATTGGAGAATGTTATGTGGAAATTAAAAGAAATTGTTAAAGATAAGGATTTTTGGATTAGTTCTTGGGCTATTCCTGGTGCTTTATTCGGAATTGCTACAACGTTACTTACTTTTATTGAGTTCGATAATAATTTCAACAAATTCTATATTTTAATTGGATTAGTGATATTAAGTTTTATACTTATTCTGTTTAAATTAATTAAAAGTCTTTGTTTAAAGAAAATAAAATTAAATATCGATGGTTCCGAAATTGAAATAAAAAAGGGCGATATTTTCACATTTCCTCGAAATATCTATAAGGTAATCGCCTTTAATGAATTTTTCGATACTGAAGTAGATGACCAAATAATATCTAGAACATCTTTAAATGGACAGTATTTAAACAGATTTTATTCAGATACATCAGATTTAGATAAAAGAATTATTCAAGATCCACGAATGCAACTTAGAATTGTTGAAAAAGACGTAAACCGTCCTTTAGGAGGGAAAAAAACTCGTTATCGTTTAGGTTCTGTATATAAAGATATAGATTTCTTTCTCGTAGCATTTTCTAAATTTGATAATGAGAATAAAGCTAATTTAAAGCTACATGAATATGCAAATTGCTTAATAAATTTTTGGAATGAAGTAAATGGTCTCTATGCTCAACAAGAAGTCGTTGTTCCATTGCTAGGTTCTGGTATAACGAGACATAAGGATTTTAATGCCAATTCTCATCAATTACTAGAAGTGATGCTTTGGACTTTTAAAATTAGTAAGGTTAAATTTAGAGAGCCTTCTAAAGTTACTATTCTTCTTCATGAAAAACATCATAAAGAAATAAATTTTTATAAATTAAAGGAGTTTGAAAAAAATGGCATATAGAAATGGTAATTATACAGCATTTTATGTTAGTGAACCTTTTAGTGAGAGTAATCTGGGGGCATCTGCCACAAAGGATTTTTCATCTTATAACTTGTTAAGAGCATGGAAAGCTGCAGATAGTAGTTTTCCCTTTAATGACTCACATAATAAAAACTATAACGTGAGAGACGGAAGTGATTGGGAAAAAACTTTGAAACCCCGTTTACATGATAGACTAAGCAATTCAAAAAATATAATTTTGTTTTTAAGTTCAGTGACAAAAAATAGTAAAGCATTGCGTGAAGAAATAAACTATGGAATAGGTATGAAGGGATTGCCAGTAATTGTTGTTTATCCTGAATATCAGAATAAGAGTGATATTATAAATTGTAAAACAAATACCATTAAGGATGAGATCCAAAGCTTATGGGATAAACTACCTACTTTTAGAGATTCTATGGCAGAGGTTCCTACAATTCACTTACCTTATAAAAAAGATCTGATTAAAAGTGCATTAAATGATACGAGCTTTATGATAAATTCAAAATGTAGTGCTGGTGTATACTTTTATAAGTGCTAAAGCAAGGTAGCAATAATTTTATTAAATATACGCATACAATATATCTTTACAGCTGTTGCAAATAAACCTTACTTAGATTTGGTGCGGTGAACCGTATCATAAATAATTTCAAGGGAAAGCTCTTCAACAATCGGGCGCTATAATGGAATAAACGAAGAGGGTGGATGCGCCCTGCGCGCTGGTCAGCGTACCGGATAAAACAATGCTATCCCGACCGTCTGTTCCCGTCAATTCATGTGTTATAATGAATTTGAATATAGATGTATACGTTAAAAATTTTACATATTGACGGTGAATATTATGGATTGGAAACCGAGCAGACACAGCGATCTTCCCATATACCAGCAGATTGTCGATTTTATTGAAAAAAGAATTATTTACGGCGAATACCCTCCCGGCAGCATCCTGCCCTCAGAGCGAACACTGGCCAAAATGTTTGAGGTAAATCGCGGAACGATTATTACCGCCTACGATATTCTGCATTCAAAAGGCATGATCGAAAGAATTAAAGGAAGCGGGACAAAAGTAAGCTCCGATTTCTGGGGGATGACCAGAAACCGCATTCCCAATTGGAATCTGTATGTTGAGAGCGGCTCATTTCTGCCTAACCTTCCGGTATACCAGCATATCCAGGACGAAATTCAAGAAAGATCCCTTATCAACTTCGCAAGCGGTGAACTTGCCCCGGATTTAACACCCTATGCCGATTTTCGCCATATACTTTCACAAAATAAATTCAATCATTCTCTCGGCTATGAGCACCCGCAGGGTAATCTGGAATTACGGAACATTGTTGCTAGCCATTTAGGAAAATATAAGGGAATTGATTGTACAAGCCAGTCCATCTTAATTACCTCCGGAGCACAGCAGGCATTGTATCTGATTGTACAATGTCTGTTACATCCGGGAGATTCGGTAGCAATTGAAAATCCTTCTTATGCTTATTCGCTGCCGCTCTTTCGGTCTGCCCGCATTAAGACCCACCTGCTGACTGTAGGAAAGCAAGGTGTGGAGCCTGATGATATTGTCGCCTTATATAAAAAGCATAAAATCAAGATGATTTTCTTAAATCCTATTTTTCAAAATCCGACAGGAACACTATTATCGCACTCGCGCAGAACCAAAATTTTAGAGCTATCGGCTGAACTGGGTATTCCAGTCGTCGAAGATGATCCATACAGTCTGATCCCCTTTAGCAAAGAGACCGACACTGCAACCTTAAAGTCGCTTGATCGGAACGGGAACGTCCTTTATATTAGCTCCTTATCCAAAGTGGTTGCATCGGGACTTCGCATAGGCTGGATCGTCGGTCCACAAAAAGTTATTACCCGTCTGGCGGATGCAAAACAACAGGTCGATTTCGGCCACAGTATTTTTCCGCAATGGATCGCCGCTGAATTCCTTAGGGCTAATACATTTGCTGAACATCTTGTTCATGTACAACAACGATTGCTCGAAAAAAGAAACCTGCTCATCGCTTCTCTTGAGCAACACTTGTCCGACTATGTGACATTTCATATACCGGAAGGAGGGGTCCACCTCTGGTGCAGCCTGAAAAGAGAGGTAAACGAATACAGGTTGCTTGAAGCGGCGCTGCGCAACGGTGTCGTATTCGTTCCGGGAAGCTTATTATGCTCCGAAAAAAGTCACATGCGCCTGACATTCGGCAGAACAGAAACACCGCTGATTGAAGAAGGAGTCCTTAGATTAAAGCAAGCATTCATAACGCTAACATAAGTGGATGAGCAGAAAATATTATAAGTGGATGAATACAGGGAACACTCATTGTTTTACTATTCTATATAAAAAGAATAGGAAGAGTGATTCACATTGAAGAAGCGTACACTTATGCAATTTTTTATTCTGCTGTTGTTTTTTATTGTTCCACTCTTTGATATTTTCCGTATTGATTTTATGCACCTCCGTTTCTACGTATTTAGGCAAAGCTTTTCTTTTCATGACGGATATATTTTAATGCTAACGGTCCTTATCCTTGTGTTTACGTTTGTTTCCATCTCCAAGTGGTTCGGACGCAAATTCTGTGGCTGGATGTGCCCGCATAATACGTTTTCCGTCTATGTAACCAAATTGCTAAAAACAAAGAAACTACATCAAAAGAAATGGCTTCGCAGCATGGTGGATATATTACTTTCCTTTATATTTGCTCCTATTATCGGATTTAGCATGATCGCTTATTTTTACAGTCCATATGATTTATGGAAAGAAATCATAACGTTAAATGCAACAGCATGGTCATTTTGGGCTTATGTTGTTGCGACCGGGTTCTTTTTTATTATGATTCACCGCTTGCGTCACCGCTTTTGTCGCAGCGCTTGTCCGTATGGCATTCTCCAGTTCGCATTCTCTGACAAGCATTCGCAGCAGAGCGGGATAAAGAATATGTTTCGTGGCACGGGATTGGTGCTTACCTTGCTAATGGCTGCGTTCGTATCAGTATTGATCTTCTCTATCTCCACAAGCAATAACTTTACTGTAAGCCTAGGTAAGAAATTACAGGGGGTTGTTACGCAAGACCATATTATTTACACGTATTCTCTACAAATAGAAAACCTATCCGCTCAATCGTCCACCTTCAAAATCCGGTACGAAAACCTTCCTTCTCACTGGGAGATAACCGTACCGGAACAAGTTTTAGTAAAACCTAATGCTTCGGCAGAAGAAAGCCTGTTATTTCGGATTAATCGGGCCATTCCCGGGGAAAATCGAATGATTACCATTCATGTACAGAATGAAACCGGAGCCGAAATTCTTCGACAGGTTAGTCTTGTCACGTCCCAAAAACAGTAGCTACGCAACAGATCTTATAATGAAAGCCCGGCCAAAGCTGTAGACCGGGCTTTCATTTTTTATTCGTTTTTTGCACCGGGTTAATATTGAAGCTGCCGTTGCGGTGCACCTATAGCCCCAACAGCTGCATTTGCTACAAATGGCTGCTCCCCTAAAAGCAACTACATCGTATACGGTCAGGTTCTGCTATTAAATCATCTTATTCATCGCAGCTTTTAGCGTGGTAACGATAAATTCCAAATCTTCGTTTGTAGCAGATAACGGTGGGGACAGAGCGATAACGTTATTAAAGCCAGCTACCGTATCGCCGTTTTTGCCAATGATTAATCCGTTGGCTTTACATTCGGCTATCACCCGCCCGACTCTAGCAGCGGACGCAGGCTCTTTTGTCGTCTTGTCTTCAACCAGTTCAATCCCTAATAGAAAACCGAAGCTGCGTATATCTCCAACATATGGATGAGCTTCAAGCTCCTTCATTTCTTCCAGTAAGCGTTCACCAAGTATACGTCCGCGTTCAACCAGCTCTTCCTTCTCCATAATTTCCAGATTTTTAAGGGCAAGCGCACAGGCAGCAGGGTTGCCGCCAAACGTATTCACATGACGGAAATGGCCATACTCTGCCGATTTTTTAAAAGCCTCGTAAATATCTTTGCGAACCGCCGTTGCGGAAAGGGGAAGATAGCCGCTTGTCAGTCCTTTTGCCATCGTTACGATATCCGGTTTCACATTGAAGTGCATATGGCCGAATTTCTTACCTGTACGTCCGAATCCGCAAATCACTTCATCAATAATCAACAGGACGCCATGCTTATGGCAAATTTCCTGCACCTTTTCCATATAAGCAGGATGAGGCACAATAATTCCACCACCCGTAATGGCAGGCTCCATAATCACAGCAGCGACGGTTTCCTTACCCTCCCATACAATCGTATCTTCAATTGCCTGAGCACACTGCAGATTGAACTCCTCCACGCTTTGTCCAGCGGGACGGCGATAGCTGTCCGGCGGACGAACGTGTACGAATCCCGGAGCAAGCGGCTCATACTTGTATTTCCGTACAGCCTGACCTGTTGCAGCAAGAGCACCCATAGAATTCCCATGGTATGCGCGGTAGCGTGAAATAAATTTGTACCGGCTCGGCTCTCCATTTTGTTCATGATACTGCCTTGCGATTTTGAAGGCTGTTTCATTCGCATCCGAACCGCTGTTGGAGAAGAAAATCACATATTCCCCTTCGAGCCATTCATTTAGCTTTTCAGCCAATTGAATAGCCGGAAGATGACTTTGTGCAAGCGGAAAATAAGGCATCGTCTTTAGCTGTTCATATGCCGCCTCCGCCATTTCTTCGCGTCCGTATCCGACATTTACGCACCATAGCCCGGCCATCGCATCCAAATAACGCTTTCCGTTAATATCTGTAATCCATGACCCCTCAGCCTCAACCGCTACTATAGGAGAAACTTCTTCATTATAAGGCGTAATATGATGCCATACATACTTACGGTCTTTCGCTAATACGTCCTCCGCTTTGTTTTGCAAAATCATACGATCGCCCCCATGCAAAAATAATTACCTGCTTTAATAACGTGCCGTCAGCATCTTCTTACGAGTGTAAAATTCTACTCCATCACGCCCGTTGGCATGCAAATCGCCGTAGAACGATTTCTTATAGCCTGAGAACGGAAAGAAAGCCATCGGAGCCGGAACGCCCAGATTAATGCCCAGCATTCCCGCATCAATGTCATCCCGGAACTGGCGTACCGCTTTTGCGCTATCCGTATACAGGCACGCGCCATTAGCAAACTCGGATTGGTTCGTAAGTTCAATGGCTTCATCCAGGTCTTTTACACGCACAACAGACAATACAGGCGCGAAAATTTCATCTTTCCAGATTGACATCTCCGTTGTTACATTGTCAAAAATGGTCGGCCCGACAAAATAGCCTGCTCCATCCACAGCTTGATCCTTCCTTCCATCGCGAACGAGACGTGCCCCCTCTTTTTCCCCTGCCTCGATATACCCGATGGTTCGTGCCTTGTGTGCATCACGAATGACCGGTCCCAAAAAGACACCTTCATCCAAGCCATTTCCGATTTTGATTTGTTCCGCTTCCAGTATAAGACGATGTACAAGTTCATCTGCAATGTCACCGACAGCTACGACAACGGCACATGCCATGCAGCGCTCACCCGCCGAACCAAAGGCTGCGCCGATAATATTTTTGACCGCATTATCCAAATCGGCATCCGGCATTACGATCGAATGATTCTTTGCCCCGGCAAGTGCCTGAACACGCTTCCCATTTGCCGCTGCTGTTTTATATACGTATTCTGCTACCGGCTGTGAACCGACAAACGATACAGCTTTCACATCCGGATTTTCAAGAATACCGTTTACAACATCGTGTGCGCCATGTACTACGTTCAGAACACCTTCAGGAAGTCCCGCTTCCACGAAAAGCTCGGCCAGACGATTTGCCAGAAGCGGCGTACGTTCAGATGGCTTCAACACGAATGTATTCCCGCAGGCAATCGCCAAAGGGAACATCCAGCATGGCACCATCATCGGAAAATTAAACGGCGTAATACCGCCCACTACACCAATCGGATACCGGTACATACCCGATTCAACCCCGGTTGCAATATCAGGAAGCTGCGTTCCCATCATCAGGGTCGGAGCCCCGGCCGCGAATTCCACGCACTCAATTCCTCGCTGTACTTCACCGTATGCTTCTTCGTAGCTTTTACCGTTCTCAATCGTAATAAGACGAGCTAGTTCATCCCAGTGTTCTACAAGCAGTTGTTGATATTTGAATAAAATTCGCGCACGTCGCGGTACAGCTACCGTCTTCCATGTTTTATATGCTTCTTTAGCTGCTGTCACCGCCCGATCCAGCTCTTCCCGTGAGGAAATCGGTACATACGCGATCGTCTCACCTGTCGCTGGATTCGGCACCTCTTCATACCGCTCCGCTATCGATTCTGTCCATGCTCCGCCCACAAAGTTTTTCACATGCTGTACCTTGTCTTTTGCTAATGCCATACAAACACCCCTATTAATTAATCTACCTTCTATCTATATATATCTAACTTGATGAATGAACATGCTCTTGTGGTGGGAAATAAGAAAAGAAAGAGAAAATCGGAAACGAGGAAAAGAAACTCCAGCCTTTTTTCTGCCGGGGCGCAGGGCGAATCCAACCTCTTCTTTCTCCAATTCTCCTACTTCAAACCATCTAAACCTTTGTTACTACATCAAGTGAATTCTATATATCATAGCAGGTAGCATCGTGTTACTTTAACTATACAAAGGTTTGAAAGCAGTTTCATTAGACATAATGTCAAAAGATCAGCTCCTGTTTTAGACACATTCAATATTCAAAAACGATGTATATATTATGATGTTTTTCTACTTCTAACCACGCTACCCTGTCAAAATATCAAGTGTAATTTATATACATACACGTTATCATTGTCTACTTTTTCATTAGTTATGGAATATGTGCCGAATCGACTCATTTTTGTATTCATGTCTATCCGTTTGTGCAAACTATCCGTAAATGTTACTTGGATGTAGCAAAGGAGGCATCGGCATGAAACGGGCATGTATAGTCATCGTCTTACTGTATACTTTGTTTATTCCTGCACCTTCATCGATTGAAGCTGTACATGCAATTCATACTCCTGTAGACGTTCTTATTGATGTGGGACACGGCGGCGTAGATGGCGGAGCTGTATCGGGAAATATTCTCGAAAAAAATATTACTTTGGAAATAGCTAAAATTCTCTATAAACAATTATCAATGAAAGGATACAGCGTCGTCCTAAACCGAACTGGCGATTACGCGCTAAGTGAGGAAAACCACTGGCTAAACACGCAGTCACGCCATCAGAAAGACTTGGCGCAACGCAAGCATTTGGCGAAGGAGCTTTCCCCAAAAATCATGATAAGCCTTCATGTAAATACATCTTCAAACCCTGCGAATCGCGGGCCGCTCGTTCTATATCAGAAAAACAACCAAAGTTTTATGCTCGCTGATATGATGCAGCATTCCTTAAACAAGCTGTACAAAACCACAGAGCTTCCACTGCCAGGGAAACGGCTGTATCTACTTAATCATTCAATCTGTCCAACCGTCCTTGTAGAAATAGGCTTCCTCAGCAATCCGACAGATCGGATACGTATGACTACTCCTTCGCAACAAATTCAAATAGCAAATACAATTAGTTCGTCCATTGACACATACTTCTTCCTGTTGAATCAAACGCCATCTAAAGAAACAGGACGCAAAAAGGAGCGTACACATAACAATGTGAAGTAAATCTACACGAAGCAGGCAAATAGCACGTATAAAGGCAAAGGGAAGACTTTTATTGCAAAGTCTCCCCTTCCTGCCTAACGAAAAGGTGCTGTTACAGCACGGCCGATATCGGTAATAATTGTTCCTACATCCTGGGCCAATGTACGAACCGGATGACCTGAACGCACCTGAGAATTCAGCGTACGAATCCGTTGATGAAGCGCTCCGTCCGCCGTCACATGGACATTGCATCCAGGCTCCGCCTTCTTCACAGCATTCGCTACATCACGCTCAATCATAGCTCTGCTCTTTGTAATATTGTTGATATCAAGACCAATAACGGCATCCTTACCGTTCACAACAGCAGTCGCATGGGTAACTCCCGGCACATTGGCCGCTATATTCACAATGCGATCCGCTACAGCCTGATTATGAGATCCTGTAGCATAAGGATGTACACCGCTATAAGTATTCGGTGTATACGTTCCATACGGGTGCATTCCAGTATATGGCGTGCTGTACGGATAAAAGCCGTCATGGACACGCGGCATAGCAGCATTCGGCTGATATTGGCTTGCCCTATAATTCTGCGTGCGGTTCGTATTAGGTGCCGCTCCCGGGTTACAGGCGGCAATGGAGCCTGCCATAATGGCAACAAGCGATATGACAGTACATTTTTTTATCGCTTTGTTCATATCCTCACCTCCACGCTTAGTTTGTACGCCCCAATCGGCCTTTACTGATGGTGATTAGAGGAAACCGATTATCGAAAAATGGTCTCATAAAGCAGGAATATGTTTAACGCAATAATAAGAAACGCAACAACCCAAGCAATAAGTGCTGTAATTCGATGATTAACTAATTTCCCCATTACGTTAGGATTGCTTGTAAAAGTAATTAAAGGTACTAATGCAAACGAAATACCAAATGACAGAACTACCTGGCTAATAACAAGCGCCCTGGATGGATTCACTCCCAACAAAATAATCGCTAACGGAGGAAGCATGGTAATGAATCTTCTTATATAAAGTGAAATTCGCTTCTTAATGTAGCCTTGCATAATGACATCACCAGCCATCGTGCCTACGGATGAGCTTGATAATCCAGCGAATAACAAGCCGACTCCAAACAAAATCGCCGAAACAGGACCAATCAGATGCTGGAATTGATAAAAAGCAACGTCAAGGTCCGTAACATCCAGTCCATTTTTATAAAAAAGTGCAGCGGCGACAATTAACATGCTGGCATTAATTGCACCCGCAATCAGCATGGCAATCACAATGTCAACGAACTCAAAGCGGAAAATTTGCCTTCTTTCTTTTTCATTCTGTCCGATGACTCTTTTTTGCATCAAAGAGGAATGTAAGTAAATAGCATGGGGCATCACTGTTGCGCCAAGAATTCCTGCTCCAAGCAGAACACTATCTACGCCTTCGAATCTAGGTACAAACATCCCGGAAATAACATCTCTTGCCTCCGGCTGTGTATAAAACACCTGTAGTCCAAATGCGATAACTACAATGAAAATCATTCCGGAAATGACGGCTTCCAAAGAACGTACCCCCCGCCTCTGTAGCTCTAAAATTGCAAATGAGCCGAATGCCGTAATGATGGCGGACGGGATTAAAGATATATGAAAAATTAAATACAATCCTAATGAGGCACCAATAAATTCCGCTAAATCTGTGGCGATCACAACTAGCTCCGCTTGAATCCATAAAAGAATCGAAGCCCATCTCGGAAAGTGCTCGCGGCATATTTCAGGCAGGTTTTTTCCTGTGGCGATGCCAAGTTTCGCCGACATTGCCTGAATAAGAACGGCCATAAGATTAGATACGACAACAACCCAAAGAAGGGTATACCCGTACGCAGAACCGGCTGCTATATTGGTGGCAAAGTTACCTGGATCAATATAAGCAACAGCAGCGATAAAGGCAGGGCCTAAAAAAGGGAAAAGTCTTTTTATGCCACGCGCCTCTCCTCTAAGGGACGCGTATGCAGATGCTGTTAACATTCGATTCTTTTCTTCAACTACCGGTTTCATGGCTTTTTTATGTTTCACAATTGCAAACCTCCAGATATTCTTAGAACAGCAATTCAGGCTCAACACATACGTGTACTGAATTGTATCAGACATAGTAAAGTAGTACCCTAAAAAAGAAAAAACACACCATGTCATACAGACATCAAAGAAAAAACCGAACCTTTTATGCAACCATTCGATGCATAAAAGGTTCGGTTTACTTATTTTTCTACAAGGGTGTTGATTATCCAGTATGATCCAGAG
>NZ_KE952777.1:0-98161 GCF_000466385.1 Aneurinibacillus aneurinilyticus ATCC 12856
TTTTATTTGTCTCACTCTATGGGGTCAGTCCCCTTTGTGAAGATGGGAATTTTTTTATTATATACCACACCTGTTGACTATTCATAAGGGAGGGAAGAAAGAAGGTACACGCGTCGGCATGTTCCCTCGTCTTTCTCACGAGAAAGAGACACGGCCGCGTGGCGCTAGGGCCGAACCGACGCCCGTTTGGGGCACGGTGTGGTGACGATCCACTCTGGATCATACTGGATAATCAACATCCTTGATTGTATACATCTGATTGGATAAATCGACACGTTTTTGTGGTGAGAGGTAAGAAAAGAAGGAAGGACGGTGGGCGAATGGGGGATTACCATGTTGTATATTTTTAAGAAAGTATTGCTTATTTTAAGTCTTCTGTGTGTTTTGTTACCAACAAGTATATTTGCTCAAGACAACACACCTGTTCAGGAGCATTCAGATGTTCAACCAATGTATGCTTCTGGTACACTTGTTTTAAAAGGAGAACAAAATTCAACAAATGTTATTTGTAATGCGAAAACTGCTAACAATATTATATTTGAACCCGTAACAATTACTGTCACAATTAATGCATACGATAAAAATGGAAATAAATATACTAGACCATCTGTTGTTACTCAAAAGCTAATAAGCTCTGCAGAATCAGTAAGCATGGGTTCATTATCTGTTGGCAAAGGACATGTTAAAAACAATTATGTTAAATTTGAAGCTACAATTGTAGCAATTGCTGACGGTGGTGGAACGGCTTTTCAAGGTAGTCAAACATTAATATGGGAAAACGGCAAGTTTAATCAATAATTCGGATTTATGAATAAAAACAGCTTCTATAGAAATGGAGAAGCTGTTTTTTACAATTTGTATGAAAGGAGTAAAGGACGTAATTGAAAAAAATACAAAAAGCACAAGTATGGAATTTAATTAAAAATAATGAATTGCTTTATGAATTGGATTTGGCAGGGATGGACTTAACAGATATTGATTTTAGGAATGCCGAATTAAGATTTGTTACTTTGCGAAATGCAGTCATTCATCCAGATTTTTTTCCGCCCAAAATTTTGGTTGAGTGTAATTTAGAAAATGTTTTGTTAACAAATATTGATTTTCAAGGGGTAAGCATACAAGGAAGCAATTTTTTTAATACAAAAGCAATAATAGATCCACAAAAAATCAGTGATTTAACATTAGTGAATGTGACCTTGGAAGGCCTTGATTTAAAAAATGTTGACTTTACGGATGTTTATATTGCAGGGGCTAATCTGAAAGATACAGGTGCAAAGATTGACCCGCAAAAGGTAGTAAATAAGGATATAAGAAATTGTAATTTAGAGGGTCTTGATTTACATGATGCTGATTTTACAGGAGTAAATATTGGGGGCGCGAATCTTACAGGTACGGGTGCATGCCTTAAGGAATAAATACCTTTAGCATGCCCAACTTTTATTCTTAACTTCTTTCTTTTTTGATGTTCATATTTTTGCTGTAATTCACATAATCTAGAACGAGTGAACGTTCATCTTTCTTCATTAGTTTCCCCTAGGAAGATATACATATATAAATCGTGCTTGATATTTCGACATTTGTACCACGTCCGTTGATTATGCATAAGATGGAAGAAAGAAGGTGCACATGCAGGCGTGCTTCCTCGTTTTTTCCAGCCTCTGAGTTTCTCCTTCTTTTCTTACCTCTCACTATAAGAGTATGTCGATTTATCAAGTCGGATGTATATAGTAAACGCAGGTGAATATACTAAAATGTACCTGAATATGGGAGGGGTCATCATGCGTTTTTATACGATTAAGCTACCAAAGTTTTTAGGAGGATTGATTCGCGCAATTCTTGGCGGGGGAAAGCGATGAGGCGGCATAAGACGTAAAAAAAGCACCACAAAGCGGGTGCTTTTTTTATCTTTTATTATACGCGCTCAACTAAACCGGATTTCAATGCTTTAGTGCTTACGTATACGCGCTTCGGTTTACCATCCACCAGGATGCGTACTTTTTGTACATTTACGCCCCATGTGCGTTTGTTTGCACGGTTGGAGTGGCTGCGCTTGTTGCCGGTTTTTGACCGTTTACCAGTTACGTAACATACACGTGCCATTCTATTCCACCTCCCTGAGATGCAGTCAATCGAGATGACTCTCTTTACATACTCAAGTATGATATCATACGGTTATAGCAAAAGCAAGAGATCTGTCAAGAATTTACCCTTTACATGAGAGGGAGACCTTCTTTCAAAACAAATTCCTTTATAGTAAAATAATGAAGGGTTTAGGCATCTACGGTTTGCAGCAATGGAAAAGAGGAGGCAGGGAAATGAGCGTTCAAATTAGCACGGAACTCGGGAAAATCGAGATAGATACAGAAGTTATCGCCACGTTTGCCGGAGCAGTTGCCATGGAATGCTATGGGTTGGTCGGTATGTCGTCGCGCCGTACGATGAAGGACGGCATCGCCGACATTCTACGCCGCGAAAACCTATCACGCGGTGTGGAAGTGCGGGATGAAAATAATCAGACTGTTATCGATTTGTATATCATCGTGAGTTATGGAACAAGAATTTCCGAGGTTGCCCATAGCGTACAGGAACGTGTGAAATACGCTTTAGATAAAACGCTAGGTTTAACTGTAGATGAAGTGAACATATATGTGCAAGGTGTTCGTGGAGAGATGAGCTCCTAGGGGATAAGGGAGGAAACCATACGTGAGAAGCAACACATTGACGGGACAAGCTCTTCGTCAAATGTATAAAGCGGGCGCAGAGCGTCTGACGCAACATGTCAAAAAGGTAGATGCGCTCAATGTATTTCCGGTGCCGGATGGCGATACGGGAACCAATATGAATTTAACGTTTACTTCAGGCGTGACTGAGCTAGAAAAGTCGCAGGAGAAGACAGTCGAAAAAATTTCGGCCATATTTTCCCGCGGCCTATTAATGGGGGCACGGGGCAATTCAGGAGTAATTCTATCACAGCTTTTCCGAGGGTTTGCCAAAGGGCTTTCGGGTGTGTCCGAGGCGGATAGCTACCGGCTGGCCGAGGCATTTCAGCAGGGAGTCGAGATGGCCTACAAAGCGGTTATGAAACCAGTAGAAGGAACGATTCTGACTGTCGCACGGGAAGCTGCGGCAGCTGCACGTAAAGCGGCACGCAGTTGTTCTGTTGAAGACGTCATCGAGACGCTGGTAGAAGCGGCCAGACAAGCTTTGGCTAATACGCCAAACCAGCTTCCGGTACTGAAGGAGGTTGGTGTCGTTGATTCGGGTGGTCAAGGTCTCGTCTATATTTACGAGGGGTTTTTGAGCGCGGTAAAAGCCGACGTTACTTTTGACAAACCAGAAATGGAAGCCGAGTCGGTTGTGGCAGGAGGTACCTCACTGTTCGGCGAAGCGCATGAGGAAATGCACCATGTCATTGACCAGACGAATATTCAATACGGATATTGTACGGAATTTATGGTGCATTTGAAGCCTGACACGCCGTTTTTGCAACAGGAGTTTCAGGAGCGGATCGGCAGCTATGGGGATTCGCTGCTTGTCGTTGCGGATGACGACTTGGTGAAAGTCCATATTCATGCCGAAGAACCGGGAGACGTGTTGTCGTTTGCACATCGCTATGGCGCTCTTGATCGAATTAAAATTGAAAATATGCGCCTTCAACATGAAGAAGTACTGCGTCGACAGGAAACGAAACAGATAGCTCAGGCACAGAAACCGGATGATGATCTTGAGAGGGTTTCCGCTTCGTCCGAGCCGAAGAAAGCAAGCAAACTGTACGCGATTATCTCTGTAGCAAGCGGGAAGGGAATCGCCAAAATTTTTAGAAGTCTGGGCGTTCAGATAATTATCGAAGGCGGTCAGACAATGAATCCGAGTACGGAACAGTTCATGCATGCTATTGAAGAGGCGGATGCGGAACGGGTGATCATTCTGCCCAATAATAAAAATATAGTCATGGCTGCTCAACAGGCTGCCGATCTTGCAGGGGTTCAAGTAGCGGTTATTCCATCTACAAGTATTCCACAAGGCATGTCTTCGTTGCTTGCTTTCTCAGCAGATGAGCAGCTGGAGACAAATCGTGAACGTATGAGTGAGGCGCTAGGCTACGTAAAAACAGGTCTTGTCACATATGCTGTTCGGGATACGACATTGAATGAGATTGTTATTAAAGAAGGCGATTTCATCGGAATTTTCGATAGTAACATTGTTGTATCAGGGCGGGATCCATATGAAACGGCGCTTCGGCTCATTACGGAAATGGTCGGTGAAGAGGACGAATTGATCACGCTTATTTATGGCACGGATGTCAAGGGCGAGGATATGAAGGAGCTCGAGAAACGGCTTGCATCCTTGTATGACGCTTATGAAGTGGAGGTGCATGACGGAGGACAATCCCTCTACCCGTTCATCATTGCAGTCGAGTAAACCGCACATTAGAAAGGGGGCGAGTTCATTATGAAACTTTATATTGTAACAGATAGTACGGCTGATATTCCAAAAGAATTGGCTGCCGAATTAGATATTCATATTGTTCCGTTGAAAGTGCATATTGGGGATATGACCTATTTGGATGGTGTGACACTGTCTACTGGTGAATTCTACGAGAAGCTTGCACAAGCGGACAAGCTGCCTCGCACTTCTCAGCCTTCACCAGCTGATTTCGTCGATGTGTATGAATCGCTGGCTGCCAGAGAAGAGGATGGCGAAGTTATTTCCATTCATCTATCAAGTGCATTGAGCGGTACATATCAGACAGCCAATCTGGCAAAAGATATGGTAAGGGAAAAAATCAACGTGCACGCAATTGATAGCCGGACGGCATCGTATGCGCTAGGAGCCATTGTAGTGGCGGTAGCGCGGGCAGCACGCGTGGGCAATGGACTACAGTATTGCCTTGATTTGACACAGCGACTTATCGCCAATCACAAGGCGTTTTTCGTGATGGATACGCTTATGTATTTGCAAAAGGGTGGACGTATTGGCAAGGCTTCCGCTGTACTCGGTTCTCTTTTGAATGTAAAACCGATTTTGACGTTTGATGAGGCAGGAGAAGTAGCTGCGGTAGAAAAAGTGCGCGGCAAGAAAAAAGCGGTGGGCCGCATCGTGGATCTGATTAATGAATACGCTGCCGGTGAGCCGGTAGTCGCTTCGGTTGTCCATGCCACTAGCCATGAGGAGGCAGAGGCACTGAAGGTGCGGGTTGCAGAAACATTAAATATAACAGAAGATATTGTCGTGACCGAACTCGGTCCAGTCATTGGCACATATGGCGGCCCGGGATTGCTGGCTGTCATGCTGTATAAAGTCTAGTACGATCGTATATATAAATTACACTTGATATTTTGACAGAGCAGCGTGGTTGAAAGGAGGAGATTCGGAAGAAAGAAGAGGGTGGATGCGCCCTGCGCTCCAGCAGAAGAAAGGCCAGCTGTCTTTTTCCGCCCGCCCACCGCCCTTCCTTTTTTCTTACCTTCCACCACAAAAATGTGTCGCTTTATCAAATCAGATGTATATAGACATTCCTATCTCGGATGAGATAGGAATGTTTTGTTAAGGGATAAGAATATGTATGTCGCCATAAAGCAGAAAGCCATATACATGTTTTGTCCAATCGTATTATTTGAAAAACGTGCAAGGTGCATGACGCGAAGGGAGAACTGAACTGGATTGGCGGCTACGCCCGTAAGTTTTTCTTATAAGGAGACGAGAGCAGTGAGTAATCAATTACAGCAACCTGTTACCGCAATGAAAGGAATCGGGGCAGAAAGAGCGCTTGACCTGGCCTCGCTCGATATTCATACGGTGCAGGACTTGCTAGAGCATTTTCCATACCGTTATGAAGACTATCGAGTGCGTGATTTGAGTGAAGTGGAAGACGGGGAGAAGATTACAATTATAGGAACGGTATATGGAGAACCGGTTGTTCGGTTTTACGGTAAGAAGAAGTCACGTCTTACTGTAAAAATCGTGGTGGACAGGGTAGTGGTAACCGCGATTTGGTTTAACCGCCAGTTCCTTAAACAGCAACTGCGTGCTGGCCGTGAGATTATGCTATCCGGGAAATTCGAGAGAGCGCGACTTCAGATGACTGTAAGCGAGCATCATTTTCTTGATAGCAACAAGAAAACACCACAGGAAGGGTCAATTCAGCCGGTATATTCGACCAATGCCAATGTTCAGGTAAAGCAAATGCGTCGCTGGGTAGCTGATGCGCTTAAGGACTATGGAGACAAAGTGGAAGAGATTTTGCCATCGTATTTAGTACAAAAATACAAGCTGGCTCCTCGGGCAGAAGCTATCCGGAATATACACTTCCCGGATAGTGTAGCAGGCGGCAAACAGGGACGCCGCCGCTTGGCATTTGAGGAATTATTTTTGTTTCAATTGAAGCTGCATGCATATCATGCAGTGAACCGAAGGGCAAGCGACGGAATGACGCAGAATATATTGCTTTCACAGGTACAGGAATTTATCCGAGGGCTGCCGTTTCCGTTAACGGGTGCACAGGAGAGGGTCGTCAAAGAAATTCTGGGTGATATGCAAGCTGAATACAGGATGAATCGCTTGCTACAGGGGGATGTAGGATCCGGGAAAACAGTGGTGGCTGCTATTGCGTTATACGCGACTATTACAGCAGGCTATCAAGGTGCATTAATGGTGCCTACGGAAATTCTGGCTGAGCAGCATTATACGACGCTGCAGGACTTGCTTACACCGTACGGTATAGAGCTTGCCCTTCTTTCAGGCAGTGCGACGATACGACAACGCCGTGATATTCTGGCAGGATTACAATCCGGTCTTATTCACATTGTTGTCGGTACACATGCACTTATTCAGGAAGATGTGTATTTCCGGAATTTGGGGCTCGTTATTACCGATGAGCAACACCGGTTTGGGGTCGAACAGCGCCGTATTTTGCGCGAAAAGGGCATGCATCCGGATGTACTGTTCATGACCGCAACGCCGATTCCACGTACGCTGGCTATTACGGCGTTTGGGGATATGGACGTATCGACAATTGACGAACTGCCTGCGGGTCGCAAGCCGGTAGAGACGTACTGGGTTAAGCATGATATGCTGGATCGCATTTTGGCATTTATAAGCAAGGAGTTAGACAAAGGTCGCCAGGCTTATGTCATTTCGCCGCTTATTGAGGAGTCGGAGAAACTTGATTTACAGAATGCGATGGATGTTCACGCGCAGCTTAGTCATTACTTTGCCGGGAGATACAATGTAGGATTAATGCATGGACGTCTGCCTTCAAAAGAAAAGGACGAAGTTATGCAGAGATTCAGCGGTGGAGAAGTACAAATCCTTGTTTCCACGACGGTAGTAGAAGTCGGGGTGAACGTGCCGAATGCATCGGTAATGGTCATCTACGATGCCGAACGCTTCGGGCTGGCCCAGCTGCACCAATTACGTGGACGTGTTGGACGGGGAGCGGAACAATCGTATTGCATCCTTATTGCCGACCCGAAATCGGAAGTCGGCAAAGAGCGGATGCGGATTATGACAGAGACGAATGATGGTTTTGAAGTGGCGCGCCGCGACCTTGAACTGCGCGGACCTGGAGATTTCTTTGGTACAAAGCAGAGCGGGTTGCCGGAATTTAAAATTGCCGATGTTGTACAGGACTACCGTATGCTTGAAGTGGCACGCCAGGAGGCGGCTGACCTGATTAGTCAACCTTCGTTCTGGGTCGGTCCTGAATATGCCCCGTTGCGTCATTACTTGAAGCGGGATGAGTATTTTTTGGAGAAAATTAAAGATTAGGGCTTTTTTTCCTTCCGCTTGTCAATCTCTATTTCTTCGTCCGGGTCGTCAGTCTGGTTGAACCAGCGAGGAGAATGTTCCAGCCGGTGGCCGATGCGCAGTACAGCATACATCAAAAACATAGTAAATGCAGTCATACCATAATAGCCAGCACCTATTGCAATACCGATGCCTCCAGAGAAGAATACCATAGCTGCCGATGTAAGCCCCTTGACAGAACGGCCGCGCTGAATGATAAGGCCCGCGCCAAGAAAGCCGAGTCCGCTGACAATTTGTGCGGTTAGGCGCATCGGGTCCATCATCGTACGGCCGGGTAGGGAATATCTATCGACAGTATGAATAGAGACAAGTGTTAATAATGTAGAAGCCACAGTTACGAATGTATATGTTTTAATGCCGGCAGGTTTAGAGCGGCTCGTACGCTCTAGCCCGATAAAAAATCCGAAGATGGCGCTTAATGAAAGGCGCAAGTACATCTCCCAGTGTTCAAATTCGAGCACGGACCGGGTGATTTGATCAATAAATCCATTCACGGTTGCTTTCACCCCTCCTTTATTGTTTTTAATCTTATCATCATATTCTATGAGCGAAAAGCAAAAAAAAACCGCCCGGCAACAAACCGGACGGGCACGCCAAACGCGATGCGCCTGGCCTGCATAATGGGAGAGGAGAAACCGGAGGAAGAGCTTATGGGGAAACGTAAGTCTTCTCCGCGGTTGTCGGCAACACGGAATATCCGTGCCGCTACCCTTATTTTGGACGGAGATTGTCCATAATATACATGAGATGTAAGAAAGCGTTCTAATTATTTACCGAAATATTGGTTTATGATATACTAACGACGTTTAAAAACGGATAACAGTGGAGTGGAAATGATGCGAGTGGTAGCAGGCTCAAAAAAAGGACATCCGCTACAGGCCGTGCCAGGAAAGGGCACGCGTCCGACAGTGGATAAAGTGAAGGAGTCCATTTTTAATATGATCGGTCCTTATTTTGACGGAGGACTGGTTCTTGATTTATATGCAGGAACGGGAGGACTCGGCATTGAGGCATTGAGTCGCGGAGCGGAGAAATGTATTTTTGTTGATGCAAACCGCAAGGCGATCGGAATTGTTCAGCAGAACCTGAGTTCTACGGAGATGAATGAGAAGGCAGAAGTGTATCGTAACGACGCAAACCGGGCTCTTAACGCGCTGAAAAAAAGAGAGCTTATGTTCAATATCGTATTTCTTGATCCCCCATATGCCGAACAGAAGATCGAAAGCCAAATCGCCATTATGGTTGATCATGGCTTGCTTGCACCAAATGCCATGATTGTAGCTGAGCATGATGTAAAGGATGAGTTATGTAATCAGATTGGCAGTGTGGATAAAATAAGAGAAGTAACATACGGACAGACAATGATTACAGTTTATCGAAACGAAGGATAGCGAGAAGGAGGGGTACTATTGAGCATTGCAGTATGTCCAGGAAGCTTCGACCCGGTTACATACGGACACCTTGATATCATTCAACGAGGAACAAAAGTATTCGACAAAGTCATTGTGGCTGTACTCATCAACCGTAATAAAACAAACCCAGTGTTTACGATTGAAGAAAGGCTGGAGCTTTTACGTGAAGTAACAAAGGATATGCCGAATGTCGAAGTGGATACGTTTACAGGTCTGCTTGTGGAGTATATGCACGAAAAAGGCGCCAGAGCCATTATTAAAGGGTTGCGCGCCGTATCGGACTTCGAATATGAGATGCAGATGGCATCCATCAATCGTCTGTTAGATAACAAAATTGAGACATTCTTCATGATGACTAACAACCAGTATTCCTTTTTGAGCTCCAGCATCGTGAAAGAAGTCGGTAAATATGGCGCCGATGTTAGTAGCCTTGTACCGCCCGTGGTAGAAAAAGCGCTGCGTGAAAAATTTGGAGAACCCCGCTAGTACGGGGTTTTTTCGATGATGGATAAGAAAGCGACATCTACTTTCTTTCGATTGTACTACTGAAAAGCTTGCGATGCGTGCACCTTCTTTCTTCTACCTTATGGATAATCAACAGGCGTGTTTTTTTCACTATTTTTCAGTAAGCCAGGCACCGATACGTACCGATATGATAGTGAATAGGAGTGTTCCGGCACATACTAGAAGCGAGAGTGCTTGCCATGAAGAGGAAAGCGTCCAGAGCGAATCTCGTGTCGGATCGTATGAGAGCCATACAGGAAGCGCACTTTGCGCGGTATTCTGCAATTTGCCATACAAAAATGCACCGATGGTGTAAGTGAACAAGAATGCAAAAGCGGCATGGCAAAGACGTGCGAACAGGAAGGGACGGTAACGTATGTCTGTTTCTGCAAGCATGCTCGCTACCTGGGCGTGCACGGATAATCCTCCCCAGGCAAGTATGGCACTTGCGGTCGCCATAACGAATGCCGGGGAAAGGGAGACGAATAGCTCGCTTGATTCCTTAGCTCCGAGCGTTACCTCAAATAACCCATAGATGAATGCCTGTGCAGCTTCAACCGGATAACCGAAAAAAGATAGTACATTGCCAAGCAACACCGACAGCAGTGCAATCACTTTCAACTTCGTAAATAAATCAAGCAACACGGAAAAAAACAGTATAAAACCGCCAAGTAAAAGCTGTGTATGCAGGGAGGTCATCACGGCATCACCCATCAGTTTGCCGAATGCCCGGCCATCCTGCAGGCGGGCATGGTGCATTGCGGTCAACGCTCGATATAAAGTCGAGCGGGATGTATCAGGCAAGTAAGGTGTACGTTCCCCATTTCGATTATGGCGGGCCATAATGAATCCGACAAGAATGGCTGTCGTATAATGACAGATGAGCAGTATGAGGCCTACTTTAGCATTGCTAAAAAAGCCGATTGCCACCGCTCCAGTAATAAAAACGGGATCAGCCGTCGTAGTATAAGATACAAGGCGTTCACCCTCAGCCTGAGAGATCAGCTTTTGTTCGCGTAAACGAACGGTTAGCTTGGCGCTGATGGGATACCCGGAAGCGAAGCCCATTGTCCAAACGAAAGAGCCGGGACCAGGAATATTAAAGATAGGACGCATGAGCGGTTCGAGTAATATTCCCATAAAGTGGGCCAAACCAAGTCCAAGAAGTATTTCCGATGTAATGAAAAATGGAAGCAATGCAGGGAAGACAACATCCCACCAGATTTTCAGCCCTCTTAGCGCCGCCAAAAACGACGTATCTGGGAATAGCACCAGACTTGCCGCCAATACGAAGGAGCAGACGGCGAACAGAATAGTAATCACGTATGGCTTTATGGCACGCATAAGCATTTCTCCTTATTCTCTTGTGTAGGGCGCTGTTATCCTGCCGGGACAGACAGGGCCTATCCTTATATGTACGGGACAAGGAGACAAAATAGACCTGACTGCAGGACAATAGCGTAAGCGAAAGGAAAACAAAAATCGGGGGGAGAAGTATGCCGCACATCGGATTGGCTTTAGGCGCAGGCGGCGCGCGCGGTTTTGCGCACATCGGCGTACTGGAAATACTTGAAGAGCATGGTATCATGCCTGCCTATTTATCAGGCAGCAGCATGGGAAGTCTTATTGCATCACTGTATGCATGTGGATTTACGCCACAGATGATGGAGAAGCTTGCTATTAATCTAAAGCGAAAGCATTGGCTGGATCTTTGCGTTCCCGGTATGGGCTTTGTTACGGGAGAGAAGTTGCGCCATATTGTGAAGCTACTAACTCGTAGCAAGAACATAGAAGAACTGGAACGCCCGATTTCCATTGTCGCTACTGATCTGGCTTCAGGAGAAAGAGTAGTGTTTACAGAAGGGCCAATTCATGAAGCGGTACGCGCAAGCGTCTCCATACCGGGCATTTTTGTACCGTATAAACTGGGTAATAAACTGTTGGTGGATGGGGGGGTTGTGGATCGGGTGCCGATTGAGCTTGTTCGTACGATGGGTTCGGAGTTGACCATCGGGGTCGACGTATCGCTGGCTCCTTCCAACAGCCCGGTGCGTACATTTTTTGATGTTATTTTTCAGACTATCGATGTAATGGAGAGGGAAATATTCCTCCATCGTACGATACACGCGGATGTAATGATTCGACCGGATGTCGGACGCTTCAGTTCCACTTCGTTTACGAATATTGACATAATTATTGAAGAAGGCAGAAAGGCGGCACGATTAATGATACCGCATATACAGGAGAAGATGGAAGATTGGAGGAGGCACGCATGACTCGACGCCGACATTTTTTTAAGAGCAGATTCGCACCTTTTATTGCTGCTGCACTTATTGCAGTAGCGTTACTCGCCGTTGCGCTGAGCCCGACAGGCTATTATATTATCCGTCCGGGATCGGCAATCGAGCTTCAGCCCATGGTGACTGTCCAGGGTGGACATAAGGACGAAAAGGGCGTTCTCATGCTAACTACGGTACGGATGGGTAAAGCGAACGTATTAGGTTATTTGTATGCAAAGGCCGATCCGTATTCTGAGCTTGTAAAGGAAAGCGCAATCCACAGTCCGCATGAAACGGACGAGCAGTATAATCTTCGCGAGTTACAAGAGATGACAAACTCGCAGGAGAATGCGATGATTGTTGCGTTTCGCAAAGCAGGATTGCCTGTGAAGATCAAAGAAAAGGGAGCAAATGTCGTCTTTCTCGTACCAGATATGCCGGCAAAGAACTACCTGAAAATCGGAGATGTGATTACGAAGGTAGATGAGACAAAGATTACAAATGCCCAGCAACTGCTGAACTCGCTTAAAGGAAAGAAAGCCGGAGAGACAGTTACGCTCACGTATGACCGGGACGGCAAGACGCGCAAGGCGGAAATTACGCTAAAAGCTTTCCCGAAAGTACCGGGTGAGAAAGAAGCAAGGGCCGGCATCGGCATTGCTTATCCGAACCCGGAAGGCCCGGTAACGAAAAGGGAAATTGAGCTGCCTAAACGGGTAACAATTTCATCTGAAAATATAGGTGGCCCATCTGCCGGGATGATGTTTACATTAGAAATTCTAAACCAGTTGACACCAGGTGATTTGACAAAAGGCTACCGTGTTGCTGGAACAGGCACGATCGGCGCAAAAGGAACAGTCGGTCCGATTGGCGGAATCGAACACAAAGTACGGGCTTCGGATAAAATGAAAGCCGATATCTTTTTTGCGCCAGATAATTCTGTTCCAGCAGGCAGCAAGCAACGTTCCAATTATGAAGATGCAAAAGCCGAGGCGGAAAAGCTTGGCACCAAAATGAAAATTGTGCCGGTACGTACGGTGGATGACGCTATAAAATATTTGGAAGGTCTTCCGCCGAAGAATGGAAAATAAAATCAAGCATGATCAAGATGCAGCGGAGGTTGCCAATATTCCCGCTGCATTTCATTTTGGCGCAACGTTTCAGGTAATCCTAGCGCGTACAGCGCTCCGGCCTGGACATCAAGCATAAGCATCGGGTGTTTATCTTTCGCGATGCGAGTAATAACGGGCAATGAACTTGTTTTCTTCATCCTTTTTAATAAATGCTGCCCGGTCCGGTTGAAACCCAATACGCGAATATAGGCGGGGCCCTGTTTTACATTTATTGCAGCCATTTTGCTGCGTGTCAGGTTGAGCATACTATATAGGAGCAGCCGTTGTATCCGGGCCCAGGTGTAGCGTTTTGTTTTTACCGTCTCTACCAGATCATCAAACGAGGTAGACCGAGGCAGCGCCTGTAAGATGCGGTGTTCAATACCTTCATTCATTTCATGAATAGCGGTAAGTTCTCCCGGCCAGCGAGTGAGCAATTGATGTTGAAGGTACGGGTAGAAGCGTTCCCATGTTAAGGGGAAGCGGCCGGCTGTTTTCTCTGCCTGCAATATTTCAAACGTGCTCGGCGGAACATAAGGGCGAATGGTATGAAGGCCGTCGTTAGCATGGTCGACAATTAATTTTCGCAGAGCAGTAGCGCTTGCGATGTGTTGATCTGTGACAGTCTCCTGGTGATAACCGGCTTTTTGGCGTTTGATGGTGGTGGGACGCATCGGGCTTTGCAGACGGTGCAATGCCAGGCAATAGTTCAAACCGAGAATATTGTTCGGTTCCGCTGCATAATCCTGCAACGCATCAGCCGCCGGAGAAGGGAATAGAGCCTGAATGGCTGCTCCGTATGCGGCAGGATAGCTCCAGCCTTGAGCCAGCCCTTTGTGCAGAGCTTCCTGAAAAGCCAATGGTTCCTCCGCCAGTACGGCGGCAAGTTTTTCAATCCAGGCGATGTCGCCGCTCTCCGAGCCGAAGCATACTTCATCCACTATTCCGGTGGCATGCAGAGTGGCGATAGATCCGAAAGCGAATTGCTCAGCGTTCTGTGTAGCATAGACGAATGGAATTTCCAACACGAGGTCTACACCCATATGGAGAGCCATTTCCGCGCGAGCCCATTTGTTTACAATGGCAGGCTCGCCACGCTGCAGGAAGTGTCCGCTCATCACGGCGACGACCGCGTCTGAGGCAGTTTGCTTTTTAGCTTCGGTGAAATGGTATGTATGTCCATTATGCAAGGGGTTGTATTCGACCACAATTCCAACTGTTTTCATATGGTTCTTCCTTTGCGATTGGTTTGTTTCCATGATAAAGCATGAGGGAAAACAAAGGCAATTATGAATAAATATCATGTTAAATAAATAAGGTGTCAATATTGTTTCCTTGACATATTATTCTGGGAAAAGTATAATAATTTTTGTTGCTCGAAACGAGGTGGCGTATGTATGAAATTGAAGAAAAATCAGCTGCTTCAACTGCGAGGCGGCACGCTTCCGATTGATGAGACGGTGAAGTTGAACCTTGGGCGAAAGCACCAGCAACTTATCTCGGCGGAGCCTGCCCGCTTTACCGGGGAAGCGTATGCGACTTCGGGTTTATTTATCGTCGAAGGCCGGATATCGGGGGAACTGACGATGGAATGTGCCCGTTGTTTGGTTAAGTTTCCGTACCGTTATGATGTAGCGATTAAGGAAACGTTTATGGATGAAAATCAAATCGAGTTTGAAGTGGACGAGGAGATGGAGATTCATCCGCTTGAAGATGACGAGATTGATATAACACCATACTTGGAGGCAGCTGTGCTGTTATCGTTGCCACACACGCTCATATGCAATGAGGATTGTAAAGGGCTATGCCCGGAATGCGGTGCAAACCGCAATGAGAAAAGCTGTGGTTGCGTAGTGGAGCGGATCGACCCGCGTCTTGCTGTGCTGGGTGAACTTTTTGGAAAGCTAGACAAATAAAAGCTTTTCATTTACCTGAAAATCAGGTATGATGATTGTTGTGTTTTGATGGATAACTTGTCCCATCAAATAGATGCTTTGACTGTAATCTTGTGAAGGGGGTGGGATAAATGGCAGTACCTCAAAGACGGACTTCAAAAACTCGCAAAAATAAGCGTCGGACTCACTTCAAACTGGAAGTGCCGGGCATGGTAAAATGCCCTGAGTGCGGCGAAATGAAGCTGGCTCACCGCGTATGCAAAAGCTGCGGCACATACAAAGGAAACCAGGTTGTGAATAACGCTTAATTTCAAACGCACAGGAGGCAGGATGGATGATACCATTCTGCCTCCTTTTGTTTTTCGATGTATTAAGCAAAAATGAAATTGTATTACTTATGTCTGTTTTTACCGAATATTGACTAGTTTTCTGTAGAAGCAGGAATTTGTTTTTTGACGCGAGAAATTAACATGGCAAAAATCAAAAAAGAACGTTGTTATTTCAAAAAAATTTCTATATACTGCTATTAGTAGCTGGTAATAAGAACGGCTGAGCATGTGGAAAGACTATAGGTGGTGAAGTAGGATGGCTCGCCTTGCGAAGAAAGCTCGCCAGGAAGCACTGCACAATTTGCTTGCGGTAAGTCCATTCTATACGGACGAAGAGCTTGCCGCGCATTTTGGCGTCAGCATCCAGACCATTCGCCTCGACCGTTTGGAACTCGGCATTCCGGAGGTGCGGGAGCGTATTAAGAGTGTGGCTAAAAAGTCCCTGGATGAAGTAAAGTCGCTTCCGCTGGAAGAAATGGTAGGGGAATTGCTTGATATCGAGCTGGACCGTTCGGGGATTTCCCTACTTGAGATTATGGAGGAACACATTTTTTCTCGAACGCAGATTGCCCGCGGGCATCATATATTTGCTCAGGCCAATTCGCTGGCTGTCGCGGTCATTGATGCGGACGTTGTTCTAACGGCCGCAGCGCGAATCCGCTACATCCGTCCGGTACGTCTCGGCGAAAGGCTAGTGGCCAAGGCCGCTGTCCGCGAGACAAAGGGTGATCAGAGCAAAGTACGGGTGGAGACGAGAGTGCAGGATGAGCTCGTATTCAGCGGCACGTTTCGCGTATTCCGCATGAGGGACTTTGACGCGCAGACCGGCCGCAAACAGGAGGAAGTATGATTATTGCAATAGATGCGATGGGGGGAGACTTGGCTCCCGCCTCGAATGTTGAAGGCGCTATTGAAGCGGCGCGAGAGATGCCTGACATCCGTCTCGTGCTTGTGGGTGATGAAGCAAGACTTGCACCCATGCTAGCGCAGGCGCCAAAAAACATTGAGATTAGACATGCAAGCGAGATTATTGAAGCCGACGAAGAACCGGTGAAAGCGGTGCGAAGAAAACGCGATTCATCACTTGTGGTCGGCGTAACCATGGTGAAAAATAAAGAAGCGGATGTTATTATCTCCGCTGGTAATACCGGTGCATTTATGACAGCGGCCCTTTTGATTACCGGTCGTATTAAAGGCATTGACCGTCCAGCGTTAAGCCCGATTGTGCCGACGATAGACACTGGGGGCGCGATGATTCTTGATGCCGGTGCTAATATGGATGCTCATCCGAGAAATTTGTTGCAGTATGCAATTATGGGAAGTATATATGCTGAAAAAGTGATGGGTGTAAAATCACCTCGTATTGGTTTGCTTAATGTAGGCACAGAAGAAAGAAAAGGGAATGACCTGACGAAAGAAACGTATGGCTTGCTACAGGAAAGTTCGCTAAACTTTGTTGGCAATGTGGAAGCAAGAGATGTAATGGAGCATGTATGTGACGTTGTCGTTTGTGACGGATTTTCCGGAAATATTCTACTTAAGACGATGGAAGGCATGGCGAAGACGATGATGTCTGTCATGAAAGAAGAGTTTACACGTACAGTTACTAGCCAATTAGCGGCGATGATGTTGCGTCCGGGACTTAGGCGCATGAAAATGAAGATGGATTATGCAGAATATGGCGGAGCGTTGCTTATGGGGGTACAGGGTACGTGTATCAAAGCGCACGGTTCTTCTAATGCGCGTGCTATTTATACCGCTATCAAGCAAGCAAAGAAATTTGTAGAGCAGGACGTAAACAGTCTTATCGCGCGAGAAATTCAAGGAGAAAGCGGGGATAACCATGTTTAAGACAAGTCGGACAGCAGGCATTTTGGCGACGGGGCGTTATTTGCCGGAGAAAGTGTTAACGAATGCCGATCTGGAGAAGATGGTGGAAACATCAGATGAATGGATTGTATCCCGCACAGGGATTAAAGAGAGAAGAATCTCTCGCCCGGATGAAACATCTTCTGATATGGCAGCGGCCGCCGCGCGGCAGGCGCTGGAGAAAGCCGGTATTGCTGCTGAACAAGTCGACCTTATCATTGTGGCGACAGTTACCCCGGATATGTTCTTTCCATCTACGGCGTGCATTATACAGGAAAAGCTAGGAGCCAAACGTGCAGCTGCATTTGATTTATCTGCCGCATGCTCCGGGTTTTTATACGGTGCATCTGTTGCAGCGCAATTTGTTTCCAGTGGAACATACCGTTACGCACTGGTCATTGGCGTAGAGTCGCTCTCCAAAATTGTTGATTGGTCCGATCGCAGTACATGTGTGCTTTTTGGCGATGGAGCGGGTGCGGCTGTTATCGGTCCTGTGGAGGAAGGAAATGGGTTTCTATCCTTTGAATTGGGAGCAGATGGCGGCGGTGCAGAACTGTTGAAGCTTGAAGCAGGGGGATCGCGTATTCCGGTTCCGAAAGTAAAGCCGGGCAGCCCTGAGAATTACATTCACATGGCAGGCGGAGAAGTATTCAAGTTTGCGGTTCGGGCTATGAATACTGCATCTGACCAGGCACTTCTAAAAGCTGGCATTACAAAAGAGGATGTCGACTTCCTAGTGCCGCATCAGGCGAACCTTCGCATTATTGATTCGGCGGTCAAACGTTTAGGCCTGCCGTATGACAAGGTAGTCGTGAACCTGAACCGTTACGGCAATATGTCATCTGCATCGATCCCGGTCGCGCTCGACGAAGCGGTTAGCGAAGGGCGGATCAAAGATGGAGATACGCTAGTGCTTGTAGGGTTTGGCGGCGGTTTAACATGGGGAGCCTCGGTTATAAAATGGTCGACCAAGGAAAAAAAGGAGGGGGAATAATGGGCAAGATCGCGTTCATTTTTCCCGGGCAGGGATCGCAATATGTAGGTATGGGGGCGGATTTATACGAGCAGGAATCGGCTGCGAAGGCGGTGTTTGATGAAGCGGATCAAGCGCTAGGCGTTTCACTATCCGCTCTCTGCTTTGAGGGACCGGAAGATACATTGCGCTTGACGGCTAACACGCAGCCAGCTATTCTGACGGACAGCATCGCTATACTTAACGTGCTGAAAGAGAAAGCGAGCGTGACTCCCGATTATGTTGCCGGTCATAGCCTGGGTGAATATTCAGCGTTAGTGGCGGCGGGGGCATTATCATTTGCGGATGCTGTACAAATTGTACGTTCACGCGGACGATATATGGAAGAAGCTGTGCCTGCGGGACAGGGGGCCATGTCTGCTGTTATGGGCATGGATCGTGAAGCTTTGACAGAAATATGCCAAAGCACTACAGAAGCAGGCTATCCTGTACAGCTTGCCAATCTGAATTGCCCAGGACAGATCGTTATTTCCGGCAGTGCGGAAGGGGTAGCACAGGCAGGGGACGTGGCAAAAGCCAACGGTGCTAAGCGAGTCATTCCGTTAAATGTAAGCGGCCCGTTTCATTCTATGCTGATGGAACCGGCAGCGGAGAAGCTTTCTCGTAAGCTCGACGAATATATGATTCAAGATGCCGGGGTGGCGGTAGTAGCTAACGTATCTGCGAATGTTGTACAGGCGAAAGAAGAAATTAAGGCCTCCTTGATTAAGCAAGTCGCTTCTCCGGTACTGTGGGAAGATAGTGTACGCTTTATGCTGGATGAAGGCGTTGACTTGTTTATCGAGATTGGACCAGGTACGGTATTATCCGGATTGGTTAAGAAGGTTGATCGCAAGGTACGGACGATAAGCATTCAGGATATGGTGACACTAGAAAAAGCGCTTGAACAGTTACAGGTACAGAAATAAGGGGGAGAGAGGATGCTTGAAGGAAAAGTTGCGCTCGTTACCGGTGCTTCCAGAGGGATTGGGCGCGCGATTGCGCTTGAGTTGGCCCGCCAGGGCGCAGATGTAGCCATTAATTATGCAGGCAATGAAGCAGCTGCCCGGGACGTAGCGGACGAAATTGCCAGGCTGGGCCGACGTGCTCTTGTAGTAAAGGCAAACGTAGCGGATGCAGACGAAGTCGAAACGATGGTGAAGCAAACAATAGATGAGCTGGGCAAACTGGATATCCTGGTAAACAATGCGGGCATCACCCGGGATAATCTGCTAATGCGCATGAAAGAGGCGGAGTTTGATGAGGTTATTGCCATCAATCTAAAGGGAGTGTTCAATTGTATTAAAGCGGTAACACGCCCAATGATGAAAGCGCGGTCCGGCCGTATTATCAATATCTCTTCGGTCGTCGGCGTTATGGGTAACGCAGGACAGGCGAATTATGTGGCAGCAAAAGCAGGTGTCATCGGGATGACGAAGTCAGTTGCCCGTGAACTGGCCAGCCGCGGCATTACCGTGAATGCAGTTGCTCCGGGATTTATCGAAACAGATATGACTTCTGTGCTTGGCGAAGACACGAAAGAATCATTGCTTGGTGAGATACCGCTCGCCCGTCTTGGCAAGCCGGAGGATATCGCTAATATGGTAGCCTTTGTTGCTTCAGAAAAAGCTGAATATATTACAGGCCAAGTTTTCCATGTTGATGGTGGCATGTACATGTAAGACAGCGTATAATAAACAAATGATCACCGCTTGAGAGGAGGTGAAAGCAGTGGCAGATACATTTGACCGTGTGAAAAAAATCATCGTGGATCGCCTCGGCGTTGACGAATCTGAGATTAAAGAGGAAGCTTCTTTCAAAGACGATCTCGGCGCAGACTCTCTTGATGTCGTAGAGCTAGTGATGGAACTTGAAGATGAGTTCGATCTGGAAATTTCCGACGAAGACGCAGAGAAAATCACGACTGTGGGTGATGTAATTAAATACATACAAGCCCACAAGTAAGGTGAAGCACGCAGCTTCAGGAAAAGTCCCGTATATGTATGCGGGACTTTCTCCTCATTGTGGGTTATGTGGCAGCTTCCTATAAAAAAGACGCTGCTTTATTCCATTGTTATCATATTCCGAGGTGAAACCATGAGAAATCGTGTAGTAATAACAGGTGTGGGAGCCATCACACCGCTCGGCAATAACGTAAAGGAATTCTGGGAAGGGTTGCTTACGGGTAAATCCGGTGTGGACTACATTACCGCGTTTGATACAGAAGGCTTTTCGACGAAATTTGCCGCTGAAGTAAAGGACTTCCACCCGGAAGAATATATGGATAAGAAGGACATTAAGCGTACGGACCGTTTCGTGCAATTTGCGATTGCTGCAGCAAGAATGGCGGTGGAGGATGCAGGTCTTGAGATTACTGAGGAAAACGCCGAAAACATAGGCGTATATATCGGTTCAGGCATTGGCGGCCTGGGTACGTGGGAAGAGCAGCATACCCTCCTTATGGAAAAAGGTCCTCGGCGCGTAAGCCCCTTTTTCGTGCCAATGATGATAGCGAATATGGCATCTGGCCAGGTATCGATCGTTCTTGGGGCTAAGGGACCGAACAGTGCAGCGATTACGGCGTGTGCCAGCGCGACGAACTCGATCGGTGATGCATTTAAAATCATCGAACGTGGCATTGCTGATGTTATGATTACCGGAGGAACAGAGGCTTCGATTCGTCCGATGGCGGTGGCTGGCTTCTCCAATGCGAAGGCCCTTTCCTCACGCAATGATGCTCCGAAGAAAGCGAGTCGTCCGTTTGATAATGAGCGTGATGGGTTTGTTATGGGAGAGGGATCAGGTATTCTTGTGCTTGAGTCATTGGAACATGCGAAAAAGCGTGGTGCGAACATTCTCGCTGAAATCATCGGCTACGGTATGAGTGCAGATGCATACCACTTAACCCAACCTGCTCCGGGCGGTGAAGGTGCAGCACGGGCGATGACGGCAGCTCTCAAGGATGCAGAAATAGCGCCGGAAGAAGTAAGCTACATTAACGCACATGGCACATCCACTGATTATAATGATAAGTTTGAAACGATGGCTATTAAGAAATCGCTGGGGGACCATGCATACAAAGTAGCCATTAGCTCTACTAAATCGATGACGGGTCATCTGCTTGGGGCCGCTGGCGGTATCGAGGCGATTGCCTGTGTACTGGCCCTTCGCGATCAAATTGTACCTCCGACTATTAACTACGAAACACCGGATCCTGAATGTGATCTTGATTATGTGCCGAACGAAGCAAGAAAGATGAATGTTACCGTGGCATTGTCTAATTCACTTGGTTTCGGTGGACATAACGCGACCCTTGTTTTTAAAAAGTATATAGACTGATACACTTTTGGTGGTGAATAAGGCAGTGGATTTTGAACGATTCCAACAGGAAATTGGGGTCCGTTTTAAAAATGAAAAACTTCTCCGACAGGCGTTTACGCATTCTTCATATGTAAACGAGCACCGAGGCAAGCTGTTTCAGGACAATGAGCGTCTTGAATTTCTCGGCGATGCGGTGCTGGAGTTGACTGTTTCCCAATTTCTTTATACCCATTTTCCCAAAATGTCCGAAGGGGAGTTAACCAAACTAAGAGCCGCCATCGTTTGTGAGCCGTCTCTGGTTATGTTCGCGAATCAGCTTAAATTTGGTGAGCTTATTCTTCTCGGTAAGGGGGAGGAGTTAACCGGGGGCAGATTTCGTCCTGCGCTACTTGCGGACGTGTTTGAAGCCTTTATCGGAGCTCTGTATCTTGATCAAGGGCTGGGCATTGTGTTCCGTTTTTTGGAGAAATATGTATATCCGCGAATCAATAATGGAGAATTTACCCGGGTTACAGATTATAAAAGTCAACTGCAAGAATACGTACAGCGCGATGGCCTCGGAGAAATCCAGTACAGGATCGTACAGGAGAAAGGTCCGGCGCACAGCCGCGAGTTCGTCTCCGAAGTAATGCTGAATGGTAACGTGCTTGGTCAAGGTACAGGCCGATCGAAGAAAGAAGCCGAGCAGCATGCGGCCGCTATGGCTATGAAGCATCTTGCCGTAAAGTAATGAAGGTGACAAAAACGATATGAAACAGCATATAAACATTGCATTGTTCGTGCCGCATCAAGGTTGCCCAAAAGATTGCGTGTTTTGCAACCAAGCCCGGATTACCGGACGGAAGAGGGAGAACATGCTAACGGAAGAAGCGGTGCGGCGTTCAATTGAGGAGCAGCTAACCACTGTGCACAGCGGGCAGGAAGCGGAGATCGCGTTTTTTGGCGGGAGCTTTACCGGCCTGCCCCGTAGTTATCAGACAATGCTGTTGACGGTAGCAAAAGAGTATGTGGTGGCGGGCCGGGTACATGGCATTCGTTTGTCCACGCGTCCAGACTACATCGCGCCACATATCATGGAATATCTCCTCTCATACGGAGTTACTACGATAGAGCTTGGCTGTCAATCGCTTGATGATGAAGTGCTCCACTTGTCTAAAAGAGGTCATACGGCAGCACAAGTAGAGCAAGCGGTCCGGGTCATTCGGCAGTATCCGTCCGTACAGCTGGGCTTGCAGATCTTGCCGGGTCTTCCAGGAGATACGCTTGAGAAAAGCGTGCGTACTGCTGAAGCGATCGTGGAGCTTGCGCCTGATTTTACGCGTATTTATCCTGCGTTAGTCATTTCCGGTACGGAGCTTGAGTGGTTATACGCAACACATCAATATAAGCCATTATCGATAGAAGAAGCGGTGCGATGGACAGCGGAGATTTGGCTGCCGTTGTTGAAAGCCGATATTCCGGTTATCCGTATGGGGCTGCATGCGTCGGACGATTTGCGGGGGGAAGGTACTGTATTGGCTGGTCCGTTCCATCCTTCGTTTCGCCAATTGGTGGAAGAGGAGCTGTTTCGTCGGTTGCTGAAGCGAATGATGGAGAGGGTTATGTACGGTTCAACAGCTTCGCTTCAAGTCTCGATTCATCCGGCAGATGAGACCGCGTTGCGAGGCCGCAAAGGTGAAAGCTGGAAACAGGCCATTTCCGTTCTTGTGGATGCGGGCGGTAAAGCTTCCTTGATGCTAGACAGAAGTCTTCCCCGCAGGCAATTGAGATGGCAGATGGAAGAGGGGCCTGTACAATCCCTTGCTTTTACTGACCTGTAATGTGTATATAAAGTATCCGGCTTGCAGCCGGTTTGAAACGGGGAAAAACGAGGCCACCTGGACACCTGGGGACGAACATCTTTACCGGTTATGCCAGGGCCTCGTTTTTAACCGTTTTTTCTTTTTTCAGCGTGTAGTGACATCCTCTCAGGACAATGATACATTTTTTATATAAATATTTATGTGCTATGTTGGTGTGTGTGATGAAAGAATACAACGATAATATATCAGTAGGTTACTATCGGTTTATATAGAAAAAACGTTCATGGCAAGGATGACCTGTTTACATATAGTGATCAGGGAGGATGGAGAGTGAATCTATGTATTTAAAGCGCCTCGAAATTACAGGATTTAAATCGTTCGCTGACCGCACAGAATTGGAATTTGTGCCGGGCGTAACAGCTGTTGTCGGACCGAACGGTAGCGGCAAAAGCAATATCTCTGACGCTATCCGCTGGGTGCTCGGCGAACAGAGCGCAAAATCACTGCGCGGTGCGAAGATGGAAGATATTATTTTCTCGGGAAGCGATTCACGCAAGCCTGTGAACTTCTGTGAAGTGTCTTTAACGCTTGATAATACCGACCAACGGATTAAGATGGACTTCTCTGAGATTACTGTCACTCGTAGAGTTTATCGTTCCGGTGAAAGTGAATATTCCATCAACCGGCAGAGCTGTCGATTGCGAGATATCGTAGAATTATTCATGGATACAGGTGTTGGCAAGGAAGCGTATTCGGTTATCGGCCAGGGTCGGATCGAAGAGATTCTAAGTACCCGCTCTGAGGATCGGCGTGCATTGTTTGAAGAAGCGGCCGGAATCGTGAAATATAAAGCACGCAAAAAAGAAGCCGTAAAGAAGCTGGATGAGACAGAACAGAATTTGGTGCGCGTGCAGGATATTATGGGGGAGATCGAAGAACAAATCCAGCCGCTTGAAGAGCAGGCAGAAAAGGCAAGGTCATATCTCTCGCTGAAGGAAACGCTTGCTGAACATGAAATCGGTCTATACGTTAAGCAATTTGATTTGTTGCATAGCGAGTGGGAAGAGATGAAGGCATTCGTGGACAAGCTGGAAGGCGAGCAGGTTGAGCGTTCCGCAAGTATTAATAGCATGGATGCCAAGACCGCTGACCTGCGCGCGTTTGCGAACGAGCAGGATCAAGTGCTTGAAGAGCTACAACAACGTTTGCTTGATGTTACCGAAGAAGGGGAGAAAAAAGAAGGCCTGCGTGAAGTATTACGTGAGCGTCTGCGCAATTACAGCAAGAACAAGCAAGATGCACGTGGCAAAGCAGTAGCGCTCAACCAAAAGCAGGAGGCATTGCGCAACGCTATTGCAGAGGCTGGGCGACAAGTAGAAGTTGCGGGCAAAGAAGTGGCAAGACTGGAAAAAGAGCTTCAGCTTGAACAGAAGCGATATATGAACTTTGCCCGGTTCTCCGATGGAGACATCGAGCGTTTGAAGGCCGATTATTTCGATATTCTAAATCAAATGGCATCAATGCGAAATGAAATTCGTCATCATCAACAAGCGATCGAAACCAATCGGCAGCGATGGGAGCGTCTTGAGGCAAGCAATCAGCAGCTCATCGAGCAGAAGGAGAGCTTGACGGAACGCAGGTCAGAGCTTACACAAGAGCTGGAAAGAGTATCAGCCGAGCTTCTTGAAAGCATCGATTCGTTTAAAAGGCAGATGGCCGCGCAAAAAGAAAAGGCTGAACAAAAATCACGCTGGCTTGAGGCGCTGCGTGAAGGTGAGCACAAGTTGAATAGCCTTCGTTCACGACACGATGTGATGAGGGAGATGCAGGCTGACTTTTCCGGTTTTATGCAAGGCGTAAAGGAAATCCTTAAAGCCCGTGAGCATGGATTTGCAGGGATAGAAGGCGCTGTGGCTGAATTAATATCGGTCGAAAAGCAGCATGAGACTGCGATTGAAATTGCGCTAGGGGGTGCCCTACAGCATGTGGTAGTAGAGAATGAAACAGTAGGACGCCAGGCAATAGGCCTTTTAAAGCAACGCCGGGCCGGCAGAGCGACGTTTCTTCCGCTCGATGTTATTAAACCGCGCCAATTGCCACCGGGCGAGCGTGTCCGTGTGTCCGAGATGAAGGGTGTCGTTGGCATTGCGGCGGAGCTAATTCATTATGAGGAACGCTACCGGAACATCATCTACAACCTTCTGGGAAGCGTGGTGGTTACTGAAACGCTGGAGCAGGCCAATGCAGTTGCAAGGGTTCTGCAATATCGCTATCGGATTGTGACGCTGGAAGGTGATGTTGTAAATCCGGGCGGATCTATGAGTGGCGGATCGGTACAACAGAAATCGAATCAACTTCTAGGCCGCCAGCGTCAGCTGGAGCAGCTTGAAGAAGAAATCGAACGGCAAAAACGGGCGAATGAGGATATTTATACCCGATTGGAAGCGCTGGCGGTGGAAGAAGAATCGTGGGAGCATCAACAAGAAGAGATGCGGGCGGCTGGTGAGCATCTTCGTTTAAAAGAGCAGGAGATAAAAGGATTATTACGTGAGCTCGATAATGCAGAGAAAACAATTGCGGAACGATGGGAATTCTTCCAGCAGGATCAGTCCGTGCTTGATAAAGAACGCAAGCAGGCTAAGCATCGCATTGCCGCATTGGAAGAAGAGCTTGAAGAATTAACGATCGCAGAACAGGAAAAGCAGCAGGAAATTGAGGCTGCAGAGAACAGCAAAAAAGAGAAGGAAACGAACAAGGAAGCACTAAATGCGCGCATCACCGAACTGAAGGTTCAGCTCGCCACACGCAAGGAGCAATACGAAGCGCGGCAGACAGAATATGCCCGTCTGGATACAGATCTACAAGAGGTTACTACAGAGTTGGAAGTGACCAGCAAAACGCTGCTAATGCTTGACTCTAGCAGTGCTACAAGCGATGAAGAGGAAGAGAAGCTTGATCTGGAAATTCGCACGCTACGGGCTGAGAAAGAGCGGTACGGTACGCATATCCAGGAGCAGCGCAAAAAGCGCCAGGAAGTGCAGGCACGTCTGGCACAGCAGGAAGCGGAAACGAAAGAGATGCGCCGCCAGCTCAAAGAAATAGAAGACAATCTTCATAAGCACGAAGTAAAAGTAGAGCGGATGGACGTCGAACTGGATAATCTGTTGCACAAGTTGCGTGAAGAATATGAGCTGAGCTATGAAATGGCGAAGGAGAGCTATTCGCCGCCGGATGATATCGATGAAGCCGTAAAAACAGTGAAGGGCATCAAGCAGCGAATTGCCGCGCTTGGTACGGTCAATCTCGGTTCAATCCAAGAGTATGAACGTTTGCATGAGCGGCAAGAGTTTCTCCTGTCCCAGCATCGTGATTTGAGCGAAGCGAAAGCAACGCTCTACCATGTTATTTCTGATATCGAAGCTGAGATGTCACGCCGCTTTAAGGATACGTTTGAGGCGATCCGTGAACAGTTCCAGACCGTTTTTACACAGTTATTCGGTGGCGGACGAGCAGATTTACAGCTGTCTAATCCGGACAATCTGCTTGAGACTGGGATTGAAATTGTGGCGCAGCCGCCAGGGAAAAAGTTGCAGTATCTGGCACTTCTCTCGGGCGGAGAAAAGGCGCTTACCGCCATTGCACTATTGTTTTCCATTTTGCGTGTCAAACCGGTGCCGTTCTGTGTGCTGGATGAAGTAGAAGCAGCGTTGGATGAGGCGAATGTCAATCGTTTCTCCCAATATTTGCGGGAATTCTGCGCCAACACACAGTTTATTGTCGTTACACATCGGCGCGGTACAATGGAGGGAGCGGATGTTCTGTATGGTGTGACCATGCAAGAATCCGGTGTATCAAAACTCGTATCCGTTCGTTTAGAAGACGAGACGATGGTATCGTAAAGTAAAATTTCTATCAGTGGAGGGCTCATTCTCACTGATGATTAGTTGCACGTATTGAGAGCTTACCGCTCATTAAATCGGGATAAATTTTAGGAGGAAAGGAAGCGTGTCATGAGTTTCTTTAAAAAGCTGAAAGAAAAAATATCCGGTCAGACTCAGACGATTACAAACAAGTTTAAGGAAGGTTTGACGAAAACGCGAGGAGCGTTTGAGAAAGTAGAAGATTTGGTACGCCGTTATAAACGGATTGATGATGAATTTTATGAGGAATTGGAAGATATTTTGATTTCTGCTGATGTCGGTGTAAATACAGTAATGGAACTGGTAGACGAGCTGCGTAGCGAAGCGCGTAAACAGAAAATCGAGAATGCGCATGACCTGCAACCAATCCTTTCGGAGAAGCTGGTCGGCCTCCTACAAGAAAAGGAGGAGGATACGTCGCTTAATATCGAAGAAGGGCGCTTGAACATCATTTTGTTTGTCGGAGTGAATGGCGTCGGTAAGACAACCACTATCGGTAAAATGGCACATATGTTCAAAAACCAGGGGAAAAAGGTTCTGCTGGCTGCAGGCGATACATTCCGCGCAGGAGCAATTGATCAGCTTGAGGTGTGGGGTGAGCGCGTCGGGGTGGAAGTTGTGAAGCAGCAACAGGGTTCTGATCCGGCTGCTGTTATTTACGATGGCATCCATAACGCTCGGGCGAGAAAAGCGGACGTTCTGCTATGTGATACTGCCGGCCGTTTGCAGAATAAAGTCAATCTGATGGAGGAACTGGCAAAAATCAGACGGGTCATCTCTCGCGAAGTTCCAGATGCACCCCACGAGACCTTGCTCGTACTTGATGCGACGACTGGCCAGAATGCACTCAGTCAGGCAAAGGCGTTCAGCCAATCTGCCGAGCTGTCCGGTATCGTGCTGACGAAGCTGGACGGAACAGCCAAAGGAGGTATCGTTATTGCCATCCGCAATGAATTACAAGTTCCTGTAAAATTTGTTGGCCTTGGGGAAAAAATGGATGATTTACAGCCGTTTGATGCTGAACAATTTGTTCATGCATTGTTTGCGACATCGATCGAAAAAGAAGAAGTGGAAAAAGCTGAAGAGTAAAGAGAAAAAGCTTGACACATACGCAATGCTTCTGTATGATTATTTCCTGTAAAGGATTTAAGCTTTACACGAATTTCCGTACACGGGGGACAGAACCCATGCTGGAGGAAACCACACGTCTGCATTTACTGTACGACTTTTACGGAAGGCTGCTGAAAGATAGGCAGCGTAAATACTTTGAAATGTATTACCGTGACGACCTGTCACTCGGCGAAATTGCCGAAATTGAAGATATCAGCCGTCAGGCGGTATTCGAACAGGTTAAACGGATTGCTAGAACGTTAGAAGAGTATGAACGCAAGCTGGGTTTACTGGCCCGTTATGAGAAGCGGCACGCCCTGCTCGAAGAGCTACAGCGGGAATTGTCTATGGAAGCGCCGCAAGATTCACGTGCGATGAAGCTTACGCATGAACTTCTTGCGCTAGAAATGGAAATAGATTAGGAGGCGGACCATGGCGTTTGAAAGCTTAGCCAGCCGACTGCAATCCACGTTTGACAAGCTTCGCGGCAAAGGGAAAGTTACGGAAGAAGACGTTACCAAGGCGATGCGCGAGGTACGTCTTGCTTTGCTCGAAGCGGACGTGAACTTCAAAGTTGTAAAAGAGTTTGTGAACCGAGTTAAGGAGAGGGCTATTGGTCAGGATGTGCTGAAAAGCCTGACACCGGGACAACAGGTTATCAAAGTCGTAAACGACGAATTGACGGAACTGATGGGCGGAGGCCAAAGCAAGCTTGCGGCCGCTACTCGTCCCCCTACGATCGTAATGATGGTGGGGCTGCAAGGTGCGGGGAAGACGACGACAACAGGGAAGCTAGCCAATTATTTACGTGGCAAGCAAAACCGCAAACCGTTGCTTGTAGCTTGCGATATTTATCGCCCGGCTGCGATTAAGCAGCTTGAGGTCGTTGGTAAGCAACTGAATATTCCTGTGTTTTCTATGGGAGATAAAGTGAGTCCGGTTGAAATTGCCAAAGAGGCAATCGCACATGCAAAAGAGGAGCATCTGGACTACGTATTGCTCGATACTGCCGGTCGTCTGCATATCGATGAGACTTTGATGGGCGAATTACAGGAAATCAAGGAAATTACAAAGCCGAATGAGATTCTTCTTGTAGTAGATGCGATGACAGGTCAGGATGCTGTCAATGTAGCGGAAAGCTTTAATAATCAGCTTGAGTTGACAGGCGTAGTGCTTACCAAGCTGGACGGCGACACGAAAGGTGGGGCTGCGCTTTCCGTCAAGTCTGTAACTGGCACACCGATTAAATTTGTCGGGATGGGCGAAAAAATGGATGCGCTTGAGCCTTTTCATCCGGATAGAATGGCCAGCCGGATTCTTGGAATGGGTGATGTATTAACGCTCATTGAGAAAGCGCAGATGGATGTAGACGAGGAGAAAGCCAAAGAGCTGGAGCGCAAGATGCGTACCGCCGAGTTTACGTTTGAAGATTTCCTGGAACAAATGGCTCAGGTCCGTAAAATGGGACCGCTTGATGAATTGCTCAATATGATGCCAGGTATGAACAAGGTCAAAGGAATGAAGGATTTAAAAGTTGACGAAGGTGCCTTAAATAGGGTTGAAGCTATTGTTCGTTCTATGACAACGAAAGAGAAGCAGCAACCGGAAATCATTAATTCCAGTCGTCGTAAGCGAATTGCCAAAGGTAGTGGAACGAGCGTTCAAGAAGTAAATCGTCTCATTAAGCAATTCGAAGATATGCGCAAGATGATGAAGCAGTTTACGAAGATGACAGATAAAGCAAAGAAAAAGGGTGGCGGATTTAAATTTCCGTTCCTTGGATAACCAATAAGTGTTTGAAACTAAGTCTTTTCATTTATGGATGACTTTGTTAAAATAATTAATTAGTGTGTAAAACACAACATGGAGGGAATAACAAATGGCAGTTAAAATTCGTTTAAAACGCATGGGTCAAAAGAAAGCCCCTTTCTATCGTGTAGTAGTAGCAGATTCTCGCGCGCCGCGTGATGGTCGCTTTATTGAAGAGATTGGAACATATAATCCGGTAGCACAACCGGCACAAGTTCAAATTGACGAAGAAAAAGCGTTAAAATGGCTTACTACGGGTGCTCAACCAACAGATACTGTTCGCAGCCTGTTCCGCAAACAAGGTCTGATGCAGAAATTCCACGAAGCAAAAAACAGCAAGAAATAATTTATTTTATGCAGGCGGGAGGACTAGCAGGTGAAATCATTAATTGAAGTGATTGCCAAGGCTCTTGTCGACCATCCTGATGCTGTTTCGATCGAAGAGGTGCTGCAGGAACGGAATACTGTATATCGCCTGTCCGTTCATCCGGATGATATGGGCAAGGTAATCGGAAAGCAGGGTCGTATTGCTAAGTCTCTTCGCACCGTTGTAGGCGCAATGGCTACAAAAGAAAACCAGCGCGTAACAATTGAAATCGTATAGTAAGTAATGAGAAAGCTGGGAGAATGTATCCCAGCTTTTCTTAACATTGGAGAGAAGAAAGAACGGAAGAGAGGAAGGGAGCCTTTCGTAATGCTGAAGATAAAGCGCAAAATAAATGTCATGATGATACTGACTGAATCGTCGCGCAAGGAGATGAAGGAAGAGTTCGGTGCTATGCATAAGCGTTATGAATTAGAGCTGGAGCAACTGAATTTCCAAGCAAAGAAACTTTTGCAGGAGGCGCAGCGTAAGGGGCGGGAAGCACTTGACGTCGTCCAGCGTCGCCTTGCACAGGAGAGGCAGGCGCGTGAGGAAAAAATCTCCCGAATTTCTTTTCAATTAGAACAACTTGCGAATCTGCCGCTTGGCAGCGAGCTTCATTATACGACGGTTGAAAGCGAAGTAGAAGTAAGTGTAGGGGACAATTGGGGAAAAGTAATGGAAGGAACGGAAATTGTATTATTGGACGGTATAATAAAAGAAATTCGTGAAGGGAGAACAAAGGCGTGAGCGGAGAATTTTTTACCGTAGGTAAGTTGGTAAATACGCATGGTATCCAGGGAGAGGTGCGTGTTGTTTCGGAAACTGATTTTCCTGAGGAGCGATATAAGGAAGGCAACGTGCTCTATTTGTTTCATCCGACGATGAAAAAGCCGGTGCCGTTGACCATCGCATCGGTACGTGAGCATAAAAACTTTCACCTGCTGACTTTTAAAAACCATCCATATATGCAGGATGTGGAAAAGTATAAGGGTGGCGTGTTAAAAGTACGAGCAGAAGACCGCGGAGAGCTGCCTGAAGGGGAGTTTTATTTTCAGGATATTATCGGCTGCGAAGTATTCACCCAAGAAGGACAGCGCTTAGGCATTATCAAGGAAATTCTCCAACCAGGGGCCAATGATGTATGGGTGGTCAAGCCGGAAAAAGGAAAAGATATTCTTCTTCCATATATTGATGAAGTCATTAAACATGTTGATATAACAAATCAACGCATTACGGTGCAGTTGCTTGAAGGATTAATTTAGGAGGCTCGCTTACAGCATGAAAATCGATATTTTAACGCTGTTTCCTGAGATGTTTGAAGGCGTGCTCGGTGCGAGCATTGTCGGAAAAGCCAACCATAAAGGGCTTGTTTCGTTTCGAGTCGTAAATTTTCGCCAGTTTTCTGAAAATAAGCATGGTCAAGTAGATGATATGCCATATGGTGGGGGAGGGGGAATGGTACTGAAACCTGAACCGATTTTTCGTGCGGTGGAATCTTTGGTAGAATCTGTGTCGGCTATGGAAGCAGAAGAAAGTCTCACAAGTCGTCCACGTGTCATTTTGCTTTGTCCGCAGGGGCAGCGTTATAGTCAGAAGCTAGCTGAAGAATTGGCGCAGGAAAAACACTTGATTTTTATTTGCGGTCATTATGAAGGCTACGATGAACGTATTCGGGAGCATTTGGTAACGGATGAAATTTCTATTGGTGACTATGTGTTAACAGGCGGAGAGCTGCCTGCTATGGTCGTTATCGACAGCGTGGTGCGTCTGCAAGAGGGAGCGCTCGGCAATGCACAATCAGCAGTAACAGATTCGTATAGTACAGGATTGCTGGAGCATCCCCACTATACGCGTCCGGCGGAGTTTCGCGGCTGGGATGTACCGGAAGTCCTCCTGTCCGGTCACCATGAAAACATTGAGAAATGGCGGCTAAAGGAATCGTTGCGTCGTACGCTGGAGCGTCGGCCAGATTTGCTGAATGAAATCGAGCAAACACCGGAAATAAAAAAAATGGTAGAAGAGTTGAAACAAGAGTTGTAACCTGGATTTGGTTATGATATGATATTTCTCGTGAGCCAGCTTGGTTCGGATTAGGATGGTCCTCTTCCTATTGTGAGGTTGCGGTTATGAATAAAGCCGTCTACTTCCCATATGGAATGAACATCTGTTGGAAGGAGGAAAACTTATGCAACAAGTTATTCGTGAAATCGCTCAAGCGAACATGAAACAAGACATTCCTAGCTTCCGTCCCGGTGACACTGTACGTGTACACTTAAAAGTAGTTGAGGGACAACGGGAACGTATTCAGGTGTTCGAAGGAGTTGTAATCAAACGTCGCGGAGGCAGCATTAGCGAAACTTTTACAGTTCGTAAAGTTTCTTATGGTGTCGGCGTTGAACGTACGCTGCCGCTTCATTCTCCAAAAATCGACAAAATCGAAGTAGTACGCCACGGTAAAGTTCGTCGTGCGAAGCTCTATTATCTGCGCGATCGTGTGGGTAAAGCAGCACGCATTAAAGAAATTCGCCGTTAATGCGAGAGAAAGGGAGCTTGGTAGCAAGCTCCTTTTTTTGCAGGTTAAAAAAGGATAAGTCCATCATTGTAGGGAGGAAAGTATATGGTTGACGAAACCTCCTCTGAACCAACCAAAAAGAAGAAGGGAAAAAATGAGGCATGGGAATGGATTAAAGCGCTTGGCATTGCCGTAGTGCTTGCACTCATTATCCGTACCTTTTTGTTTGCGCCGTTTCTTGTCGACGGATCATCGATGATGCCAACGCTTGAGAACGGTGAGCGTCTGATTGTAAACAAGCTGATTTATTATATCCAAGAGCCGAAGCCAGGTGACATTGTCGTTTTCCATGCGACAAAGGAGAAGGATTATATTAAACGGGTGATTGCAACGGAGAATCAGACGGTAGAGATGAAGGATGACCAGCTATACATAGACGGAAAGCCGGTTGCTGAACCGTATTTGAAACAGTATAAAGAAGAAGCGAAAGCGGAAGGCTATGTGCTGACGGATGATTTCGGTCCTGAGAAAGTACCGCAAGGCGAAGTGTTTGTGATGGGAGATAATCGCCGTAACAGCACGGACAGCCGTGTTATCGGTCCTGTACCGGTGGAGAATGTGGTAGGACGTTCAGAGCTTATTATCTGGCCATATGACAAAATTCGCTTGAACTAGCTTGAATTCATAAAGAAATGTAGGTGAGGCATATGACGATTCAATGGTTTCCCGGTCATATGGCCAAAGCGCGCAGGCAGGTTACGGAGAAACTGAAACTCATCGATGTTGTCATCGAACTTCTCGATGCAAGGCTTCCATTATCAAGCCGCAATCCGATGATCGATGAGATTGTTTCCGGCAAGCCGCGTCTAATCTTATTGAATAAATCTGATTTGGCTGATGAAGCTGTAACGAAGGCCTGGGTACAATATTTTGCTAGCCATGGGGTTACAGCGTTGCCAATCGATGCACTATCCGGTCGTGGAGTAAATAAACTGCCGCTAGAATGTCAGGCTCTGGTGGAAGAGATGATGGAAAAGCGCCGTGCCAAAGGAATGCAGGACAGAGCCATTCGTGCAATGATTATTGGTATTCCGAATGTCGGCAAGTCATCATTGATGAATCGGCTGGCAGGACGTAAAGTAGCGCAAACGGGTGACCGTCCGGCGGTAACGAAAGCTCAACAATGGGTGAAAGTAGGCAAAGTGCTCGAACTGTTGGATACGCCGGGAATTTTATGGCCGAGGTTTGAAGACCCTTTAGTAGGCTTGCGCCTGGCTGCGAGTGGCGCAATTAAAGATGAGATTATCGACTTTCAGGAAGTGGCGCTTTTTGTGGTCGCCTACTTGCGTATGCACTATAAAGATGCGTTGAAAAGTCGATATCAGTTGTCCAATCTGGAAGAAAGCAAGCTTGCGCTCCTGGACGAAATTGGACGTAAGCGTGGGTGTCTGGTAAGCGGTGGTCATATCGATTATGACAAGGTCGCTGAATTGATTCTGCGGGAGCTACGCGGCGGAAAATTGGGCCGAATTTCGCTTGAACGTCCTGATGACAGATTTACGATTGATATGGCGCGCGTAAGCATGGATGAAATTACGCCGTATTAAGAGAAAATAAGCCTTGCTATATTTTCATAACGTAAACGTGCAGCCAGAGCTGCACGTTTTTGTTATACATGCTGTTTGTTTGACTTGTGGTTACAGTTATAAAAAGGTGCTGGTATATTAAAGTGAATATAAGGAGAGTTCTTATTGAATCCACATGAAATGACGATAAAAGAAGTAAAAGAATTTTTGCTGACATGCAAGAGCTTAACGGAAGAGGCACAAGCATTATTTGCGGCCGATGTGCGAAGCGGTGTACAGGCGGCGTATAAACAGTGGCACCGGCGCATGGAGAAGGCACAACAATTGCATCAGCGCTGGCTTGATATGAGCACGCATGAACAGGAGTTGTGGGAAAAAGGATACGCACATATCGCTGGTGTAGATGAGGTAGGACGCGGACCGTTAGCTGGTCCGGTTGTTACGGCGGCCGTTATTCTGTCACCGGATTTTTATCTGCCCGGTCTGGATGATTCGAAAAAAGTACCCGCTGCCAGACGGGAGGAAATGTACGAACAGATAATGGAACAGGCGGTGGCTGTATCGGTTTCGTTAAGCGATGCTGCACTAATTGATGAAATTAATATTTTTCAGGCAACATTGAGGGCCATGCAAACAGCCGTGCAAAATCTGTCCATTGTACCGGACATTACACTGAATGATGCAGTAACCATTCCGCAGCTATCCGTGGAACAGCGACCGATTATTGGTGGAGATGGTAAGAGTATCTCCATTGCTGCTGCCTCTATCATCGCAAAAGTTGAGCGGGATCGTATGATGAAAGAGTATGATACACAGTACCCTGGATACGGTTTTGCATCGAATATGGGCTATGGCACGGCAGAGCATCTGGCCGCCCTGCGCGTTCAGGGGCCTTGTCGGATTCATCGCCGCAGTTTTGGGGGCGTGTTGGTTCCTTAATGTTAAACTTTCGATTCATAGGAAAGGAGGCAAACATATGATTCAAGGGTTTATGACGAGTCAAATCCTTCAGCAGTTCAATAATAGACAGGCGTCTCTTATTGAATTGATGCCGGGTCAAGTATTTCAGGGCAAAGTGCTGAAATTATTTCCCGATAATCTGGCAACCGTACAACTGGGAGGCTTAACAGTAACGGCCCGTCTGGAAACACCTCTTGAACTCGGCCAAAGAACGTGGCTGCAAGTACAACCAGGCGGACAGCCTGTGACGCTCAGGGTGATTAATCAGCCTGGACAGCCAGACCAGGCATCAGAAGCCAGCATGGAAGGGCTGGCAAAGGCACTTGGTGCCCCCATAACAAAAGAGTCGCTTTCCCTGTTAAATAAAGCGGTAGATGCGGGGATTCCGTTGCGTGCAGAATCTTTGCATGCGTTTGAACGTGTCGTTGCGGAAGTGGGAACAGACCCGTCAATCGAAGATGCAATGATACTAGCGGCAAAAAAAGGATTTCCCCTTACAAAAGAGACTGTACTCGCTCTGCGTGCATTTGCGGGTAACGCCAGTCTGGAAGGTGAGATGGACAAACTCTCTCGCCTGGCACAACAGGCGATAGTACAAGCGGAAGGATTGCCAGTAGATATAAAAGAAAGGTTACATCAGCTTGTGGCTCGGATAGAAGGTGTTCGAGACGGGCTGGCACAGGTGAAAAACTCATTTGTCTCGCCTTCTCCCTCAATCTCAGCATCGCAGAGGGAGGAGCCTCCTTCCCAATCTCCTCTGCAAAAACAAAACCTTCCGGCTTCTGGCATAAAACAGGCGATTGTAGATTTGTTCGATCGACTGGGGCTAAACCATGAGAAAGCGTTGGGTCTTATAGGAGGAGAGAAAGCTGTAACCACGGAAGCAGAAAATATTAAATCAACGCTGCTTCACTTGTTGCAGCACCCGAAAGCGGAAGTGCTGCCTGCTCCTTTGCGCGAACAAATGCAGCAGTTTGTGCAACAAGTAACAGGCCAGCAGCTTATGATGGCAGGCCCAGCAGGCGATAATGCTTTCGTCCAGGTGGCTATCCAACTTCCGGCGCCCGGTCAGGAGAATGGGGAGAACACGCTTATCCAAATCGAATCACGGAAGAAAGGTAGAGGAGAACTGGATCCTGACAATTGCCGCATGTTTTTTTATCTATCTATGCGGAATATAGGTGAAACCATGCTGGATGTGTCTATTGTGAATAAGATTCTATCTGTCACAATTTACAATAACCAGGAGGGGTTTGGTGATTTGGTGCGTGCTTTGCGTGCTTCATTAGAACGAAGCCTGTCTGAGCAAGGATACCGTTTATCGGGCCTGCGTGTGTTAGCCGTACCGGAAAACAAGGGAGGAGAGAGCAGTACAGCTGTTTCTTCGCTTTCATTACCGCCTTCAAGCGTGGCTTATTACAAAGGAGTTGATTTCCGCGTATGAAACGGCCGTATCAGCGTAAAAGTGCGGTTGCTCTGCGTTATACACCTGGTGAGGCAGAAGCGCCCCGTGTCATCGCAAAAGGCCAGGGCCATATAGCTGAAAAGATTATGGAACAGGCCAAAGAACATGGTGTACCGGTTCAACAGGATCCGTCATTGGTGGAAGTGTTGAGTAGTCTGGAGCTGAATGAACAGATTCCAGTGGAACTTTATCAGGTTGTGGCGGAAATTCTCGCTTTTGTCTATCAAACAGATCAACGGAGCGGACGGAAATGATACCACCGCGTAAAACGAATAAGCAAAAGGGTGAGGACGGGGAATTGTTTGCGTGCCGTTATTTGGAGCAGAAAGGATACCAGCTTGCACAGCAAAATTTCCGCACGCGTACCGGAGAGATTGATTTAATCATGCATGATGGAGAATGGCTTGTGTTTATTGAAGTTAAGATGCGGACCAGCAACATATACGGTCATGGCAGTGAAGCAGTTACTGCTACAAAACAGCGCACGATTCGCAGAACAGCGCTTGAGTATTTGCAGCAATATTACGGAAAGCAGACTGTTCCTCCGATCCGATTTGACGTTATCGTGGTGACGGTGGCTGCTTCATTTTCCGAGCCGGAAGTCATGCATATTTTGCATGCTTTTTAGTGAGACATACCACACTTGTTGAAGACATATAAATAGGCAGCGGAAAAACAATCTTCCCATGACACCTGTCCACATGAAATGTCGCCTTTGTGCATATAGTATAGTGTACTCGATGTGTAACACCTCCTTTTTAAACACCTGCAATTTGCAGGTGTTTTTTTATTGCGGTATTTAATTACAGAAAAAGGGAGAAAAATCAACTCTAGCTATTCGAAAAATAATATGGTATTTTTTTACAAAAAGGAGTTGAGTGGGAAGGATGTTCGCACGAGTATATAGCGCTACAGTTTTAGGAATTCAAGGGATAGATGTAGAGGTAGAGGTGGATATCGCCAACGGATTGCCCTACTTCGAAATTAGCGGACTTGCCGCCTCGTCCGTACGTGAAGCGCGTAATCGAGTTAAATCGGCGATAAAAAACAGCGGATACTCATTTCCTCTCCAGCGTATTACAGTGAATCTCGCACCGGCAGACGTTCGCAAAGCAGGTTCTATGCTGGACTTATCGATTGCGATTGGTATTTTGCTTGGCAGTGGGCAGGTAACCATTCAAAATGAGCTTGCTAACTGGATATTTCTTGGGGAACTGTCGCTTGATGGAAGGTTGCGTCCGTTGCATGGATTATTTCCGATGATTCTCGCTGCTAAACAGGCTGGCTTTGCAGGTGCAGTTATTCCCGCTTCATGTGAAGAGGATGTCGAACGGGCAAAGCTGCCGATTGTGCGAATTGCTACATTGCAGGAATGCGTAGCATGCTGTTCACTGTCGAATGATGAACTGCAAGCGCTTTGTCATTCCCATGAAAAGAATAGAAGGCGGTTCAGTCAGACGGAACAAATCATGGAGGTAGCTTGCTTCAGTGATGTGAAAGGACAGTATCATGTTAAACGGGCAATGGAAGTAGCCGCTTCCGGCTTGCACCATTTAATGATGGTGGGACCGCCCGGTACGGGGAAAACGATGATGGCACGTCGCTTTCCTGCCATTTTGCCTTCGCTTGATGAGGAACAGTCGCTTATTGTTGACACAATTTACAGTGCCTGCGGGTTGCTTTCAGAGCGATGGAAGCAAACACCGTATCCTCCGTTTCGTGCTCCACACGCCTCCATCACTCGTGCAGGCATGGTTGGAGGAGGCGCTTTTCCCATACCGGGAGAGATGAGCCTTTCGCATCTGGGCGTATTATTTTTGGATGAATGGTCTGAATTCTCACGGAATGTACTGGAAGCGATGCGTCAGCCGCTTGAGGACGGACATATTACACTCGTACGCAAGGAGGGAAAGTTTTCATTTCCTTGCCACCTGCTGCTTGTCAGCTCGTTTAATCCGTGCCTCTGCGGGTTTTATCGTTTTGAAACAGAGAGTCAACCATGTAAGTGTTCGGTAAATGAGATTAAGCGATATTGGAAAAGACTGTCCGGTCCGATGCTTGATCGCATGGATATTCAAGTGGAGGTTCCAAGAGTACGCATCGACGATATGCAAAAAGCGGGGTCAATCACGACGGATATGATGCGTGAGCGGGTACAGGCGGCACGAGAGAGACAAGCACATCGTTATTCCGGAACACAAATCCAGGTTAATTCACAAGTATCGGGACGGTGGCTTACACACTACATTCCTCTCTCTGATACGGTGCAGGCGTGGCTTTCTGCACTGTATCAGACGAGCGGCATAAGCAATCGCTCCTATGATAAGATAATCAAACTGGCCCGTACGATTGCTGATTTGGAAGATAGCGAACATGTCCGTGAAGAACATGTTGCCGAGGCTTTTCAGTACCGAGCTCTTGATCAGAAGCAATGGAAAGAGGAAATATAATAAAAATTTTTCGACATAAATCTCTGTGGATAACAATATCTACAAGAAAAAGCCAGGTTTCAAGATGAGTCTGAATGTTTGTGCACAACTTATTCACAAGGAGTTGTGGATAACAGAACGCTTGTTCCGCAAAAAAGCGAATGTTACAATATGGAAAATGGTAGAAAACGAGGAGGAGCGTCTATGCACTTACTTTCGGATGAAGCGTTGCTTGATGCCTATGTGAAAGCGACGCACCTTGGTCTGGAACAGGAATTTATTGCACTTTTGATGGAAGAAATAAATAAGCGGGACTTACATGTACCGCCTCATTGACAAGCAGATGCCCTACATCTGCTTTTTTTGTGGACAAAAAGCATGTTAAAAAATCAGAAAAATTAAAGAAAGCATGCAGGTATTTGCCGAATCGTGCCGAATAAGCTATACTGTATTGCGCAGACGAGCTTATGAGAGAGAAGCTTGATGCGTTTATTTTATGCAAAATGTGGTTAGGAGGATGGAGAATGAATATCCATGAGTATCAAGGCAAAGAGATACTTAAGCAGTACGGCGTTGTCGTACCGAATGGAAAAGTAGCGTTCACGGTAAGCGAAGCGGTAGAAGCGGCGAAGGAACTGGATACGAACGTATATGTAGTGAAAGCGCAAATCCATGCGGGTGGACGCGGTAAAGCAGGTGGAGTTAAAATCGCCAAAAACCTGGACGAAGTTCGTACATATGCGCAGGAAATCCTCGGTAAGGTCCTTGTTACACATCAAACAGGGCCGGAAGGCAAAGAAGTAAAGCGTTTGCTGATTGAAGAAGGATGCGACATTCAAAAAGAATACTATGTAGGACTTGTTGTTGACCGCAATACGAACCGCGTAGTAATGATGGCATCTGAAGAAGGCGGTACCGAAATTGAAGAGGTAGCAGAAAAAACACCGGAAAAAATCTTCAAAGAGGTGATTGATCCGGCTGTAGGACTTCTGCCTTTCCAAGCACGCAAACTTGCCTTCTCGATTAACATTCCAAGCAAACTGGTAAATAAAGCTGTGAAGTTCATGATGGGCTTATATCAGGCGTTCGTTGATAAAGATTGCTCGATCGCAGAAATTAACCCGCTTGTTGTAACAGGCGACGGTAATGTTATGGCGCTCGATGCGAAATTGAATTTCGATTCGAATGCACTTTATCGTCACCAAGATGTGATGAAATTGCGTGATCTTGATGAAGAAGATCCAAAAGAAATCGAAGCCTCCAACTATGACCTTAACTACATTGCACTTGGTGGTAACATCGGTTGCATGGTTAATGGGGCTGGTCTTGCGATGGCTACAATGGACATTATTAAATTCTACGGCGGCGAACCGGCGAACTTCCTTGATGTTGGGGGCGGTGCTACTGCAGAAAAGGTTACGGCTGCTTTCAAGCTGATTCTATCCGATGAAAATGTAAAAGGTATTTTCATTAACATTTTCGGCGGTATTATGAAGTGTGATGTTATTGCAGAGGGTGTAGTAGAAGCGGCAAAACAAGTAAGTCTTGACCGTCCGCTGGTTGTGCGTCTTGAAGGCACAAATGTAGACCTTGGCAAGAAAATCCTTAACGAATCCGGCCTCAATATCGTAGCGGCAGAATCGATGGCAGACGGCGCGGAAAAAATCGTTTCCTTGGTGAAATAAGAAAGGTGGGACTGGAGAGTTATGAGTATTCTTATCAATAAAGATACAAAAGTAATCACTCAGGGTATTACTGGTGCTACTGGTTTATTCCATGCAAAAGGTTGCCGCGAATACGGTTCGCAAATGGTTGGCGGTACTTCACCAGGAAAAGGTGGCACAGAAGTTGACGGATTCCCCGTTTTTGATACAGTAAATGAAGCAGTGAAAGAAACAGGCGCGAACGCATCTGTTATTTATGTTGCAGCGCCGTTCGCAGCAGATGCGATTATGGAAGCTGTGGATGCAGAACTTGATCTGGTTATCTGCATCACTGAGGGTATCCCTGTACTTGATATGGTTAAAGTAAAACGCTACATGGAAGGCAGCAAAACCCGTCTTATCGGACCGAACTGCCCAGGCGTTATCACACCAGGCGAATGCAAAATCGGCATCATGCCGGGCTATATTCATGCACCGGGTAAAGTAGGGATCGTATCCCGTTCCGGAACCCTGACATATGAAGCGGTTCATCAACTTACAACGAACGGTATCGGCCAATCCACTGCCGTAGGCATTGGTGGAGACCCGGTTAATGGCACGAACTTTATTGATTGTCTCAAGCTTTTCAACGAAGATCCGGATACCGAAGCGATTATCATGATTGGTGAAATTGGTGGTACAGCAGAGGAAGAAGCGGCAGAATGGGTAAAAGCTAACATGAAGAAACCAGTTGTAGGCTTCATCGGTGGTCAAACTGCACCTCCAGGAAAGCGTATGGGACATGCTGGTGCCATCATTTCCGGCGGTAAAGGAACAGCTGCGGAAAAAATCAAGACGATGGAAGCTTGCGGCATCCGTGTAGCGAAAACACCTGCTGTTATGGGCGAGACAATGATCGAAGCACTCAAAGCCCATGGTCTGCTTGAAGTATGCAAAACAATTAAATAAGTGTATAAAAAAGGGGCGCTGCATAAGCGCTCCTTTTTCTTATAATTCGTACTTACAAGGAAGGATTTTCCATATTTTACCTCGAAATTCATTAGTAAGAATATGAAGGAGTGAGGAAGAATGGAAAAACAAGCGTATATGCTATTGGCTTTATCACATATTAACCGGGTAGGGCGCCGTACACTTCGTCTTGCGCGTCTGCTTGGAGAGGCGGTAGATTTCTCTTGTTGTACCCTAAGGGATATACAAAAGATGCTAGAGGTCACACCAGAGGTAGCAGAGCATATCAAGAATAAATTTAGTTTGCAAGATGCTGCAATGCGCGCACAGAAATGGGCAGCGCAAGGAATTGATATACTTACCCAGCATCATTCCGAGTATCCTAACCTGTTGCGAGAAATTCCTGACCCGCCTGAGATTTTATACATAACTGGTAACAAGGAGCTTTTACATCGACCTGCTATTGCAGTCATAGGTGCGCGTCGGCCTACGACCTATGGCAAAAACGTCGCCCTACAATGGGCACGTACGTTAGCAGAGCGAGATGTGATGATTGTATCTGGCATGGCACGGGGCATTGATAGTGAAGCTCACAGAGGGGCTTTAGCCGCTGATGGTGCCACAGTAGCCGTACTTGGATGTGGCGTGAATGTTGTTTATCCTTCCGAGAACCGAGTCTTGGCTGCGGAACTGAGACGCAAGGGAGCGATTTTGTCTGAGTATCCTCCGGATATGGAGCCGATGAGGGGATTTTTCCCTGAACGAAATCGCATTATTAGCGGACTTGCACGCGGCGTACTTGTTGTCGAGGCGGCCTCGCGCAGCGGCTCGCTCATTACAGCCGATTTGGCCGCTGAGCAGGGAAGGGATGTCTTCGCTGTGCCGGGCTCGATTTTTTCTCCAAGGAGCGCAGGCTGTCATTGGCTGATTCAGCAGGGAGCAAAATTAGTACAAAATACTCATGATATACTAAGCGAATATACAGGTTTAATTTCGGATACAAATGAAAATACAATCTATGCAGACAATACAACTGTTCCTTCTCTTACCTCAGAGGAGAAAAGTGTATTGTCCGTCATTGGGTGGGATGCGATGTCATATGAAGACATTTTATGTCGAACTTCGTTTTCCTCTGGCTATTTACACTATCTTTTGTTATCTTTGCAAGTAAAACAGCAAATTGCACAATTGCCCGGACCTGCTTTTATCCGGCTGGGAAATAAGAAAGATGTTTGACAAACGCAAGTTTTGTAATTAATAATAGGAGGAATTCTTTTCTTTCAGAAAAGGGGGAAACATGCTTGGCAGATTCACTGGTAATAGTGGAGTCTCCCGCAAAGGCGAAGACAATCGGGAAATATCTCGGTAAGAAATATATTGTAAAAGCATCGATGGGCCATGTGAGGGATTTACCGAAAAGTCAAATGGGAGTCGATCCTGAAAAAGGATTTCAACCGAAATATATCACCATTCGCGGCAAAGGAGACGTATTGAAAGAACTGCGGGATGCATCTAAGAAGGTAAAAAACATTTACCTGGCAGCGGACCCCGACCGTGAAGGCGAGGCCATTGCCTGGCATCTGGCACATAGTTTAAACATAAACGAGGAACAAGCGTGCCGTGTCGTATTTAATGAAATTACGAAGCAAGCGGTGAAAGAGGCGTTTAAGCATCCGCGTAAAATCGATATGGATCTGGTGAACGCTCAGCAAACACGGCGTATTCTTGACCGGCTGGTCGGTTACAATATATCGCCATTGCTCTGGAAAAAGGTAAAAAAGGGCCTGAGTGCCGGGCGCGTACAATCGGTGGCTGTAAAGCTCATTATCGATCGTGAAAAGGAAATCAACGCTTTTATTCCAGAAGAGTATTGGTCAGTAACCGCGCATTTGAAGTCCGATAAAGAAGTATTCGAAGCTAAGTTTTACGGCTACGGAAACGAAAAGGTTGAGCTGAAAACCGAATCGGAAGTACAGGAACTTCTGCATAGGATCGAAGGCAAAGCGTATGTAATTAACGAGATTAAGAAGCGGGAGCGAAGACGAAATCCAGCTGCGCCGTTTACAACCAGTTCACTGCAACAGGAGGCAGCCCGCAAACTGAACTTCCGTGCAGCCAAAACGATGATGGTTGCACAGCAACTCTACGAAGGAATCGATATCGGTAAAGAAGGTACGGTCGGTTTGATTACGTATATGCGTACGGATTCGACTCGTATTTCGCCGACAGCGCAGGAAGAAGCGAAAAAGTATATTGCGGAAGCGTATGGGGAAGAGTATACGCTTAGTGAACCGCGTCAGTTCAGCAAGAAGGAAGGGGCTCAGGATGCGCATGAAGCGATCCGTCCGACCCTTGTAGCCAAAGAACCTGCTTCGCTGAAGGAATATTTGTCCAGAGATCAGATGAAGCTGTACCGCCTAATATGGGAGCGCTTCATTGCGAGCCAAATGGCTGCAGCGGTGCTTGATACGGTAACAGCAGATATTACGGTCGGGGATGCCCTGTTCCGTGCCAACGGCTCACAAGTGAAATTTCCAGGCTTTATGAAGGTATATGTAGAGGGCACCGATGATGTTCAGAAAGAGGATGACAAGATGCTGCCACCGCTTGAAGAGAAGCAGGAGGTAGCGCTTGCGGAAATGGATCCGAAGCAGCATTTTACCCAGCCGCCGCCACGCTATTCGGAAGCACGCTTGGTAAAAACGCTTGAAGAGCTTGGGATAGGCAGACCCAGCACATATGCGCCGACGCTTGATACGATTCAGAAGAGAGGCTATGTGGCACTGCAGGATCGTCGGTTTATTCCAACTGAGTTAGGAGAAATCGTACTTGGGTTAATGGAAGAATTCTTCCCGGAAATTCTTGACACGAAATTCACAGCCAAGATGGAAGATGATCTGGATCATATTGAAGAAGGCAGAGCTGAATGGGTTAAGGTACTTAATGATTTCTACCAAGGTTTTTCCAAGCGCCTAGAAGTGGCGGAGAAGCATATGCAGGAAGTGGAGATTAAAGATGAAGTTTCTGATGTGACCTGCGATAAATGCGGCAGCCACATGGTATACAAAATTGGGCGCTATGGCAAGTTTCTTGCTTGCTCTGCATTCCCGGATTGTCGCAACACGATGCCTATCGTGAAAGAAATCGGCGTGAAATGCCCGAAATGTGAAACCGGGGAGATTGTGGAACGTAAGAGTAAGAAGAACCGACTTTTCTATGGGTGCAATAACTATCCGGACTGCGATTTTGTCTCATGGGATAAACCGTTGCCCCGGGCCTGTCCGAAATGCGGCAAGATGCTTGTTGAGAAAAAAGGCAAGGGTAAGAATAAAGGTCCTGTAGTCCATTGCTCGGAATGTGACTATCAGGAAGAAACATCGTAAGAAGGAGCTTTATGGAGCCATGGAAAAAGTAAAAGTGATTGGAGCCGGTTTGGCTGGCAGTGAGGCAGCTTGGCAGATTGCCGAACAGGGCGTAGATGTTATCCTATATGAAATGCGTCCTGTACGCAATACCCCAGCCCACCATACAGATAAATTTGCGGAGCTAGTATGCAGTAATTCGCTTCGCGCCAATTCGCTGACTAATGCGGTCGGCATCTTAAAAGAGGAAATGCGCCACCTTTCATCCGTTATTATCCGGGCTGCGGATAATTGTGCGGTTCCTGCGGGAGGGGCGCTTGCGGTAGATCGGCATGAATTTGCCGATGCGGTGACAGATAGCATTCGCAATCATCCACGCATCGAGGTGCGCAACGAAGAAATTACAGAAATTCCCGATGGGATTGTAGTGGTTGCGACCGGCCCGCTGACATCGCCGGACTTATCGAAGCAATTGCAGAAAATAACCGGACAGGAATATCTTTACTTTTATGATGCAGCTGCACCGATTATCGAAAAAGAAACCATCGATATGGAAAAAGTATTTCTTGCTTCACGCTACGATAAGGGAGAAGCTGCGTACTTAAATTGCCCGATGAACGAAGCGGAATTCAATGCGTTTTATGAAGCGCTTATTACGGCGGAAGAAGTGCCGTTAAAAGAATTCGAGAAACAGGTCTTTTTCGAGGGCTGCATGCCTATCGAGGTTATGGCAAAGCGAGGAAAACAGACCATGCTGTTCGGCCCGATGAAGCCAGTTGGTCTAATCGATCCGCGCACAGGTAAACAACCATTTGCCGTCGTACAGTTGCGCCAGGACAATAGTGCGGGCACGCTTTATAATATTGTAGGGTTCCAAACTCATCTCAAGTGGCCTGAACAACGCCGGGTATTCAGTATGATTCCCGGGCTTGAAAATGCGGAAATTGTACGTTATGGCGTGATTCACCGCAATACATTTATCAACTCGCCGCGCTTATTGAGACCGACATATCAATATAAGGACCGGAGTACACTGTTCTTCGCGGGACAGATGACTGGTGTGGAAGGATATGTTGAATCAGCTGCATCAGGACTCATTGCAGGGATTAATGCAGGAAGACTTGCACGTGGTCTCGAAGCACTGGTATTTCCAGCTGAGACTGCTATGGGTAGTATGGGGCACTATATTACAACCGCTAATCCGGATAGCTTTCAGCCGATGAACGCAAATTTTGGATTGTTCCCGCCGCTTGAGAGGAAAATTCGCAACAAAAAAGAACGGTATGAGCAATATGCTGAACGTGCATTAAACAAGATTCAGAATTTTTCCCAGAACGTTCACAATTTAAGTTGCAGTTGACATTTAGGGTATGATATACTAACGACGGTTAAAAGCTGGGGTTACCTTGTTAGGAAACTTTTTGCTGGAAGAATTGCGAACGGGATGCGGTGTTGCCGCGTCCCGTATGCGTTGGTACTCGGTTAGGAGGTACACGGATGGAAGGTCTGCATCCTGATGCGTTGCTTCTGCTGTTTAAGCAGTACCTGCAGATTGAGAAGAATGCTTCCCCTCTGACGGTCACAAACTATGAGAAGGACATCCGGGCTTTTACAGCGTTTATGAAGCAGCATGGCGTAACGGAATATGCTGCTGTTTCTTATGTCCATGTACGCAGCTATCTTACGGAACTTCATGAAAGAGACTATGCACGGCGTTCCATTGCACGCAAGCTATCAAGTTTGCGAAGCTTTTACCGTTTTATGGTACGGGAGGAGATGCTTGAGCACAATCCTTTTACTATGGCATCGACACCGAAGCTTGCGAAGAAACTCCCGGGATTTTTATTCCCGAAAGAAGTCGAGTCGCTGCTTGCCTTACCGGATACGACCCGCCCGCTCGGTTGCAGGGACCGAGCGATTCTGGAGATGTTATATGCAAGCGGCATGCGGGTATCGGAGCTTATCGGACTTACCATACGTTCGGTAGACGTGTCGGCCGGCACCGCATTAGTATTCGGAAAAGGTGCAAAAGAAAGATACGTTCCGCTTGGGGAGCACGCTCTGTGTGCGTATGAGCATTACATGCGGGAGGGACGTTCGCTTCTGTGCAAACATAATAAAAATGATGCTTTATTCGTGAATGTTCGAGGAGAGCCGCTGACGGATCGTAGCGTCCGCCGCATCATAAACAAGTATGTAGAGCAGGCGAGCGAACTGCTGAAAGTAAGCCCGCATACTTTCCGCCATACGTTTGCCACCCATTTAATCGAGAATGGAGCCGATTTGCGGAGCGTACAGGAAATGCTGGGGCACGCCAGCATTTCATCAACCCAAATCTACACTCATGTGACGAGAGAGAGAATGCGGCTTGTGTACAACCAAGCTCATCCACGGGCGTAAAATAATATAATGGAGGGAACTCGATGGAGATGACCTTTCACGCCACTACGATTTTTGCTGTCCGTCATGACGGAAATGCGGCGATGGCCGGTGACGGTCAGGTTACATTAGGCAATACAGTAGTGATGAAGCAGACAGCTAAAAAAGTACGTCGGCTATATCATGGAAAAGTCGTGGCTGGATTTGCCGGTTCTGTAGCCGATGCGATTACGCTGTTTGAGAAGTTTGAAGCCAAGCTTGAAGAGTACCATGGTAACCTGCAGCGCGCGGCTGTGGAATTAGCGAAAGACTGGCGGTTGGATAAAGTGCTGCGCAAACTGGAAGCACTCATGATTGTCATGGATAAAGAGCACATGCTTCTCATCTCGGGAACGGGAGAGATTATCGAGCCGGATGATGGCATTCTTGCTATCGGATCGGGCGGCAACTATGCACTTGCAGCAGGTCGTGCCCTTAAACAGCATGCTTCCAACCTGACAGCACGGGAAATCGCCACTGCAGCCCTAACGGCGGCCGCTGATATTTGCGTTTATACGAACCACAACCTGGTTGTCGAAGAAATCAATGAATGACGAGGAGGCTATGCCTTGAAAAATCCTGAACGTTTAACACCCAAACAAATTGTTGAACAACTGGATTACTTTATCGTCGGACAGAAGCAGGCGAAGCGTTCTGTCGCAATCGCCCTGCGTAACCGGTATCGCCGCAGTTTGCTTCCGGACGAGATTCGCGATGAGATCGTACCGAAGAACATTCTAATGATCGGACCGACAGGAGTTGGGAAGACGGAAATTGCCAGACGATTGGCTAAGTTGACTGGGGCTCCTTTTATTAAGGTGGAAGCTACGAAATTCACCGAAGTTGGTTATGTCGGTCGCGATGTAGAATCAATGGTTCGAGATCTGGTAGAAACGGCAATCCGTATTGTGAAAGCAGAAAAAACGGAGCAGGTAAAGGATAAAGCGGAAACGATGGCGAATGAGCGCATTGTGCATGTTCTCGTTCCCGGTAAGCAAGGTGGCAAGGCGTATAAAAATCCGCTTGAGATGTTGTTTGGCAATCAGAACACGTATCAGTCTTCGACTGATGACACGGAAGATCTTTCGTTGTCACAGCAGCGGCGCCAGATAGCGCATCAGCTCGCTATGGGGCAATTAGAAGATACTGTGATTGAAATTGAGGTTGAAGATGCTGCCCCACCAATGTTTGACATGTTTTCAGGTTCAGGTATGGATCAAATGGGTATTAATATGCAAGAGATGCTGGGGAATTTCTTGCCGAAAAAAATGAAAAAACGAAAGCTGCCGATTCGGGAAGCGCGCAAGGTGCTAACGATGCAGGAGGCCCAAAAGCTGATTGATATGGACGAAGTTATTCAGGAGTCCATAGAACGGGCCGAGCAGAGCGGGATTATTTTCATTGATGAAATTGATAAGATTGCCGGTAAAGAATCGAATTCCGCCCAAGTATCGCGTGAGGGAGTGCAGCGGGATATTTTGCCGATTGTAGAAGGCTCTACGATTATGACTAAATATGGTCCCGTAAAAACCGACTATGTGCTGTTTGTTGCGGCCGGTGCCTTCCATATGGCGAAGCCGTCCGATTTAATTCCAGAGCTGCAGGGACGTTTTCCGATTCGCGTGGAGCTTGATAGCTTACGTATAGAAGATTTCGTCCAAATTTTAACCGAACCGAAAAACGCTTTGATCAAACAATATATTTCTTTATTGGAGACAGAAGGAATAAAAGTTGAATTTTCTGACGATGCTATTAAAGAGATTGCTAAACTTGCAGCCGAGGTGAATCAGAACACGGATAATATCGGTGCCAGGAGATTACATACCATTTTGGAGAAATTGCTTGAAGACCTGTCATTTGAAGCTTCCGATGTGACACTGGAAAAAATCGTTATCACCCCGGAATATGTAAGGGATAAATTGAAAGGCATCGTAGAAGATCGAGATTTGAGTCGTTATATTTTGTAAACTTTGAAGGAGGAATTACAACAATGGATTTACTAACAAAAATTCGCCGTATTAACCGTATGCTGCAGAAGACGGCGGGACATCCGGTAAACTTTATGGAAATGGCAGAAGTATTAAGTGAGATTATCGAGGCTAACATTTTCGTGTTGAGCCGCAAAGGAAAGATTCTTGGCTATGCGAATGCACAGGAAGTAGATAATGAGCGCATTCGCAAAATGCTTGATGAACGTCGCTTCCCGGGGGATTATAGCACGCAATTGCTCCGTCTGGATGAAACGTCGGCGAACCTGGATATCGAAAGTCCATATACGGCGTTCCCGGTAGAGATGAAAGATTTATTCAAGAAAGGTCTAACGACGATTGTTCCGGTTGTCGGAGGCGGAGACCGTCTAGGTACACTTGTTCTGGCCCGTGTAAACGAAACGTTTACAGATGATGATTTGGTGCTGGCTGAAGTGGGTGCAACGGTAGTAGGTATGGAGATTCTGCGTGAGCGTGCAGAAGAGATTGAGCAAGAGGCACGCAGCAAGGCGGTCGTGCAGATGGCGATTGGTTCATTATCTTATAGTGAATTAGAAGCTGTAGAACATATTTTCGAAGAGTTGGATGCAAAAGAAGGTCTACTGGTTGCAAGTAAAATTGCTGACCGCGTAGGCATTACGCGCTCGGTTATTGTAAATGCGCTCCGTAAACTGGAAAGCGCCGGTGTCATCGAATCACGCTCGCTCGGTATGAAAGGAACGTACATTAAAATCCTGAATGAAAAACTATTACCGGAACTGGAAAAGCTGAAGACTTCGTAGTTGAATATTCATAGCTTTCTAATGAAAATATTTTGTTCGTAGTAAAATCCTATTTTATGTCAGGTAACAAAGCCCTATCTTTAAGATAGGGCTTTGTTCGTTTAATACAATCTGCTAATATAAAGATTGTTGTACGAATTACACATAATTTGTCGAATTGGCAGGATTTGATTTTCCTGATATGGAACATTATAGTTCAAACCATTTCATACATAGGATGAAAGGGGGAAGAAATATGCTTTCAACACCAACCATGTCAATTTTTGAAAAGGCGCTTGATGCTGCTACGTTGCGTCATCAGGCCATTAGTAATAACATTGCGAATGTGAATACCCCTCATTATAGGACCCAGTCTGTTGCGTTCGAAGATGAGCTTCAGAAAGCGATGGCTAAAGGTTCTACCGCATTTACCGCTTATAGGACAAACGAGAAGCATATATCTTTTGGCATGCCATCTCTTCAGAGTGTTGGGCCAAAGTTGCGGATTGATGAGGCTGTAGGACCTATGCAAAATGCCGCGAATAATGTCGACTTGGACTTTGAGATGACGAACCTGGCAAGAAACCAACTGTGGTATAACGCACTTGTACAGCAAGCGAGTGGTCAATACAACAAGCTGCGGACCGTAATAGGAGGGAAGTAACGATGGCATTGTTTGGAAGCTTTGATAGTAGCGCATCTGCATTGACGGCCAACCGGTTACGGCTGGATGTTATTTCAAGCAATATCTCCAATGCGAATACGACGCGTGGCGAGTATGTGAACGGCAGATGGCAGCCTTATAAACGAAAAGTAGCAATCATTGAACCAAAGAAAGAGACTTTGAGCTTTCAGAATTTCCTTCAGACGGCCGCCAACAAAACGGGCCGAACGGTTACAAATGGCGTGCGTGTTACACGGATTATGGAAGATCGGACGGAGCCAAAAAGGATGTATGATCCAACGCATCCAGATGCAGATGCACGAGGATATGTCGCATTTCCGAACGTCGATATACTGAAAGAAATGGTGGATTTGATGTCAACAATCAGGGCATACGAATCGAATGTAACGGCAATTAATGCAGCGAAGGCGATGGCTACGAAAGCCTTAGAGATCGGTAAGTAAGGGGCGAGAATATGATAGAAAAAATCGGGATGGGTCTTCCGGTAGAAGTTGTACAGGGAGATGGGAAACAGGTTGCCCCAACACCTTATGAAGCGACCACCGCTTTTTCGGCCTATTTGAAGAATGCGATTCAGGATGTAAACGGGCTGCAAAAGGCGAGTGACACGCTGAACCAGGGTTTGGCTGCGGGACAAGTTCAAGATATACATCAAGTAGTGATTGCCTCGCAGAAGGCGGGCATAGCAATTGATATGGCTATGCAGGTGCGCAATAAGGCTGTAGAGGCATATCAAGAAATTATGCGAATGCAAATCTAGTAATTTAAAGGCAATTGGCGGGGTGGAGGATGAACGAAAGATTGCAGCAGTGGCGGGAGAATCTCACGGAGTTTTCAAACCGCTTCTCAAAAAAACAGAAAATGATGATAGGCGCAATTGCCGCGTTTCTTATTATATCGGCAACCTTAGCAATTTATATAGCCTCCAGACCAAATTATGTGCCCCTCTTTAGCGGAAATTTAACTGAAGTGGATGTGGCCCAGATTAAAACGGAGCTGGATGCAAAAGGGTACGCCAACTATCAAATTCAAGGAAACAGCGTGCTTGTGCCTGAGAAGGATAAATATAATCTGGCAGCCGATTTAACAGCTAAAGGCGTACCGAAAGGCGACGGCGTACGCTTAGATATTTTTAGCCAGAATATCGGCATGGGGATGACGGATCGGCAGTTTGATGTAATTGAGCGTGACGCGATGCAAACCCAACTGGCGGATCTGCTGAAAATGGTCGATGGCGTTCGAAATGCGAAAGTCACCCTCGTTATGCCACAGGAAACTGTGTTTGCCCGCGAGAATGGAGAGACAGCGAGCGCTTCGATTGTAGTCGATGTTGAGCCGGGCAAACAATTGGGCCCGCAGCAAATTAACGCGCTGTATAACCTGGTATCCAAAAGCGTGCCGAACTTGCCGAAAGATAAAATTGCCATCATGAATCAATACAGCGAGATGCTTGAGATGGCAGATGAGGGAGACAACGCTTATTCGCTGGATCAATATGAGAAGCAACGCAAAATAAAAAAAGACATCGAGACGGATATCCAGAAGAACTTGCAAAACATGTTAGGCACGATTCTTGGCCGCGATAAAGTTTTCGTATATACGTACGTTAAGCTCAATTTTGATAAGACGCAGCGGGAAGAACAGCTTGTCGAGCCGGTAGATAAAGAAAACAATGAAGGAATCATAATTAGCGCAGAAAAGATTCAGGAGACATATTCAGGTAAAGGGGCATCTGCCGGAGGAACAGCCGGAACGGGCGAAACACAAATCCCCGGCTATCCAGGCGCTACTGGCGGCGAAAACGTTGAATCGGAAAAAGTAGAGGATCGTGTAAACCGGGAAGTCAACCGGATTAAGCAAAATATTGTCGGACAACCATATAAGATTGAGGATATTTCAATCAGTGTTGGTGTGGAACCGCCAAATGCAAATGATCCGGCAAGTTTGACCCGGGAAGTGCAGGCGAATATCCAGCAGATTATCGGCAACGTTGTACGCACGTCCCTATCCTCACAAGGAACAGAGTTTACCCAGCAGCAGATTAACCAGCGGATAAATGTGTTTGCGCAGGCGTTTAATGGTAAGCAAGAAGTGGTAGTGGAAGGGAATAATTGGACTCTTATTATCGTTTCAAGCATCGCAGGACTTCTGCTTATTGTTGCTGTTGTCGCATTCATTGTAGTGCGCAGGCGGAGAAATCAAGAGGAACAAGCTGTAGCGGAAGCGGCGGAGACGAAGCCGTTCGAAGTTCCGGAGTTGCAGTATGCAGAAGAAGGCGAAGAGGTCATCGTGCGCAAGCAACTGGAAAAACTGGCAGGCGAGAAACCGGAAGAATTCGTCAACCTGCTGCGCACCTGGCTAGCAGACGAATAGGGGTGAGGGATGTACATGACACGTTCGTCAAGAGAATTAAGCGGAAGGCAAAAAGCGGCGATTCTTTTAATTTCGCTGGGACCGGAAGTATCCGCTCAAGTTTTTAAACATTTACGTGAAGAAGAAATTGAACAGCTAACACTTGAAATTGCGAATGTGCGAAAGGTGGGGGGCGAAGATAAAGAGTCAGTTTTAACCGAATTCCACCAAATTTGTGTGGCACAGGAATACATTTCTCAGGGCGGGATTAATTACGCTAAAGAAATTCTGGAGAAAGCGCTCGGTCAGCAAAAGGCGTTTGATATTATTCATCGCTTAACTGCACACCTGCAAGTTCGCCCGTTTGATTTTGCACGTAAGGCTGATCCGGGCCAGATTTTAAACTTTATTCAAAATGAACATCCGCAAACTATCGCTCTTGTTCTTTCCTATTTGGAACCGGAACAATCGGCGGCTATTCTATCCGCGCTTCCTCAGGAAAGACAGGCAGAGGTGGCGCGGCGCATTGCACTGATGGAGAGTACGTCACCGGACGTAATCAGCCAGGTTGAAAGCGTGTTGGAGCAGAAGCTATCCTCTACCGTTGTACAGGATTATACGCAGGCCGGGGGCATCGAATCAGTGGTCAACATGCTTAACAATGTTGACCGGAGTACGGAACGGGTTATTTTGGATACGCTTGAGATTCAGGACCCAGAGCTTGCCGAAGAAATCAAGAAAAGAATGTTCGTATTCGAAGATATTGTTGTGCTTGATGACAGGTCCATTCAACGCGTTATTCGAGATGTGGAGAATGCGGATCTTATGCTTGCATTGAAAGTTGCAAACGAGGAAGTGCGCGATGTAGTATTCCGCAATATGTCCAAACGGATGGCGGATACATTCAGGGAAGAGATGGAATATATGGGACCGGTACGGCTGCGTGATGTAGAAGAGGCACAGACTCGCATCGTAGCGACGATTCGCCGTCTGGAAGAAGCTGGCGAGATTATTATCGCCCGCGGCGGAGGAGATGAAATCATTGTCTAGGATTATCAAATCCGCTTCTTACTCGACAATGGAAAATAAGAAAGTGATCGAGTTTCAGCACCAAAAAGATACCCGACTTATGGAAAAATCTGAGGAACAGATGGGTGCAGAAGAAGTTGGCAAGGTTGCTGATGAGAGTTCATCCATATCCAAGGCTGATGAAATAATTAAAAATGCGGAGGAAGAAGCGGGACGCATCGTCGCGGAAGCCCGGCGTCAGGCAGAAGCTGTTATACAGGAAGCCAGACAAGAAGTTGATGCATGGTGGAATCAAAAGCGTGTAGAAGATGAGGAAGCACGGAACTTTGCCAGGCAGGAAGGCTATGCGCAAGGGATGGAACAGGGCAGGGAAGAGGGCAGGGAAGAGGGGCGCCGACTCGTATATGAAGAGTATGCGCAGGCCCTTGAACAAGCCGCTGCAATTTTGGAAGAGGCGCCAAGCATAAAGCGGCGCATGATTGCAGAAGCTGAGCCATTCGTTCTTGACCTAACTATCGAAATTGCCCGCAAGGTTATCGGAGAACAGCTCATGCTCGACAAAGAGAATGTTATTGCGTTAATTCGTAAGGCATTGTCGCGGACGCAGGAATACAAGTCAGTTACAGTAGCTGTGAGTCCTGATACGTATACATATGTGCAGGAGAATCGAGCCAAGCTGCTTGAGGTTTTAGACAGTCAAGTGGAAATAACAATCATTCCAGACGATGCCGTCACAGACGGAGGAGCGGTTATCCGTACAACCATGGGAAGTGTAGATGCAAGGGTGGATGTTCAGCTTGAAGAAATCAAAAAAGCGTTGCAGGCCGTTCTGGCTAATGAAGGTGAATTGTAATCATGCTGCAGTTTGAAAAATATCTTTCCGCTTTGCAACAGGCAGATCCGTTTCGGGTTAATGGGAAAGTTTCGCAAGTCATCGGATTAACGGTAGAGGCTATGGGACCGAACGTGAAGATCGGGGAAGTATGCCATATTTATCCTGTGGCATCTTTGATCCCTGTTCCGGCTGAAGTAGTAGGCTTTAAAGACAATAAGGTGTTGTTAATGCCCCTTGGGGAACTGGGGGCCATCGGTCCCGGCTGTGATGTGGTTGCGACTGGTAAGCCGTTAACTGTGCGCGTAGGCATGGAGTTGCTCGGACAAGTATTGGATGGCAGCGGTAAGTTAATGAACGGAGGGCTTCTATCAAATGCGATGGTAGAGTATCCGGTTGATAGCCAGCCACCTAACCCGCTTTCCCGCCCGCGAATTCGTGAGCCTCTTTCTGTGGGAGTACGCGCCATTGATGGGCTGCTTACGGTAGGAAAAGGACAGCGCATCGGCATTTTTGCGGGAAGTGGTGTCGGGAAGAGTACGCTGCTTAGTATGATTGCCCGCAATACAGAGGCTGATGTGAACGTAATCGGCCTTATCGGAGAACGCGGCAGAGAAGTGGCTGATTTTATCGAGCGCGACCTTGGCGAAGAGGGTCTGAAACGTTCAGTTGTTGTCGTTGCCACGTCCGATCAGCCGGCGCTTATCCGGATAAAAGGAGCATTGCTGACGACAGCGATTGCCGAGTATTTCCGCGACCAAGGGCTGAATGTCATGATGATGATGGACTCCGTCACGCGTTTTGCCATGGCGCAGCGGGAAGTGGGACTGGCTATTGGCGAACCTCCTGCTACCCGTGGATATACGCCATCAGTATTTGCATTGCTTCCACGATTGCTAGAGCGGGCGGGAACGTCAGAAGCAGGCTCGATTACCGCTTTCTATACCGTACTTGTAGAAGGGGATGATATGAACGATCCGATTGCCGATTCTGTGCGCGGTATTCTGGATGGGCATATCGTTCTTAGCCGAAAAATCGCCCATACAGGACAATATCCTGCGATTGACATTCTGGCAAGCGTGAGTCGGGTAATGAAAGAAATCGTTACACCACAGCATTATATGGCAGCCAATGAATTAAAGCGGTTGATGGCGGTGTATCGTGATGCCGAGGACTTAATTAATATTGGCGCATATAAGAGTGGGGCAAATCGTGATATTGATCAGGCAATTCGATATAAGGATACAATTATGCGGTATACAGGACAAAGCGTGGATGAACGATCGAATCTTGAGGAATCGATCGAAGCGTTGACGGCAACCTTTACTCCAAATTAGGCGGGTGATCACCGTGTCGTTTATTTATTCCTTTCAAAAAATCCTGGATATGAAGGAGAAAGAAAAGGAGCAGGCAGAGATTAGCTATAGTAAGTCAATGCAGGCGTTGCATCGTGAACAAAAGCGCCTCTCTGAGCTTGTAAAGAATAAACAGCAGGTAGAGGAACGTATGGTGCGGAAAGAAGAAAACATTTCCCTTGCAGAACTGAAAACGAACTATGAGTACGTTGGACATCTACAGCGTATGATCGTACAGGTTAATGAGACAAAGGTACAAGCGGAAAAAGACGTAGAAACAAAGCAAGGTATCCTATCAGAGCGGGCAATGGAACAGAAAATATGGGAGAAGCTCAAAGAGCACTCTTTCAACAAATATAAAGAAAGAATGCTACAAATAGAGCAGAAAGAATTGGATGAGATAGCGGTGGCTCGGTATTACAGGCAAAGAGTGAAGCCGCACTAGGGGTGTTTTCATGGAAGAAATAGCAGAAGAGCGTTCATATAGCAGGCTGGAATGGTTTTTTTACATCATTTTTATTCCGCTATTATTTACTCTTGTACTTTCAGCCATCATTGCTCAAATGTTCGGTTACAATGTGGTAGGGATACTTGCCAAAGAATTGAATAAGGTTCCTGTCATTGAAAAATTAATTCCTGACGCTGCGGTAGAGCGTTCGCCATCTGAAAAAGAAGAAACGAAGACGGACAAAAAAGACGCGAAGGTTACTGATTTGGAAACGAGATTGGCGGTAAAAGAACGGGAAGTTAATGAATTGAAAAAGAAGGCAGAGCGTGAAAATCAATTGCAGCAACAGACGCAAAGCCAGCAAGTAGCTACCAAAGCTACGCAGGAGCAAATAGATATAGAAAAGCAGAAGCAGATTAAAAACCTGGCTAAGGTATATACATCGATGTCTGCCGGGAAAGCAGCTCCCATTATGGAGAAGATGTCTCCCGAAGAAGCAGGTCAGCTCCTGCTCGTCATGAAGCCAGAGGAGCGTTCAGCTATTATGGCCAAAATGGATCCGAAAACAGCGGCTGATTTAACGTTGCTTTTGAAAGAAACTTCTTTGACCGATTCAAATGATCCTGGTGCGTTGCAGCAACGCCTTCTTGATTTAAAATACAATGCATCCATACGTGAATTGGCAGCTTCAATTTCGAGCATGCAGCCGACGAACGCAGCTAATTTGATCGAAAAACTATTTGCATCGGATGAAAGAAAGGCTGTGCTTGTTCTATTACAGATGGAGGCAGGTCAGCGTGGACAAATTTTATCGGAGCTAGCCAAGGATAAGAATCGGGCAACGCTTGCAGCAAAAATTAGTCAAAAGTTGTTAACGAATTAACTAAGAAAAGCCATTGTGTTTTTCATATCCTTTTCTTATATTTAACATTGAAAGGAGGTGAAAAAATTGACAACGATACAAGTGAATGGAAGTCTTCCTATCACAAACGCTCCTTCCCGCTCTGCTAGTACAAACAATTCTGTTGCTCCTGCCACTTCATTTGCTAGTGAAATGCAGGCAGCATTAAATGAGGGGACGAAAGAAGCATCCGATGCTCTATCATCTCCTAAAAAAACAGAAGCTGACTCTCTCTTGCAAACACTAGAAAATCTATTAAACACTATAACAGATATAGTGAAACAGGTAGAAGAGAATCAGGATGTGTTGAAAGATGGCGAGGTTTCAGAAGAATTGTATGCCGCTTTGCAGCAAATCTACCAATTGCTACAGCAGATGAATCAAGGAAAGCAGGATGCACAAGGTAAAAGGGCAGGCGAGTGGTTACATGAAGGTGTTTCTCCTATTCAGCAGGGAATTGTTGCAACGGAAGAAGAGCCCTTATTCATTTCCAATATGGATCAAAAAGTGAAGGATATTTTGAATCTGCTAAAAGGAAAGAATGCTGATGTGTTGCCGCGTGATTTTACAAGCAGACTACAGACAGTGCTTTCACAAGTGGAGAATATGAGTCAGCCTATACAAAATGCTATTATAGGCAAGCACACAGATGCTGCTCCCCTTAATGAAGCAATAACTCAGTCCAATGCTTTACCTGTAAAGGAAACAGCACAGACAGGCGAGGGGGCTATGCCTGTATCAGATTCTTCTATACCGGAAGAAGGAACAGTAACGAAGGCGATGCATCATCAGCTGCAGGAGAATGTTCCAAATGTGAAGCTTGAGGGTGCTACGCCAACGCGTAATGCAAATGTACCGCTCGTTCCGGCCCGTTTTTTCGCGAATGAGATGGAAACATACATTGTAAAGCAAATTCAGGTAAACCGTGGTACCGGTGCAACTGAAACGACGCTGCGCCTTTTCCCAGAGAATTTGGGGCGGGTTGACGTACGGATTACTGCCTTGAATGGAGCGGTTACGGCACATTTCATTACTAGTCAGGTTGCAGGAAAAGAAGCGATTGAGCAGCAATTGAATCAACTGCGTCACGCATTGATGCAACAGGGGCTACAGGTGGAGAAAATCGAAGTGTCATATATGGCTACCACTTCAAGTGAGCAATCAAACGCCGATTTGCTTCAGCAAGGAAAGGGAAATTCACAGCAGCAGCAAAAAGGTGAGGAAGAACAATCTGCCGAAGAAGCTGAATTTAATTTAGAAGAGCTGTTAGGTGAAGGGATACCTGAGCCTGAGGAGATAGTAAGCTAAAACATCGAAGAAAGGAGGAACAAGAGCATGGCTATCAGCGATATCAATCAGTATAAGAGCATGGCTACATCTAATCAACCAATGGCTGCACCAGCTACATCCAATCAGACAATGGCTAAATCAACTGCTAAATCAAATACAAAATCGTTTATGGATAACACAACTCTCGGGAAAGAAGCGTTTCTGAAATTACTGATCACACAAATGCAGAACCAGGACCCGACACAGCCATTGCAGGACAGGGAGCTTATCGCACAGCTGACCCAGTTCAGTACGCTTGAGCAGATGACGAACTTGAACGATATGTTTTCTGTCTTCGTTTCTGCTTTTGTAGAAACCCAATACGTTGGCGGGTTATCAACCATGATCGGTAAGAAAATAACATGGACCGAGCATGTAGAAGGTACAGACGAAAATGGCGAAAAAGTCATGAATAAAGTACCGAAGGAAGGGATTGTAGCGGCTGTCAGCTTCAAAAATGGCAAAGTGCAATTGGTCATGCAGGACGGTACCAAGATGGATATGAGTTTAATAGAAAGCATAACGGACCCATCCGCGCCGCCAATTGAGAAACCGGAGGAAAAACCTGGACAGACAGAGGACGGGAAACAGCCGGAAGAAGACGGAGGAAAAACACCGCCTGCGGATGATTCCAAAGGAGAAGGTACCGAGCGAATGAATGAAGGTGGCGGAGCGTGAACCACATTAAAGCCGGACACATCTTTTATCCGCAAACATTAACACCGGCAACACCTAAAAAGAAAGAAAATCAGGCAGCAACTTTATTCAATACGGTATTTCAGCAGAAGCTGGATGAAACAAAAAATTCCATTGATTTTTCCAATCATGCCCTGCAACGGTTGGAGAAGCGTGGGATTTCGTTAAGCAACGATGATATTGCCAAGTTGACAGGTGCTGTAGAGAAGGCACAGGCCAAGGGTGCGAAGGAATCGCTTGTGCTGATGAATAATGTTGCCTATATTGTCAGCGTGCCGAACAAGAAAGTCATTACGGCGGTAGATGGGCCGTCAATGCAGGAGAATGTGTTTACGAATATTGATAGTGCGATTATCGTACAATAGCGATTGAACTAATAATAAAAAGAGCCGGACCTTACTGAGGAGGCTCTGTGCCGCCGACCGATTGACGCGGTACGCAAAATAAGGGGGAAAATGAAATGTTACGTTCCATGTATTCAGGTATTGGCGGTTTGCGAGGCTTTCAGACGAAATTAGATGTGATTGGTAACAATATTGCTAATGTAAACACGACTGGCTTCAAGAAAAGCCGGGTGACGTTTCAGGATATTTTCAGTCAGACGATGTCGGGAGGAAGTGCTGCGCAAGATAAGGCCGGCGGAACGAATGCTAAGCAAGTGGGCCTTGGATCAACTATTGCAACCATTGATACGATCCACAAGGGAGGAAACCTACAGATGACGACCAAGCCGTCTGATGTGGGGATTGAAGGAAATGGCTATTTTATAGTACAGGATGCCTCAGGAGAATCATTTTTAACTCGTGATGGTAATTTCCATTTTGATAATAAAGGAAATCTGGTCACTGCTAATGGAATGTTCGTGCTTGGTAGTGATAGTAAACCAATCAAGATACCTACAGATAACAAAGAGTACTCAATCGGAGTAGATGGAAAAATTACTTATACAGACAAGGATGGGAAGGTAGTAGAAGATGGTCCTATCATCGGCTTGGCCATGGTAGCAAATCCAGATGGGCTGGAGAAAAAGGGGATGAATACGTATAAATATAATTCACCAGCTGCCGGGACCCCGACCGTTGGAAAACCAAACTCAGGGGCATTTGGTCTTCTTCGAGGTAGCTCGCTTGAAATGTCCAACGTTGACCTGTCTGAGGAATTTACCGAAATGATTGTCGCACAGCGTGGCTTCCAGGCAAACTCTCGCATCATCACGACATCTGATTCGATTCTTGAAGAACTGGTAAATCTGAAACGCTAGAGTTATATCAATTACACTTGGTATGTTGACATCTGCAAGATGATTGAACATAAGAAAATAAATAGGAAAAAGGAGAAAATAATGGACATGTTTTTTCCAAATTTTGATTTTCTCTTTCCTTTCCTACCTCCTGCCACAAAAGCATATTGATATATTAAAAAGGTATAGAAGGGGAGGAATTGCTCCTCCCCTACTTTCTTCCGAACGCATAACTTGAAAAGCTTGTGGAGCATGTGCCAAACGTTGCTTTTTCTCTGTGGAGCGTGTGGCACGACGGGAGAAAAAGACCGAGCGGCAATGCCCGCAAGTTTTTCTTAAATGGAGGGATATAAATGGTTCGCCTGACTCGCTTAAACGGAAAAGAATACGTGGTGAACGCCCTGCTTATCGAGAGTCTTGAAGCCACTCCTGACACTATGATCACGCTTGTCAACGGAAAGAAATTTGTCATCAAGGAATCAATTGCCGAGGTGCTTTCCGCTCTCAAGGAATTTTACAAAGAAATCAACGCGGTAAAAATTTCCGCGATGCAAGATAGAGAGATAAAAAACGGAGGGGTGGAGGATGTTTAAAAACCGATTGGTGAATATTGTACTTATTCTTCTTATGGCTATTACTTTAATCGGCGTTGTTATATTCGTCATATGGCAGTCGTATTTAAAGCCTGCCGATCCTGTTGCTGTCAACGGCCAACAGGTTGAAAGAAAGGTAAGCGCTGAGGAGCTCGAGAAAGTAACGGTAGAAACGGATGAAATCCGCACGAATTTGCTGACCGGAGATTTAATTCTGGCCAAATTCGCTATCCAGGCGGAGAATGAGAAGGTAAAGAAGGAGCTTGAGCTACGCAAGCCACAAGTCATACATACTGTTATTAAAACTCTATCTGCTATGAAGCCGGAAGAAGTTCAAGGGCCAAAGGGGATGGAAAAAGTAGAAGCTGCAATAAAAACGGAGCTAAATAAATTGCTCGAAAAAGGAAAAATAGTCGATGTCATTACCACACATAAAATCGTCGACATATAAAATATAGCATATATATTTATTGCAAAGTCCAGGATAAGGGGGTGACACTTATGACAGAGGTATTATCACAGGCGGAAATAGACGCCTTGCTGGACGCAATTTCCTCTGGCGAGATGAACGCGGAAGAACTGAAGAAAGAAGAGATGGAGAGAAAAGTAAAGTCGTACGATTTCAAGCGTGCACTGCGCTTTTCCAAGGACCAGATTCGTACGTTAACCCGCATCCATGAGAATTATGCCAGATTGCTGACAACGTACTTTTCGGCTCAGTTGCGTACATTTGTCCAAATAAGTGTTGCATCTGTTGATCAGCTTCCTTACGAAGAGTTTATCCGTTCCATTCCGAAAATGACCATTCTTAACATTTTTGAAGCTGAACCGCTGGAAGGCAGAATGGTAATGGAAATCAATCCGAACATTGCCTATGCGATGCTTGAACGTTTGCTGGGCGGCCAGGGGGTAGCTCCGAATAAAATCGGTTCTCTTACCGAAATCGAAACGACCATCATGGAACGAATTTTTAGCCGGGCATTATACAATTTTGCAGAAGCGTGGAAGACTGTTATCGAAATTGAGCCGGAATTGGATCTGCTGGAAGTAAACCCGCAATTTATGCAGATTGTTTCTCCGAATGAAACCGTTGCGGTTATCTCGTTCAGCACGAAAATCGGCGAAACGACGGGAATGATTAATCTGTGTCTTCCGCATGTTGTGCTTGAGCCGCTGATGGTAAAATTGTCCGCTCATTATTGGCTGTCCACACAGAAAAAAGTGCGCAATGAGCGTGAAATGCAAATTATCGAGGAGAGGGTTCGCACAGCGAAGCTTCCGTTGATTGCAGAGCTTGGCACTTCCGTTATTTCCGTAGGCGAATTTTTGCACTTAGCTGTAGGCGATGTCATTCAGTTGGATCAGCGTTCAGAGGATATGGTAAAGGTACGGGTCGGGCAGAAAACGAAATATCTTGCACGTCCAGGTACATCAAGAGGTCGAGCAGCTATATCGATTGAACACGTATTGGAGGAAGAGGTGGAAGAGGATGAGTAAGGAGATGTTATCGCAGGAAGAAATTGATGCATTGCTGCGACAAAATGACTTAGAGGATGACTTGGATGAGGAAAGTAGCAAAAGTAATCCTACTATCGATGAGTATCTTTCTCCGCTGGAGCAGGATGCGCTCGGCGAGATTGGAAATATAACGTTTGGCAGCGCCGCAACCGCTCTGTCCAGCTTGCTTGGACAAGTGACGGATATTACAACGCCAAAGGTGGGGGTTATCCGTCGTGAAGAAGTACAAGACCAGTTTCCACACCCGTATGTAGCGGTGCATGTAGAATATACAGAAGGGTTTCAGGGCATCAATCTGCTCGTAATACGGAAGGAAGATGCGCAGATTATTGCGGACTTGATGATGGGAGGAGACGGTAGTGCGCCTCCAGATGACTTATCAGAAATTCATCTGAGTGCTGTACAGGAAGCGATGAACCAGATGATGGGTTCGGCGGCTACATCTATGTCTACTATTTTCAATAAGCTAGTAAATATTTCTCCACCTGGCATCGATATGATGGACTTGAAGCAGGGACAGGGTGTTGAGAATATTCCGCAAGATGATATTTTAGTAAAAGTATCATTTCGTTTGAAAGTTGGAAGTTTAATTGATTCGAATATTATGCAGCTTATTCCTATACCGTTTGCGCGTTCTCTTGTAGCTAGTCTTCTTGGAAGTATGACAGAAGAGGAACCTGCTGCAGCACCTGAGGCAACTCCGCAGACAAATGCTATGCCTGAGCCTGCCTATACGGCTGCGGAGAATAGTGCTGTACCATCTGGACAGGGAACGGAGTCACCATATCCGCAGCAGCCGATGTATCAACAGCCGCCAGGATATCCGGGAGGTATGCCGCCATATCCGCAGCAGCCGATGTATCAACAGCCGCCGGGATATCCGGGATATCCACAACAGCCAATGTATCAGCAGCCTTATCAAGCGCCACAGCAACCGGTTTATAATGAACATCAGCCGCCAACCAACGTACAGCCGGTTCAATTCTCTGCGTTTGATGCGAACGCTGTACCACAGGGGAATCCACAAAATTTGGGGATGCTTTTAGACATTCCGCTTAAGGTAACAGTAGAATTAGGCCGTACGAAAAAACAAATCAAGGATATTCTTGATTTGTCGCCTGGGTCCATTCTTGAATTAGATAAATTAGCCGGAGAGCCGGTTGATATACTTGTTAATAACAAGCTGATTGCCAAAGGTGAAGTTGTTGTTATTGATGAGAATTTCGGTGTTCGTGTTACCGATATTCTTAGCCAATGGGATCGGATTCAGAAACTACAGTAAAAAGCTATCAATTAAGGGGGAAATCAGATGAGCAACAGAGTACTTATCGTAGATGACGCAGCGTTCATGAGAATGATGATTAAAGAAATCCTTTCAAAAAATGGCTATGATGTGGTAGGGGAAGCGAGTGATGGAGCACAGGCTATCGAAAAATATCAGGAGCTGACCCCGGATCTGGTAACGATGGATATTACGATGCCTGAGATGGACGGAATTACCGCTTTAAAAGAAATCAAAAAAATAAATCCGTCTGCCAAAGTCATTATGTGTTCGGCAATGGGACAGCAGGCAATGGTCATTGACGCCATTCAGGCAGGTGCGAAAGATTTTATTGTAAAACCGTTTCAAGCGGACCGTGTTATTGAAGCCATTAAGAAGACGCTTGGCTAAAGGAGAAGCACGAAGAACGCTATCGGACAGGGAGCAGTTCAAGGGAAAGGGTTTTTGCAATGAGAAAAGGAAACATCCGAACGATTGGCGTTTTTGCTTCATTTTTGCTAGTGAGCCAGCATGCCAAATTGGCGATGGCTAGTGTACCTGCTCCGAGCGAGTTACCATCTAAGGAAGTTGAACTAGCGTCGCAAACGCCGTCCATGTTGCCGCTGTTACTGCAGACGGTATTTGCTCTCGCTTTGATTGTAGCGATTATTTATTTTTTGCTGCGTTTTGTAGGCAGACGTTCACAAACTTTTTTTGGTAGAACGGGTATTCGTACATTAGGCGGCTGTTCATTAGGTCCGCAAAAATCGCTGCAGATTGTTCAAATTGGTTCTGCGCTCTATATTGTCGGAGTCGGGGAGAATATTACATTGTTGCGCTGTATTGATTCTGCGGAAGAAGTCGGCGAATTGCTTGATACGTTGGAAGCGAAATCCGAGTCTTTTGGCATGACTCCCTTATCGTTTGGAGAGTGGATAAGCCGCCTCATGAAAAAGGAGAAACCAGGCAAGGAAGAAGACTTGACTGCCGCTTTTCAAATGAAAATGGAAGAAGCGCGCAAACGACGACAAAGCATGGAGAAAGAACTGTTTACGGACGGAGAGAAGGAAGACGAGAAATGAAACGGTTATATATACTACTGGGTGTGCTCTTGTGCTCATCGGTGCTTCTGCCTGGACAAAGCTTCGCTGCGCAGGTGCCGATACCAGGCTTGGATATTAATATAGGCACATCGAACAAACCGGAGGATGTTTCGCTTACATTGCAGCTCCTGCTTTTGTTTACCGTTTTGTCGCTGGCGCCTTCCATTTTAATTATGATGACGTGTTTCGCACGCATCGTCATCGTGCTTTCTTTTACGCGGACAGCCTTATCTACGCAGCAGGCGCCACCTACTCAAGTGCTGATAGGATTAGCTTTGTTTTTAACTTTTTTTATTATGGCACCAACGTTCTCCGAGGTGAACAGCCAGGCGTTGCAGCCGTACTTTAAAAAGCAGATTACACAGGAGCAGGCTGTGGAGAAAGCCGTATTGCCGTTTAAAAATTTTATGGTTAAGCACACGAGAGGAAAAGACTTGAACCTGTTTCTTGAATATTCGAAGGCGCCGAAACCGAAAACGGTAAAGGATATTCCGCTTACCGCTCTTGTACCGGCGTATGCGATTAGCGAATTAAAAACCGCGTTGCAAATCGGATTCATGATTTTTATTCCCTTTCTCGTTATCGATATGGTTGTGGCAAGCGTACTGATGGCGATGGGAATGATGATGCTGCCGCCTGTTATGATTTCCCTTCCGTTTAAAATTTTGCTATTCATTCTGGTAGACGGCTGGTATCTTGTCGTTAAGTCGCTGTTACTAAGCTTTCAATGAGGTGAGAAGGGGTGTCGCAGGAATTTATCATTTCGCTTGCACAGCAAGCCGTATTCGTCGTACTGCTAACAAGCGCGCCACTGGTTGGTATTGCACTAATTGCCGGGTTGATTGTGAGTATTTTTCAGGCTACAACATCCATTCAGGAAGCGACGCTTGCGTTTGTACCGAAAATCGTTGCTACGCTTTTGGCGCTCGTTATTTTTGGCCCCTGGATGCTTAGCCATATGCTAGAGTTTACTTCTAATATTTTAAGCAATCTTTATAAATTTATAGGATAATCGCATGACACAGTTACTGGAGATCTTGCCGGCTTTCTTGCTTGTGTTTATTCGAATCACTGCTTTTTTTGTATCTGCGCCTATTTTTTCGATACGAAATATTCCGGCGCCATTTAAGATTGGCCTGTCCTTTTTCATCGCTTTTATCGCATTTCCTTTGTTGAAGGCGGACAGTGTGGTTGCACTCGACTGGAACTACGTATACTTGGCGATAAAGGAAGTGCTTATCGGATTGCTGCTTGGCTTTCTTGCTACATTGTTTTTGGCGGCAATTCAAGTAGCAGGCTCATTTATCGATATGATGCTTGGCTTGGCGATGGCCGCCGTGTTTGATCCGATTACGGGTGCGCAGACCCCGCTTATGGGGAATTTTAAATACATGCTCACCATGCTATTCATTTTATCGGCGAACGGTCATCATTTATTAATCAAAGGAATACTGGCAAGCTATCAGGTTGTACCGCTTGACCGCTGGCTGAACGGGATTGGGAACGGACAACTGAGTTCCTTTATTATAGAGAAGTTTTCTTATATGTTTATGTCCGGTATGCTGCTTGCAGCGCCGCTGGTCAGTTCGTTATTTGTAATAGATATTGCCCTTGGAATTGTAGCTAAAACGGTGCCGCAGATGAATATTTTTGTTGTCGGTATGCCAGCTAAAATTCTTGCCGGCTTTCTTGTTCTTATGATTGTATTTCCAGGGTACTTTTTTGTTATGAGCCGTCTGCTTGAGGTGCTGTTCACCTCAATGGAGCGCATGATAGAAATAATGGGGGCAGTGCCATGAATCGCGTGCGTTTTCACGTTGATTTGCAATTTTTTGCCGGAGAAAAAACGGAAAAAGCAACGCCACGAAAAAGGCAGAAGGCAAGAGAAGATGGGCAAGTGGCAAAAAGTCAGGAAGTGGCTGCGGCACTTATCCTTTTGGTCATCTTTTTGTTTTTACTTTTTATGGGCAAAAATATGGGTGAGCGCCTTTACCAGTTTTTTCAATCGTTTTTTAATCGTCACTTATTAATGGAACTGACAGAAGAAACGACGGAAACGTTAATGATAGAGATGGCATATCAAGCGGCTATGCTCATATGGCCTATTTTTTTGATTGCTGTCGTTGTTGGTTTTTTTGCCAACTATATTCAGTTTGGTCTTCTATTTACTACGAAGCCCCTCGTATTTAAACTTGATAGACTTGACCCAATTAAAGGCGCGAAAAAAATTTTTTCCTTGCAGGCGCTCGTTAATCTTGTTAAATCTATCCTTAAGGTGACGTTTATCGGGACAGCGGTATGGCTGATATTATGGAACGGAAAAGATGACTTGCTGACGCTCGCGACGAAATCTATCGGGGATATGCTGATTGTCATAGGAAAATTGACGCTGCAAATGGGTTTTACTGTCGCCATTCTGCTCGTTATAATCGCTATTTTTGATTATATGTATCAGCGTTTCCAGCATGAGAAACAGCTGCGCATGTCCAAGCAGGATATTAAGGATGAGTACAAGATGATGGAAGGCGATCCGCAAATTAAAGGGAAAATCAAGCAGAAGCAGCGCGAAATGGCGATGCATCGCATGATGCAGGAAGTACCAAATGCGGATGTGGTCATTACCAACCCGACGCACTTTGCGATTGCCGTCAAATATGACGGTGAAACGATGCAAGCACCTATGGTTATTGCAAAAGGTCAGGATTTTATTGCGTTAAAGATTAAAGAAATTGCTCATGAAAATGAGATTATTACGGTAGAGAATAAACCGCTGGCACGTATGCTGTTTGCACAGGTTGAAATTAACCAGCAAATTCCAGAAGATTTGTTTCAGGCGGTAGCTGAAGTGCTAGCGTATGTTTATAAATTAAAAGGAAAAATTTAATCGCTGAGTATGAAGGGGGGAAAACAAATGAATCGTAAAGATCTAGTTATTATGGGATTTGTAATTTGTATTGTTGTCATGCTTGTCATTCCCATGCCCAATCCCCTTCTTGACGTTCTTTTGATTATTAATATATCGCTGTCACTTACTATTTTGCTGGTAGCGATGAATACAAATGATCCTTCGCAGTTCTCGATTTTTCCGTCGTTGCTTTTGATTACGACGCTGTTTCGCCTGGCGTTGAATGTATCATCAACGAGGAACATTCTGTCACATGGAGAAGCGGGAAAAGTTATTGAATCATTCGGTTCGTTTGTAATTGGCGGCAATGCGATTGTTGGCTTTGTTGTTTTCTTGATTTTGACTTTGATCAACTTTTTGGTTATTACAAAAGGTTCGGAGCGTGTGGCTGAGGTGGCTGCCCGGTTTGCGCTTGATGCCATGCCGGGGAAACAGATGGCAATTGATGCTGATTTGAACGCAGGTGCCATTTCCGACGCGGAAGCACAGCAGCGCCGGAAGAAAATCAGTCAGGAGTCCGAGTTTTTTGGCGCCATGGATGGTGCAACCAAGTTTGTAAAAGGTGACGCCATTGCGGGTATTGTTATTTTTATTATTAATATTATTGGCGGTCTTATTATCGGAATGGTTGTTCATGGGATGGACTTCGCGGAAGCGGCCAAAACGTTTACGTTATTGTCTGTAGGTGACGGACTCGTGAGCCAAGTGCCAGCGCTCCTATTGTCTACGGCAACAGGACTTATTGTTACCCGCTCCGCTTCTGAAGATAACATCGGTGATGATCTTGTTAAACAAATGATGGCATATCCTCGTCTTTTCTATGTTGTGGCGGGTACTATTGCTTTGATGGGAATCTTTACGCCAATCGGCCCTCTTTCTACTTTTCCGGTTGCCGGAGTGCTTGCTTTTGGAGGATTTAAATTACAGCGAACAATGAGAACGAAAGAAGTTGAACTTGAAACTTCCCCTGAAGAAGCGGAGATGGAGGAAGTTCGTAGCCCGGAAAGCGTAGTCAGTCTGTTACACATTGATCCAATCGAGTTTGAATTCGGCTACGGGCTCATTCCATTGGCAGACGCAAACCAGGGAGGCGATCTTCTTGATCGGGTCATTATGATTCGCCGTCAGTGTGCAATCGAGCTTGGTATTGTTGTACCGGTTATTCGGATTCGTGATAACATTCAACTGCGTCCGAATGAATATGTGATTAAGATAAAAGGCAATCAGGTGGCACAAGGCGAGATTATGCTTGATCACTATCTGGCGATGAGTCCAGGCATAGATGACGAATCCGTTGTCGGGATCGATACGGTAGAGCCTGCCTTTGGTCTTCCGGCTCTCTGGGTGACGGAAGAAGTAAAAGAACGGGCAGAAATGGCAGGATACACGGTAGTGGATCCGCCTTCCGTTGTAGCGACCCATTTGACCGAGATTATTAAACGGTATGCGCATGAACTGCTCAACCGTCAGGAAACCAAGTCGCTTATCGATAATGTTCGTGAAACCTCTCCTGCATTAGTAGAAGAATTAGTACCAAATGTATTAAGTGTCGGGGATATACAAAAAGTACTGCAAAAATTGCTGCGGGAGAAAATTTCGGTTCGAAATCTCCCTACTATCCTGGAAACGCTAGCGGACTATGGCCCTTATACGAAGGATACAGATTTGCTGGCCGAATATGTACGCCAATCGCTATCAAGACAGATTACGCTGCAGTTTGTGGCGCCAGGTGAGCCGCTGCAGGTAATTACAGCGGGACCAAGCCTTGAAAAAACAATTTCCGACTCGATTCAACAGACAGAGCAGGGCAATTATATGGCCATTGACCCTGATACGTCACAGCGGATTTTCGCCGCGCTTTCTGAACAAGTCAATCGCATGCTACAGATGGGACAACAGCCGATTATTTTAACTTCACCGGCCATTCGTATGTATATGCGCCAGTTGGTCGAGAGAATGATGCCGGAAATCCCTGTATTGTCCTATAACGAATTGGAGCCTGAAATTGAAATTCAAAGCGTAGGGGTGGTGAGCATCTAATGCGTGTAAAAAAGTATATCGTCGATTCCATGTCAGATGCCCTTCAACAGATTCGAACCGATTTGGGGAAGGATGCCATTATTTTAAATACAAAGCCCATCAAGACTGGTGGGTTTTTAGGCATGTTCTGTAAAAAGAAAATTGAAGTCATTGCCGCTATTGATCCGAATGAATCCAAAGAGAAGGAAACTGTAAAAAACATACCGCAGTCCCCCGCTTCATTTGTCGCACCTTCTACACAGCCTGCACCTACATTTTCCAATGTTTTGCAGACAGTTGCACTGCAAACAGGGTCCGCGCAGCGAGAAGAGAAAGTAGAGAGTGGCTCTGTTTCAAAAGAATTGGAAGAAATGCGGGGGATGCTGTGGAAGCTTATGATGGCAGATGATAAAAATACGTCATTGCCTGAAGCGTTTATTCCATTGCGTAAACGTCTGCAAAGTCAGGGAATAGAAGAAGACGTTCTCGCATCCCTATTCGAAAGAATGCTGAAAGAACTATCCCCAGAAGAGATGCAGGACGACGAGAAGGTTAGGCAAAAAGCAAAGGAAATAATAGTGACTATGCTAAGGGAAGCTTCCGGAAAGCATGGTCCCCTGCAACCGGATATGTCACTTGTAACCTTCATTGGACCGACGGGGGTTGGAAAGACAACCACACTTGCTAAGCTGGCGGCGGAAAGTACACTGGCAAGGCAGAAAAAAGTCGGCATGATAACATCAGATACGTATCGGATTGCCGCTGTAGAACAGTTAAAAACGTACGCTAACATTTTAAATGTTCCACTGAAAATCGTTTATTCCGCAGAAGAGCTTGTACCTACGCTGGAACGACTCACAGGGTGCGATATGATCTTCATGGATACTGCCGGGAGAAACTACCGTAACAAAGAGTATGTGGAGGAGATTAATAGATTGCTCCGTTCTCCATTACCGAATGAGACGTTTCTCGTGTTAAGCCTGACTGCAAAGCAGGAAGATCTGGAAGCGATTATAGAAAGCTTTAAAGGTGTCCGTATTGACAAAGTAATTTTTACGAAAACGGATGAAACAAGTACATATGGTTCTATTTTTAATCTGATCATTAAATATAAACTTGCGCTTTCGTATATTACAACAGGGCAAAATGTACCTGATGATATTGAACCAGCTAATCCGGAAACAGTGGCAGAGCTGATTTTGGGAGAGATTCGCGAATGAACGATCAAGCGCAGCGTCTAAGAGAAAAGCTCGGGAAACTGCCAGTAGGCAATAATCGTTCGGATGAAGATGCTGGCAGAACAAGAGTCATCGCCGTGACAAGCGGAAAAGGCGGGGTAGGCAAATCGAATTTTTCATTGAACTTTGCATTGTGCTTACAACAAAAAGGGCATCGTGTTGTATTGTTTGATTTGGATGTTGGTTTTGCGAACATTGATGTGCTGATGGGCATTTCTGCTAAAAAAAATATTGTTGATCTCATAGACAAGAGACTTGCAATCTGGGATATTATTGAAAAGGGGCCTAATGACCTAGAATTTGTAGCAGGAGGCTCCGGTCTGTCACAGATTTTTGAACTAGATGAAGTAAAGCTACATTATTTTTTCGAACAGCTGGCCCAATTGCAAGGATATGCTGATACAATTATCTTAGACACCGGAGCTGGTATGTCCAAAGACATGCTTCGTTTTCTCCTTTCAGCTAATGAAATCATACTAGTCACAACCCCTGAGCCTACTTCGTTAACGGATGCATATGCATTAGTTAAAATGGCGCACAATCAAAAGCCTGATATCCAAATTAACGTAGTAGTAAATCGTGTAACAAATGAAAAGGAAGGGAGAGTTACCGGTGAAAAGTTGCTGCTTGTTGCCCATAAGTTTCTAAATTTGGACATGAATCTGCTTGGGTTCGTGCATGACGATGTTCATGTGTCAAAAGCGGTAAAAAAGCAGCATCCTTTTTGTCTCGCTTATCCTGCGAGCAAAGCAGCACATAACTTGAAAAATTTAGTCAGCGTATATCTTTTACAAGGGAAGATGGAAGAGAGTGTTGGAATTAAAGGTTTTCTTTCACGTTTGCGTACGTTTTGGAAATAAAGTGGGAAGGGGAATAGCAAAATGCAGCCTATTCGGGTAGTAGTCATTGATGATTCGGCATTTATGAGAAAGGTAATAGGCGATTTGCTTGAACAAGACCCTGGCATTCAAGTGGTAGCCAAAGGCAGAAATGGTTCGGAAGCAATGGGACTCATAAAAAAATGGTCGCCCGATGTTGTAACACTGGATGTAGAAATGCCTGTTATGAATGGGTTGGAGGCATTGGCAACCATTATGAAAGAAGCTCCCCTTCCGGTCGTCATGTTGAGCAGCCTAACGAAGCAAGGGGCGAATGAAACGATTCTCGCACTTGAGATGGGTGCTGTTGATTTTATTCCCAAGCCTTCTGGAGCGATTTCACTTGATCTTCCGACCATAGGTACAGAAATTGTACAGAAGGTGAAAGCAGCTGCCCATATAAAAGTGTCCCGTCTTCTTCAAATCGAAGAAAAAATAAAAAGTATTCACAGCAATTGGATTGGTGCTGACAAGAGCCCTCTGTCTTATACGGTAGCAGGAAAAAAAGCAACGAATGAAATACAGGCGGGAGAGAGGTCAGACCGATTATTGCGAAAAGGAAAGATAGAAAATTTGATAGCGGTCGGGACTTCTACAGGTGGGCCTAAAGCACTTCAGGTCCTTCTTAAGGGAATTCCGCAAAATTTTAAGGGCAGCTTGGTTATTGTGCAGCATATGCCACCCGGGTTTACCAAATCGTTGGCCCAGCGTCTGAACTCGCTGTGCGAGATTGAAGTAAGCGAAGCGGAAGATAATCAAGTGCTGCAAGAAGGGCATGCATATATCGCTCCGGGAAACTACCATATGGAGGTAAAGCAGCGGACAGATGGAGAGATGTACATATCACTAAATCAGGCACAGCCTAGAGGAGGACATCGGCCGTCCGTTGATACGCTTTTCGAATCTATTACGCATATTCGTCATCATTCCAAGTATGCCATTATCATGACCGGAATGGGAAACGACGGAACGGCAGGCCTAAAAAAGCTAAAAGAGACAGGGGTTCGCTCCGTCATTGCGGAAGACGAATCTACATGTGTCGTATTCGGTATGCCAAGGGCTGCCATTCAAGCTGGAACAGTAGACATCATAGCACCGCTTCACGAAATCTCTGTCCAGCTTATGCGGTGCTTAAATTGCTAGGGAGGTGGATGATTTATGGAAATGAATCAATATTTAGATATGTTTATCGAGGAGTCGAAAGAGCATATACAGGCCATCAACGATCATTTGCTCGTGCTTGAAAATGATCCTGAGAATGTAAATTTAATTAATGAAATCTTTCGCTCCGCCCACACTTTAAAAGGAATGGCAGCCACAATGGGGTTTGAGGACATGGCGGCGCTTACCCATGAGATGGAGAATGTGCTGGATCAGGCACGTAACCATAAGCTGGTTATCGATACCGATATTATGGATGTTATTTTTAAATGTGTAGACGTATTGGAAACGATGCTATATTCCATTGCAGGTGGCGGTGATGGCAAAGAGGATGTCTCTCATATCGTAGCTGCGCTAAAGGCGATTCTTAAAGGTGAGCTGCCTGTCTCCATTCGTCAGGAAGACGTATCACAGCCCGAATCTGCTTCAGGGAAGGAAACAGCGGCAACAGCTATAGCAGAAACAGCGGAAGATATGAGACCGTACCAGCTTGATGAGTATGAATTTACAGTCATTGAGCAATCCATTGAATCCGGGTACCATGCCTATTGGATAAAAACATCCGTAAAAGATGATTGCGTGTTAAAAGCCGCACGGGCCTATATGGTATACGATAATCTTGAATCGCTTGGTGAAATTATTAAAACGACTCCTTCTGTAGAAGAATTGGAAGAAGAAAAATTTGAAAAGTCATTTGAAATCGTTCTGATTAGTAAAGAGACGGAAGATAAAATAGAAAAAACAGTTATGAACGTTTCGGAAATCGAAGCAGTGGAGGTGCGGGAGATTCAGCCGAATGCCCAGCACACAGCTTCCGTGCAACAGCAGGAGGAGAAGCAGCCAGCAGCTTCAGTTGCACCGACAAAGCAGCCAGCAGCGAAAGGCACTAAAGAGGAAAAAACCGCTGCAAAGGCACCGGTTGCCAAGAAAAGCACGACCAGTAAAACGATTCGTGTTGATATTGAACGTCTTGATGTACTAATGAATCTGTTCAGCGAATTGGTCATCGATCGGGGCCGTCTGGAACAATTAGCCCGCGAATCCGGCCAGAGCGCTCTAATGGAGACGGTTGAGCACATGAGCCGCATCAGTGGAGATTTACAGAATATCATCTTGACGATGCGCATGGTACCTGTAGAGCAGGTATTTAATCGCTTCCCACGCATGGTACGTGATTTGGCGAAAGATTTGAACAAGAAGATCAATCTTGAAATTGTCGGGGCGGATACAGAACTGGATAGGACGGTCATCGATGAAATCGGAGATCCGCTTGTCCACTTACTGCGCAATTCGTTAGACCATGGAGTGGAATCTGCAGAGGAGCGCCGGGCAGCCGGAAAACCAGAAGAAGGCCTGGTACAGTTAAAAGCATACCACAGCGGAAATCATGTATTTATTGAAGTGCGTGATGATGGTAAAGGGATTAACCGTGAAAAGGTGCTTAAGAAAGCGTTGGAACGCGGAATTTTAACAGAACAAACGGCAAGTTCTTTGTCGGATAAGCAAATCTATGAATTGCTGTTTGCTTCAGGTTTAAGTACTGCGGATCAAATCTCTGACGTATCCGGTCGTGGCGTCGGTCTTGACGTAGTGAAGACAAAAATTGAATCGCTCGGCGGCTCATGCAGCGTCGACTCCAACCCTGGAGCAGGCACAACTTTTCTTATTCAGCTTCCGCTGACCTTATCGATTATTTCAGCCATGTTAGTACAGGTAGAAGATGAGAAATTCGCGGTGCCTCTCAGTTCTATTATCGAAACGGCTGTATTCTCGCCTGATGATATCATGCATGCGCATCAGCAAGATGTTATCGATTTCCGAGGACGTATTGTACCGCTCGTTTCTTTGAAATCAATTTTTAATATTCCGGATAGCATAGAGCATAAAGATAATGATATTTCCGTTGTTATTGTCCGCAAGGGTGATAAAATGGCGGGACTTGTTGTAGATTCCTTTATTGGCCAGCAAGAAATCGTGTTGAAATCACTTGGCAAGTATCTGACAAATGTGTTTGCAATTTCAGGGGCTACGATTCTTGGGGATGGTCAGGTTGCACTTATTATAGATTGTAATGCGTTAATTAAATAAAGGAGGCAACAGCCGTGTTAGATCATAAGGATATCGTAGAAGAAATTAAGGTGATTGTGTTTCGTTTAAAGGATGAAGAATACGGCGTAGAAGTCAACCAGGTAAAATCAATTGAACGGCTCGAACATATTACCCGTGTTCCGCGCACGCCACAATTTATTAAAGGGGTTATTAATATGCGCGGCATCGTAACTCCTATTGTGGATTTGCGCCGCCGTTTTGGCATTGAGGAAGCTACATATAACGAAACGACAAGGGTAATCATTGTCGCTATAGGTGAGATTGAGGTTGGATTAATCGTTGATTCAGCAAATGATGTTATCGATATTCCGATAAACGCAATTGAGCCGCCACCGGAAGTCGTAGGAGGAATTGAAGCCGTCTATCTGCGGGGGGTTGCGAAGCTGGATCGCCGTCTGCTTATTCTTCTCAATCTTAATAAAGTATTAAATACGGATGAAATTAAACAGCTAGAAAATATTGAGGCATAGCCAATGAAGTTCGAACACTTTGATGATTTTCAGCTTGATGTCCTGAGGGAAGTCGGAAATATAGGAGCGGGAAACGCAGCCACCGCTCTTTCCAAACTCATTTCTAAAGAAATTGATATGAAAGTTCCTCAAGTTAAAATTATTCCATTTGATGAAATTTCTGATTTTGTGGGCGGGGCGGAGACGCTTGTTGTCTGTGTGTTTTTACGGATGCTTGGCGATATTCCCGGCAACATGTTTTTCATCATTTCCGTAGATTCAGCCAAAAATTTACTTGAGGAATTACTAGGGATGACGGCGCAAGATGCTGAAGTTTTTAATGATATGGAACTATCAGCGCTTAATGAAATAGGGAACATACTAACAGGCTCTTATTTATCTTCATTGGCCGACTTTACAAAGCTGAATATGCAGCCTTCAGTACCAGCCGTTGCTATTGACATGGCAGGCGCGATTTTGTCTTATGGTTTGCTCGAATTTGGTCATAGTGGAGATTTTGCCCTTACGATTGATACCGCCTTTTTTCAAGGAAACGAGAAGATATCGGGACACTTTTTTCTGATTCCTGATCCGGAAGCCTTGTTGCAGCTGTTCCAGGCTTTGGGAGTTCCGTTCAAATGAATGTCATTAAGGTAGGCATGGCGGATCTGAATATCGCAAAATCTCCTGATCGAATCCGAACGACAGGCTTGGGCTCCTGCGTCGGTGTTGTATTGTTTGACAATCAGAATAAAATAGGAGGAATGGCGCACGTAATGCTCCCGGATTCCTCGTTAAGCAAAGGGATGCTGAATACTGCCAAATATGCCAATACAGCGATTCCGAAGCTGATTGAAGATATGGAAAGGGCTGGAGCCAATCGGCGTAAGCTAATCGCAAAGCTTGCAGGTGGAGCGCAAATGTTTGCATTTTCTGTAGCGAGCGATGCCATGCGGATTGGCCCCCGAAATGTAGAAGCATGTAAGTTAGCATTGAATGAAGCGCGTATCCCAATTCTTGCCGAGGATACAGGAGGAAATTGCGGCCGAACTATCGAATTAGACAGCTGTACGGGCATTTTGAATATTCGGACAGTAAACCAAGGGGTAAAGGAATTGTAATATGTGGATAGGCTCAATTAAATGGAACCTCATTGTTGCAGGGATGATTGGTGTTCTAACGTTTGTATTTTCGTTTGTAAATAATTTGTTTTTAGAGAGCCTTTTGCGCTCTCTACTTGCATTTTTGCTATTTTTTACGCTCATGTTTATGTTTCGCTTTCTAGCAGGCAAAGTCATTGGCAGAGAGAACCAGAATATGCTTGCTTCCGAAGATAAAGGCCAGCACATTGACCTGGTAACGCCGGAAGAGTCCGCACAACGGCAGGGCCAAGAAGGGGAAAAAAAAGGAGAGCAGCCACCTTCTGCTGATTTTTCGCAATTTACCCCTTCAGATTTTCCTCATATTGCGCGCGACGGTAAGGACCACATCGACCCGGAAGAAGTCGCGCGGGCTCTGCGTGTATTCTCTAACGAATAGAAGGGAGTGGGCGTACGATGGCGCGGAAACCAAAAAAGCAAATTGATATAGAGAAATGGAAACGCTGGCGAGAGGAGGGAGATCGGCAATCTGAAATTGGACTGATTGAACAGTATTTACCACTTGTTAATTATGTTGCGAACCGATTGGCAATTGGATTGCCTGATATGGTAGACAAAGACGATTTAATTAGCTTTGGAAGACTGGGTTTGCTGGATGCCTTGAAAAAATTTGATTATACCCGGGGCCTTCAATTTGAAACGTATGGAATGTGGAGGATTCGGGGCGCGATGATCGATGGCTTGCGTGAAAATGATGTGCTTCCTCGTTCCATTCGTGACAAAGCAAAAAAAATTGAAGAAGCGTATACACAGCTTGAGCAGCAAAACTTGCGCGCAGCTACGGATGAAGAAGTAAGCAAACATCTCAATATTTCAGTAGCTGAATTAAATCAAACGCTGCAGGATGTAGCGTTTGCTTCTGTATTCTCCCTTGATGAGCCTATTCAAGATGATGAAGACCAGAAGCACTCCCGCCAGGCGGTTATTATGGATGAATACGCTGAAAGGCCTGAGAACGCGTTACATAAAGACCAGCAGAAACAAATTCTTGCCGAGGCGATTGAACGCCTTCCTCCGAAAGAAAGAACCATTGTATCACTATTTTATTATGAGGAATGTTCGCTAACTGAAATCGCTGAAATCATGGGACTGTCAGCCTCGCGTATTTCACAGCTTCATTCCAAAGCGATTTTTCGCATGCGAGGATCGTTGCAACGCGCAAAAGATTACTTATTAAATGAGTAAAATGGGAAAAGAGGGTTGCATATGGAGGGATCCGAATACAACATAGAGAAGGATGCTCCTAAGAAGACGCTGGCCGATATAGTAAGAACCCGGATCGCCAAAGATAAAATGCAGGCGACAATTGAGGTGGTGCTTGACGAAGACATTCTCTTTACATATGAAGAGCTTTTGCATTTTGTAAATGAGAATGGAATAACATTTGGGATTGATGAAGAAATGCTTCGTCAAGTGGCGGCTAGTCCGTACTTATTTGTAAATGAAACGCTTGTAATCGCAAAGGGAATTCCTCCTGTATCAGGACAGGATGGACGTATTGAATTGGCGGTACGGCCTTCTGAAAAAAAAGGGCCACAGGAACGGGAAGATGGAAGTGTCAACTATTATGAGGTCCTTCAATTGCTCAATGTGGTTAAAGGACAATTGCTCGCCAAGAAAATTCCTCCCACTAAGGGAAAGCCGGGAACGAATGTAAGCGGGGAGAGCGTACCGGCGAAAGAGGGCAAAGAAGCACGCTTCCAAATCGGGAAAAATGTATTGTTGGATCAAGAGAAGAATAACGCATATGCTGTGACAGATGGGCAGCTTTCCATTACAGGAAGAGGAAGAATCAATGTGCTGTCTGTTTTCGAAGTAAAAGGTGACGTCGATTTCAGTGTAGGCAATATTGACTTCATCGGAAACGTTGTCATACATGGCAACGTGCACCCTGGTTTCACAATTAAAGCGGGTGGAGACATTAAGATTGCAGGCAGTGTGGAAAGTGCAACTTTAGAAGCGCAAGGCTCGATTGAGATTCGAGGCGGGATTATCGGTCAATTTAAGGGGAGCGTACATGCCGGTACGGATGTGAAAACCGGTTTTATTCAAAATGCTACAGTGAAAGCCGAAAACGATGTGATTGTTTCACAGGTTATTATGCACAGTACCGTTAGTGCAGGAAGAGATATCATCTGCAAAGCTACGAAAGGGCTCATTGTTGGGGGAACGATACAAGCCGGAGAGAAAGTAGTAGCTAAAATTATCGGCAATATGACAAATACCCCTACCAATATTGAAGTAGGAGCAAATCCGCAACTTCGTACAGAAATGCATACCCTTAAAAAAGAAATAAAAGAGTTTGCAGAGTCCATTCACAAATCAGAGCAGGGCCTTCGGTTTATCGATCAGTTAGCAATGCAGGGTAAACTCACTCCCGACAAGCGGGCAATGCGGATTAAATTTACTAATGCTAAGCTATTAGCGGAGAAAAAATACGTGCAGGCAAAACAAAGGATGCAGGAGATCGAAGAGAAGCTGAGCGGGATGGATAAAGTACGGGTTGAATGTTGGGACATAATGTATAGCGGTATTAAGCTCGTATTTGGGAACGAAATTCGCTTTATTAAGGAAAATCACAGCCGTTCAGCATTCATCATGGGAGAAGATGGTCATATCACTTCAACTCTGCTGTAAAGTAAAAGGAAAGGGTGGTCTATATGACATTGCGCGCTCTTGAATTGCAAATCGCTATTCCACGCATGCAGGATATAGGGAAAATACAGGAGCAACTACAGCAAAGACCCCAGCAGGAACAAGCGGGATTGGCCCTTGAACAGCAGGAAAAAGATGAAGTAAACCGAACCCGTATAGCTAAGACGGAAGAAAGCTCACAAAGCCAAATTAACCAGGATGAAAAAGAACAATCTGGTGAACAGGGGACAAATCCAAAAAAGCAGCGACAGAAAAAGTCGCCGTTCACTGAAGCGGAAGCGTCCAATTTGCATCCGTATAAAGGGCATAGCCTGGATATTTCATTATAATATGACAAACAGTGGAACAGTTGGTGAAAGTACATGGTGACAGACATTTGGCTTTCGGCTCTTACCATCATTGTTCTATTGCTGGCGCTGCGTCTTTTGAAGAACAGCAATGGCAAACGGACGGAGCAAGAGGAAGGCGTTGAAGATAAATTTCACACACTGATGACAGCATTTGAACGAGAGAACAGCGAGCTGGTACGTTCCATTTCTCAAGTTAAACGCATGACCGATATGGAACTTACCGGCGTGAAAGAAGAGTTAGCCAGCTTGCGGCAGCAGGTAGGAGACCTGATGCAGCAAAAAGAGGAGTTAATGGAAAACATAGTACAGTTACAAGGCTCCGTGGGCGAGTTTTCCAAACCGAAAACGTCTTCTGATGCCTTCCTTTCCCATTTCCTCAAAGATGAATACAAAGATATTCCTCAGCTATATGCACAAGGGATGTCTTCGCTTGAAATTGCCCGTAAACTTGGTGTAGGAGATGGAGAGGTAAAGATGGTTATCCAGATGCTAAAAAAGCAAGGGTTGCTTCCGGCAGAATAATTTTTAATCATACAGTAAAAAATGATGTTTGTTTGTTGCATTTTTTTTACACCTATGGTATATTTACAAACGGTGTAAAAATACACACGTTCTTCAATTCGGATGAAGGTGCTTACGTATGAACTGCGGAAGTCTCATTCGGAGATGCGAAGGGCGGAGGCTTTACAAAAAACCATTTTAGAGGAGGTGTCGTTGAAGATGGCAGTGATTTCTATGAAACAATTGCTGGAAGCAGGTGTGCACTTTGGTCACCAGACTCGTCGCTGGAACCCAAAGATGTCCCGCTATATCTTCACCGAACGTAACGGAATTTACATTATTGACTTGCAAAAAACTGTAAAAAAAGTAGAGGAAGCGTATAACTTTGTTCGCGAAGTAGCTGCTTCCGGCGGTAAAATCCTGTTTGTAGGAACGAAAAAACAGGCGCAGGAGTCTGTGTCCGAAGAGGCGCAACGCTGCGGCATGCACTTCATTAATCAACGCTGGTTGGGTGGTACGTTGACAAACTTCTCAACCATTCAAAAACGTGTAGCTCGTCTTCACCAATTGAATGCAATGGAGAATGACGGCACATTCGAACTTCTTCCGAAAAAAGAAGTTATCTTGCTTCGCAAAGAAAAAGATCGTCTGGAGAAATTCCTTGGCGGTATCAGCAGCATGAAGGAACTTCCGGACGCGATTTTCGTTATTGATCCACGCAAAGAGCGTATCGCTGTTGCGGAAGCTCGTAAGCTTGGTATTCCGATTGTAGGTATCGTTGATACAAACTGCGATCCGGATGAAATTGACTATGTTATTCCAGGTAACGATGATGCCATCCGTGCTGTTAAATTGCTGACAGCAAAAATGGCGGATGCGGTTCTCGAAGCAAACCAAGGTTCTGGTGAAGAGGTCGCAGCTACCGTATAAGTTCCGCAAGTACTGTAAGGGTGGGTGAAGGGTGTAACCTTTCCCGCCCTTTTGTTACAGTAAATAAGGATAAAAATGCTTATTATTTTACACATAATAAACATGTAGGAGGATTTTCTCATGGCAATTAGTGCAAGCATGGTAAAAGAACTGCGTGAAAGAACAGGCGCAGGCATGATGGATTGTAAAAAAGCGCTGCAAGAGGCAGATGGAGATATGGAAAAAGCAGTTGATATTCTCCGTGAAAAAGGTATCGCGAAAGCTGCGAAAAAATCAGATCGCGTTGCTGCGGAAGGTCTTACTGCTGTTGAGACACAAGGAAACCTGGGTGTTATCGTTGAAGTGAACTCTGAAACAGACTTTGTAGCTAAAAACGAAAATTTCCAAAGCTTTGTAAAAGAAATCTCCGAACATCTGCTGAGCCAACGTCCGGCAAATGTAGAAGAAGCGCTTGGACAGGCTTTTAAAGGCGAGGGCGCATCATTGCAAGAAGTGCTCAATGAGAAAATCTCAACCATTGGTGAAAACATGAATATCCGTCGCTTTGAAATTCTTGAAAAAGCGGATGGTAACCTGTTTGGCCATTACCTGCACATGGGCGGACGTATTGGCGTATTGATTGAGCTTGCTAATACAACAAATGAAGAATTGGCAAAAGATTTGGCTATGCAAATTGCCGCTGCGAAACCGACTTATGTAAAACGTGATGAAGTTGATGCAAGCGAGCTTGATAGAGAGCGTGAAGTTCTAACTGCGCAAGCATTGAATGAAGGCAAACCTGAGAACATTGTACAAAAAATGGTGGAAGGTCGCCTGAATAAATATTATGAAGAAGTTTGCCTTGTTGAGCAAACATTCGTAAAAGATTCTGATAAAAAAGTTAAAGATTTGCTAAAAGCCAATAATACGGATGTTGTTCGCTTTGTTCGCTATGAAGTAGGAGAAGGTATCGAGAAAAAAGCCGACAACTTTGTTGAAGAAGTAATGGCACAAACGAAAAAACAATAATATCAGAAGACAAATAGGGAACACAGCGTGTTCCCTATTTTATAAACTGAGGAAACAGGCAGGAAGTCTTCCTGATATTAGCGAACAATTTTATAGAGGATGGGAGTTGTTTTTCAATGCCACTTCCCGCGTACAAGCGAGTTGTATTAAAATTAAGCGGAGAGGCGCTTGCCGGAAATGTCGGATACGGTATTGATTCCGATGTTATTACGTCGATTTCCAAGCAAATTAAAGAAATTGTGGAGTTAGGTGTGCAGGTTGCTATTGTTGTCGGCGGCGGTAATATTTGGCGCGGCTTGGCCGGAAGCGCAAAAGGAATCGATCGCACTACAGCTGACTATATGGGCATGCTGGCTACTGTGATGAACAGCTTGGCACTGCAGGATGGACTGGAGCGTGCTGGCGTTCCGACCCGAGTGCAAACCTCAATTGAAATGCGGCAGGTTGCCGAACCGTACATAAGAAGAAAGGCCGTTCGTCATCTGGAAAAGAACCGGGTCGTGATTTTTGCGGCAGGCACGGGCAATCCGTACTTTTCCACTGATACAACGGCAGCGCTTCGCGCAGCAGAGATTGAAGCTGAAGTCATTCTGATGGCGAAGAATAAAGTGGATGGTGTATATTCTGCCGATCCTGCCGTTGACCCTAACGCCGAGAAATACGATAACCTCACATATTTGGAGGTGCTGAATAAAGGGCTGGGCGTTATGGATTCTACTGCTTCAAGTCTTTGTATGGATAATCATCTTCCACTCCTCGTTTTCTCAATTATGGAAGAGGGAAATATTAAACGAGCCATTATGGGCGAAAAAATTGGTACGATTGTGAAAGGAGAATAATAACGATGCCACAGCAAGTGTTAAAAGAAGCTGAAGAAAGAATGGATAAGGCCATTTCTTCTTTAAAGCGAGAGCTAAGCACCCTGCGCGCCGGCAGAGCGACTCCTTCCCTGCTGGACAGAGTAACGGTGGAGTATTATGGCTCACCAGTGCCTGTAAATCAGGTAGCTAATATCAGCACTCCGGAACCGCGTCTTATCGTCATTCAACCGTGGGAGAAAACAATGCTTGGGCCGATTGAAAAATCAATTTTGAAATCTGATCTGGGCCTAACACCAACCAACGATGGAAATGTCATCCGCATTGCTATTCCTGCGCTGACCGAACAACGACGTCTGGAGCTTGTAAAACTGGCGAAAAAATCAGGTGAAGAAGCAAAAGTCGCCATCCGTAATATTCGTCGTGATGCCAATGATTCCATTAAGAAGCTGGAGAAAAACGGAGACATCACAGAAGATGATATGAAGCACAATCAGGACCTGGTACAGAAAGCAACTGATAAGCATGTAGCCCTTGTAGATCAGGTTGTTTCTGATAAAGAAAAAGAAATCATGGAAGTGTAACAAACAGCCCCCTCGTAGGTGAGGGGGTTTATGATATATTTGAGTACGGGGGAACGTACGTATGCTTGATAAACTAACCAGGTGGATGCAAAAAAATGAAGATGATTCATCATTGCATGAGTATGAACTGGACGCAAGCAACATTCCAAAGCATGTAGCCATCATTATGGACGGAAATGGACGATGGGCGAAGAGACGGGCATTGCCGCGTGTGGCAGGTCATCGGGCCGGAATGAAGACGGTGAAAGAGATTACGAAAACAGCGGATGAAATCGGTGTGGAAGTGTTGACATTGTATGCTTTTTCCACTGAGAATTGGAAGCGTCCAGCTGATGAAGTGGAATATTTGATGCGTCTGCCACAAGAGTATCTGGCAAGTGAATTGGAAGAGTTAATCGAACGTAACGTACAGGTGCGTATGGTTGGATATGAAGAGGATTTACCTGATTATACGTTGAAAGCTGTGATAGATGCACGAGAGAAAACCAGACAGAATACAGGATTGATTCTTAACTTTGCACTTAATTACGGAAGCCGTGCGGAGATGATTGCCGCAGTTAAGCAAATTGCACAGAAAGTTAGAGATGGACAGATTGATCCAGAGCAGATTGGAGAAGAAATGTTCAGTTCTCACTTAACTACAATCGGGCTTCCTGATCCCGATTTATTGATTCGTACGAGCGGTGAGCTTCGATTAAGCAACTTCATGCTTTGGCAGTTGGCTTACAGCGAGCTTTGGTTCAGTGATGTATACTGGCCAGACTTTTCCCGAAAACATTTCTATGAAGCAATTAAAGCATATCAGCAGCGAAACAGACGATATGGAGCACTTACATAGTGAAGTGCCCCGCTAAGGGGTGGAACGCTTGAAAACACGGGTAATTACGGGATTTTTGTGGGGGGTTGGCTTCCTCCTTGTTGTTTATTTAGGAGGTATCTGGTATACTACCCTTGTTTTTTTTCTTGCTACGCTTGCTTATTATGAATTAATCCGGATGAATCATATCCGGCTGATGGACTGGCATGGACTGACTGGGCTTGTTTTCTTATGGCTTTTGCTGTTCCCTAATTTGGTGTGGGAAGGAAACATGCTGAGAGGCGATGCCGTATTTTTGTTTGTTCTGCTCTTTTTGTTTATTACCGTAGCCTCTAAAAATCGGGTCGAATACCAACATGTTGCCTATCTTTTGTTCAGCTCGTTTTATTTAGGCATCGGTTTTCATTTCATGAATGAGACCCGAATTGTAAATGGACTTGCCATTACGCTGGCAATCGTATTTAGTACATGGGCGACCGATACAGGAGCATATTTTGTAGGGAAAGCACGTGGTAAAACAAAATTGTGGCCTGCCATCAGTCCGAATAAGACGATTGAGGGTTCACTGGGTGGAGTTGTTTTAGCGGTCGTTACCATGATTGTATTTTCGTTTATTACGGATTCACTTACGATTTCGCAGGCGCTAATCATCGGACTTGTTATTTCGGTGAGCGGTCAAATTGGCGATTTGATGGAATCCGCGATTAAACGTACGTTAAATGTAAAGGATTCAGGCTCTATTCTACCCGGTCACGGGGGCGTGCTTGATAGATTGGATAGCCTTATTGTTGTTTTTCCCGTTCTGCATTTGCTTCAGTTGTTATAAAATGAGAAGAAAAGGCATAGGTTGACCGTTCATTAGGAGGAAATATGAGAAAAATAGCCATCCTAGGTTCTACTGGCTCAATAGGAACGCAGGCGCTGGATGTAATCCGGCAGCACCCGGAACAGTTTTCGGTTGTCGCGCTTGCAGCCGGAAAAAATATTGATTTGTTGACCGAACAGGCACATGAATTTCAGCCGCAGCTTGTGTCGGTAGCAACAAAAGAGCTGGCTGAAAAAATTCAACATCAATTACCTTTGAATACAAAAGCAGTTTGGGGAGAAGAAGGCGCACTTGCAGCGGCGACGCATCCTGATGCTGATTTTGTCATTTCCGCTATAGTAGGCAGTGCGGGACTCTTGCCCACGCTTGCGGCCATTGAAGCGGGAAAAGCGATTGGCCTAGCCAACAAGGAAACGCTTGTAACGGCTGGCCATATCGTAATGCGAAAAGCGAAAGAACATGACGTTTCTGTTATACCGATAGATAGTGAGCATTCCGCCATCTTCCAATGCTTACAGGGAGAAGATAAATCGGCTATACGCCGACTTATCATTACCGCATCCGGAGGTTCATTCCGAGATTTGACACGGGAGCAATTGGCGGATGTGACGGTCAAAGAGGCTCTGGCCCATCCGAATTGGAGCATGGGGGCTAAAGTTACGATTGATTCGGCTACAATGATGAATAAGGGTCTTGAAGTGATTGAAGCCCATTGGTTATTCGATTTGCCGTATAATAAAATTGATACGATTCTTCATAAGGAAAGCATTATCCACTCTATGGTGGAGTTTACGGATCGGGCGGTAATGGCCCAGTTGGGTACCCCTGATATGCGCACTCCTATTCAGTATGCAATGGCCTATCCGAAACGGATTCCGCTGGAAACGGAGCCGCTTGATTTAATGAAAGTTTCCCAGCTTCATTTTACGGCTTTAGATTTTAAGCGTTATCCGTGCCTCGCTTTTGCGTATGAAGCAGGTCAAAAAGGCGGAACGCTGCCGACCGTATTAAACGGCGCCAATGAAGTGGCAGTTGCCCGTTTTTTACGTGGCGATATTCCATTCCTGGCAATTGAGGATACGATCGCGCATGCGATGGCGAAGCATAAGGTTGTGGAAAATCCGGGACTGGAAGATATTTTCGAGGCGGATCGGTGGGCGCGTCAGATTGCAGAAAAGTATCAACCGGCCTGATAAGAAGGCCAAACAATCAGGAAAGGTGGAACCCCGTTGTTAAAGGTTTTAGCCATTGTTCTTGTGTTTGGATTGTTAGTCTTTATCCACGAATTGGGGCATCTTTTGCTGGCTAAGCGTGCCGGTATTTTGTGCCGCGAATTCGCTATTGGTATGGGTCCGAAGCTGTATTCGTTCGTCAAAGGGGAAACGCGGTATACGCTTCGCTTGTTGCCGATCGGGGGATTCGTCCGTATGGCGGGAGAAGATCCGGAAGTTGTCGAGATTCATCGTGGACAAGATGTGGGACTTCTTCTTGATAAAGAAGGAAAAGCAACGCGTATCATTTTGACGAATATCCGTAATTATCCAGAAGCGACAATCGTTACGGTAGAAGAGACGGACTTTGAGCACCATCTATTTATTCGTGGGGTTGAAGATGGGGAAGAGGTTCGCTATCCGGTTCATCCACAAGCAATGATGGTGCACAATAATCAGGAAACGCAAATTGCCCCGTATGATCGCCAGTTTGGTAGCAAGACGGTAGGACAACGTGCCGCCGCTATTTTTGCCGGACCGCTCGCGAACTTTTTGCTGGCGTTTGTGTTATTAACAATTATGGGATTAACGTATGGTGTACCGAGTAATAAGCCGATAATCGGGCAAACCATTCCGAACCAGGCAGCGGCCAAAGCTGGACTACAGCAGGGCGATAAGGTACTATCCATCGAAGGCAAACCAATGAGTACATGGAAGGATATTGTGCAAGTGGTCAGCACTTCACCAGGCAAAGAGCTTTCGTTTATTATCGAACGTGGCGGCGAGCAATTTTCCCTTCCTGTAACGCCGACAAAAGAAGTTCAGAAGCGAGGACAGCAAGAAATTCAAATTGGTAAAATCGGCGTATATTCGCCAACATCTAAATCTTTTATTGGTGCTGCTAAATACGGTGCGGTTACCACATATGAGTTTTCGAAGCTGATTTATGAGATGATTGGCAAGCTGTTTACAGGACAGGTTCCAGTACAGGACCTATCTGGTCCGGTGGGCATCTTTAACTATACGTACAAAGCAGCAGAGAATGGACTCGTTGTGCTCATTCAATGGACGGCAGCATTAAGTGTAAATCTGGGGATCATGAATTTGCTTCCGCTGCCTGCTCTTGATGGAGGACGTCTTGTTTTCATCGGACTTGAAGCAGTGCGGGGACGTCCTATCGACCCGCAGAAAGAAGGAATGGTTCATTTTCTGGGTTTTGCATTCTTGATGGTGCTCATCCTTGTTGTAACGTGGAATGACATCCAACGGTTCTTCTAGTTTAAATGCTTGATGGGCAATTGTAAGGCGAGAGAGGAAGAGGTATGAAAGACTTCTGCCTCTTTCTTTTCCTTATACTTAGATAAATAACGTTCATATTAGGAGGTTGTGTGTTGTGAGGCAGTCTAAACTATTTCTTCCGACGTTGCGGGAGGTTCCTGCAGAAGCGGAGATTATTAGCCATCAGCTAATGGTACGGGCGGGATTAATGCGCCAACTCGCATCTGGAGTGTATACATATTTGCCGCTGGGCCATCGTGTGCTGCGCAAGGTACAGCAAATTGTGCGTGAGGAGATGGAGCGCGCCGATGCACAAGAAATTTCGATGCCGGCTATTCAGCCAGCTGAGCTGTGGCAGGAGACCGGACGTTGGGAGGCGTATGGTCCAGAATTGATGCGCTTGAAGGATCGTCATAACCGGGATTTTGTACTGGGTCCGACACATGAAGAAGTAGTGACTGGACTTGTTCGCGATAATTTGAACACATACAAGAAGCTGCCAATTAACTTATATCAAATTCAGACGAAGTATCGCGATGAGGTACGCCCGCGTTTCGGGGTCATTCGTTCCCGTGAATTTATTATGAAGGATGCATACAGCTTTGACACGACTCGTGAGGGATTGGATAAAAGCTATGACAGCATGTATGACGCCTATACGCGTATCTTTACGCGAACCGGATTAACCTTCCGTGCGGTTGAAGCGGATGCGGGAGCTATCGGGGGTAAAGGAACACACGAGTTCATGGCCTTATCTGCAATCGGAGAGGATACGATCGCTTATTGTACATCGTGCGATTATGCGGCAAATTTGGAAAAAGCGGAAGTGGTGTACAAGTCTGTGGGAGAAGAGGTCGCTTCTCAGTCAGAAATGGAAAAAGTGCCCACACCGGATGTGAAAACGATTGAACAGCTAATGAATCACTTCGATATGGAAGCACGCCAAATGATTAAAGCGCTTGTTTTTAAAGCTGATGATCGTTTTGTTGTTGCGCTGGTACGAGGCGATCATGAGCTGAATGACACCAAACTTAAAAACATTGTTGATGCTAATGTACTTACCATGGCTACGGAAGCAGAGATGAGCAAGCTTGGTGTACCTGTCGGTTTCGTTGGCCCTATCAATCTGCCGGATGAGATTGAAGTGTATGCTGACTCCGCTGTACGGGACATGCAGGTAGCGGTGACCGGAGCTAACGAAAAAGACTACCATTACAAAAATGTAGTGCCGGAACGCGATTTTACTGTTACAGCGTATGCGGATTTACGCAATATTGTTGAAGGAGACGAATGTCCTCGCTGCGGTGGGCATATCGCATTTGCACGAGGAATTGAAGTCGGACACGTATTCAAGCTGGGCACACGCTACAGTGAAAAGATGGGCGCGAAGTTCCTTGACGAGAATGGTAGAGAGCAGCCAATGATTATGGGTTGCTACGGTATTGGTGTCTCACGTACAGTAGCAGCTTGCGTTGAACAGAACAATGACGAGAATGGCATCATCTGGCCTTGGTCGCTGGCGCCTTTCCATATTCATGTTGTACCGGTTAACGTAAAAAATGAAGAACAGAAACAATTGGCTGAGTCCCTCTACGAGAAACTGCAAAGCGAAGGATTTGAGGTATTATTGGATGACCGTTCGGAACGGGCAGGTGTAAAGTTCAAAGATGCCGATTTAATTGGCCTTCCGATTCGGATTACAGTCGGAGGCAAAGCAGGAGAAGGTCTTGTGGAATGCAAAGTTCGCAAAACGGGTGAAAGTAAAGATATACATGTTGATGAACTAATGGCGCATGTCAAAGAACTGGCTGGTTCATTACAATAGGTGTGTCTATATACATTACACTTGATATTTTGATGTAAATGAAGAGGTGGGAAAAAATGACGAGCAGGACGATTTTTGTCTGCTGGCGGCGTATATTCCTGCCTCTCTTCTATTTTTACCTCGCCTACCATCCACATATCGAATGAGTGCGTACATTCTACTATAGAGGAGAGGATTGTTTACATGGAAAACGACACTGCGAAGCAAGAACGTTTTGGATTGTTGCTTCAGCAATTGGCTATTCCGCCTGAGTTTGTTGAAAAATATTTTTCCGATGGTCTTATCGAGAAGGTGGAAGTCTATCGTCAGGAGAAGCGCTGGCATTTCTATTTGCAACTTCCTGAACTGCTGCCACTGAATGTATACCAAGCCTTCCATACCAAGCTAGTGCAGGCGTTTCAAAATATCGCTTCGGTTGATTGTAATATGAGATATGTTCGCCCTGTCCAAATGCCAAGATTCGTAAAAGAGTACTGGCCGCTCATCGTAGAAAAAGTGTCACCGCATATTAACTCAACAGCGACATATTTGAAGAACGCTACATACGAAATAGTAGATGATCGCTTAAGGCTTGGTGTGCTTGATACATTTGCCGTAGAAAAAATGAAGCAGCGTCAAGTCGATGAATGGATAGCCCGTACAATAAAGCAGCTGTGTGGCGATTCCCTGCCGATTGTATATCATGTGGCACAAAACGAAGAGAAGTATCAGCAATTTGTTGAACAACGGGAAGAAGAGGATCGCAGCCGTGCTATGGAAGCGTTGCTGGAAAAGCAGAAGGAAAAAGAGAAAACGGAAGCGAATAAAGAAGCTGCAGCTTCGATGGAAGTATTGCAGATCGGTTATGACATTAAGGATGATTCTGTCTCTATTTGTGACATTCAGGAGGAAATGGGCCGCACCTGCATTGAAGGACTTGTATTCGGTGCAGAGGTACGTGAGCTGCGCAGTGGTCGGACACTGTGTACTTTCAACATTACAGATTACACGGACTCCCTACAAGTAAAAATCTTTGCACGTGACAAAGACGATGTACCGAAGCTTGCAGCTATTAAGAATGGCATCTGGCTTCGTGTACGCGGGCCGATTCAGGAAGATACATTTGCGCGCGAGTTGGTCATGATGGCAAAAGACTTGATTCAAATTAAGCCATCGGCATCGCGTATGGATTATGCGGAAGAAAAACGGGTGGAATTCCATTGTCATACGAATATGAGTGCGATGGACGGTATCGCTTCTGCCGAACGTTTAATCAAGCAAGCTGCTGAATGGGGCCATAAGGCGATCGCCATTACAGACCATGCGGTAGCACAGGCGTTTCCTGAAGCGTTTTCTGCTGCAAAAAAACACGGCATTAAAGTGTTATATGGCATGGAAGCAAATGTTGTGTCCGATTCAACCGTTATTGTACATCAATCGCAGGAGCGTATGCTGGCTGATGATACTTATGTGGTTTTTGACGTGGAAACAACCGGGCTATCTGTTGTAAATAATGCGATTATCGAGCTGGCTGGTGTTAAGATGAAAAACGGTGAAATCATCGGAAAATACGAGTCTTTCGTCAATCCGCATGAGCCGATCCCGCTTAATATTCAACAGTTAACCAGCATTACGGATGATATGGTAAAGGACGCACCAGAACTTGCTCAAGTTATCCGCGAATTTGTGGAATTTGTTGGTGATGCGGTGCTTGTGGCACATAATGCCAAGTTCGATATGGGCTTTTTACAGGCGAGTTGTAAGCAAACTGGTCTTCCGCCGGTACAAAACCCGTTTCTGGATACGCTGGAGCTGGCGCGCTTTTTATATCCGGGCATGCGCAATCATCGACTGAATACACTGGCATCCAAATTTAATGTGAGCCTGGAGAATCATCACCGTGCGGTTGATGACTCCGAAGCGACAGGATATATCTTCTTCTTTATGTTAAAAGAAGTACTGGAGCGGAACATCATAAATCTTAATGATTTAAACAATCATGTAGGATTGGATTTGCAGAATTCGCGCCCGTTTCACTGCAATATTTATGCGCTAAATGAAATTGGCAAGAAAAACCTTTATAAGATTATTTCGTTGTCCCATACGGAATATTTATATAAAACGCCGCGTATTCCGCGGGCGCAAATTCAAAAGCACCGGGAAGGCTTGCTCATCAGCTCCGGTTGTGAAAAAGGCGAGCTATTTGACACAGTACTCAATAAAAGTCCGGAAGAGGCTGAAGAAGTAGCCCGTTTCTATGATGTATTGGAAATTCAGCCGATCGAGATCAATCGCCATTTAGTAGAGAAGCAATTGGTCGCGAATGAAGCAACGCTCATGGATGCGAACCGCAAAATTGTAGAGCTTGGCGAGAAACTTAATCTTCCAGTCATTGCGACCGGTAATGTGCATTACGTTCATCCGTATGAAAAAGACTATCGTACGATTTTGATTCACGGGATTACAGGCTTTAGTCCGCTTAAAGATCAGTACAAGCCGGATGCGCATTTCCGCACGACGGATGAAATGCTAGAAGAATTTAAATATCTGGGTGAAGAGAAAGCGAAGGAAGTTGTCATCACGAATCCAAACATGCTGGCGGATAAGTTTGAGGAACTCGAAATCATCCCAAAAGATTTGTATACGCCGAAAATCGAAGGCGCAGAAGAAGAAATCCGTTCGATGAGCTATAACAAAGCAAAAGAGCTGTACGGTGAACAGCTACCGGAAATTGTGGAGAAACGGTTGGAAAAAGAGCTTAACAGCATTATTACGCACGGTTTTGCGGTTATTTATCTTATCTCACATAAGCTGGTGAAGAAGTCAATCGACGATGGTTATCTTGTGGGTAGCCGGGGCTCTGTCGGTTCATCCTTTGTCGCCACGATGACGGAGATTACTGAGGTAAACCCGCTGCCACCACATTACCGTTGTCCAGAATGCAAACATAGCGAATGGTTTACTAAAGGGGAATATGGCTCCGGTTTCGACTTGCCTAAGAAAAATTGTCCTACTTGCGACATTCCGATGACGGGGGATGGACATGATATTCCGTTTGAGACGTTCCTTGGTTTTAAAGGGGATAAAGTTCCTGATATTGACTTGAACTTCTCAGGTGAATACCAGCCGCATGCGCATAACTATACGAAAGTGTTGTTCGGCGAAGAATATGTATACCGCGCCGGAACGATTGGCACAGTAGCAGAGAAAACAGCATACGGGTTTGTACGCAAATACGGCGAGGAAAAAGGAAAAACATGGCGCAATGCAGAAATGAGTCGGCTCGCCACAGGATGCTCCGGTGTCAAACGAACGACGGGACAGCATCCAGGCGGAATTATTGTTGTTCCAGATTATATGGAAATCTACGATTTTTGTCCGATTCAATATCCGGCCGACGATAAGGAAGCAGAATGGCGCACTACGCACTACGACTTCCATTCCATCCATGATAACTTATTAAAACTTGATATTCTTGGCCATGACGATCCGACTGTTATCCGGATGTTGCAAGATTTGACCGGACTTGATCCGAAGAAAATTCCAGTCGGAGATCCAGAAGTGATGAGAATTTTCAGTGGAACGGACGTGCTGGGTGTTACCCCGGAGCAAATCGACAGTAATGTAGGAACGCTGGGCGTTCCTGAATTCGGGACGAAATTCGTCCGCCAAATGCTTGAAGATACACGGCCATCTACATTTGCTGAGCTGGTACAGATTTCAGGCCTGTCACATGGAACGGATGTATGGCTTAATAACGCTCAGGAACTTGTACGCAATGGTACGTGCGAGCTGAAAGATGTTATCGGCTGCCGGGATGATATTATGGTGTATTTGATGCATAAAGGCCTTGAACCTTCCTTTGCCTTCAAAATTATGGAGTCGGTACGGAAAGGAAAGGGACTCACACCGGAGATGGAAGAGGAGATGAAAAACAATAATGTGCCGGATTGGTATATCTGGTCATGCAAACAAATTAAGTACATGTTCCCGAAGGCGCATGCTACGGCCTACGTATTGATGGCGGTACGCATTGCGTACTTCAAGGTACATTATCCGATTCATTTCTATGCCACATACTTTACTGTACGTGCAGATGATTTTGATGCTGAACTTGCGATACAGGGACCCGCGGCAATCCGAGCTCGTATTAAAGAAATCGTCGAGAAAGGTAACGACGCGCAACCGAAGGAGAAAACGCTGCTTACCGTATTGGAGATGTGCCTCGAGATGTGTGAGCGAGGTTTTAGGTTCCAAAATGTAGATTTATACCGTTCAGATGCCAGTCAGTTTATTATTGACGGCGATAGCCTGATCCCGCCATTCAATGCACTGGCAGGCGTAGGAACGAATGCGGCTATTAATATTGTTAAGGCGCGTGAGGCGGGCGAGTTTTTATCTATTGAAGATTTGCAGCAGCGTGCTCGCTGTTCCCGTTCTGTCATCGAGCTTCTCCAGCAACAGGGTTGTCTGAGCAGCCTGCCGGAAACAAATCAACTTTCGCTGTTCTAGAGAGGAGGTAGAGGGGGAAGGATAGTGTCCTTTTTCTCTCTCTTCTATCGTCTATTTATGCCAGTATTGACGGTAGTTGCCTGGGTTTGGTGATTATGCTATAATACTTTTTGGTAATACTAAGTATACGTAATGTGATGACGCAAAGAGTGGGGAAACCCACTCTTTCCTTTTAGCCAGGGAAGCGGGCTATATTTACTTTGCATTCTACTGAACTTGTTCTAGGGGGTTAATGTCCTTGAGTCAACATGTAATCGCCGTGACCGAAGAGTTGGTCGCACCGATTCTGGAAGAAGAAAATTTGGAGCTCGTCGAAATCGAATACAAAAAAGAGGGCAGCAACTGGTTCCTTCGTGTCTACATCGATAAAGAAGGCGGCGTTGATATCGAAGATTGCGGGCGTGTCAGCGAGAAGCTGAGCAAGAAGCTGGACGAGGTTGATCCGATTCCTGGGGCTTACTTCCTTGAAGTATCTTCACCTGGTGCCGAGCGTCCATTGAAAAAAGAGCAGGATTTTGAGCGTGCGGTGGGCAAACATGTACATGTGACCACTTACGAGCCGATTAATGGCTCCAAAGTATTCGAAGGTGAACTTGTCTCCTATGACGGCAAACAGCTCGAAATCAAAGAGGCGAAAGCAAGCGCACTCATTCCACGCGACAAAGTCGCCAGCGCCCGTCTCGCAATCGTGTTTTAAGATTTGAAAGGAGGATAAGGGATAACAATGAACGCCGAGTTTATTGAAGCATTACATGAGATAGAGAGAGAAAAAGGAATTAGCAAAGAAGTGCTGATCGAAGCGATCGAAGCGGCGCTTGTCTCCGGCTATAAACGTAATTTTAATTCTGCGCAAAATGTGCGTGTCGATATTAATCGCGAATTGGGCAACGTGCGTGTATTTGCCCGCAAAACGGTAGTAGAAGAAGTAACGGATCCCCGTGCCCAAATCTCGCTTGATGAAGCGCAGGAAATCGATCCGAACTATATGGTTGATGACATTATTGATATGGAAGTTACACCGCGTGATTTCGGACGCATTGCGGCGCAAACGGCTAAACAGGTCGTTACCCAGCGTATCCGCGAAGCGGAACGTGGAATTATTTATAGTGAATTTATTGACCGTGAACAAGACATTGTAACAGGTATCGTGCAGCGTCAGGACGGCCGGTTCTATTATATCGATTTAGGTAAAGTGGAAGCGTTAATGCCACTGAATGAAAAAATGCCTAATGAATCGTTTAAACAGGGTGATAGAGTCAAGGCATTTATTACAAAGGTAGAAAAGACGACAAAAGGCCCGCAAATATTTGTTTCTCGTACGCATCCGGGTCTTTTGAAACGCTTGTTTGAGTTAGAAGTGCCGGAAATATTCGACGGTGTCGTCGAGATTAAATCCGTGGCGCGTGAAGCGGGGGATCGCTCCAAAATCGCCGTTTACTCCGCTGATCCGAATGTAGATCCGGTAGGTGCTTGTGTTGGTCCGAAAGGCATGCGTGTACAGACAATTGTACAAGAATTAAAAGGCGAAAAAATCGATATTATGAAATGGTCAGAAGAGACAGCTGAATACGTGGCTAATGCGCTAAGTCCTTCAAAAGTTGTGCATGTAACTGTATATGAGGGTGAGAAAGTAACGCGTGTAATCGTGCCGGACTATCAGTTGTCGCTCGCTATCGGAAAGCGGGGACAGAATGCTCGTCTTGCTGCTAAGCTGACCGGATGGAAAATCGATATTAAAAGTGAAACCCAGGCTGCCGAAGAAGGATTCGTATACAGTGAACCGGTTTCTGTCATTCCGGCCAAAGGAATCAAAGAACCGGAAGATGTCCCGGCACAGGATGAAACGTACGATATTGAAGCGAATGCAATTGAAGAGGCTTCCACGGCAGATGTCGCGGATGAAAGGGAGTAGGGCGTTGTGAAATCAAGAAAAACTCCGCAACGCAAATGCATCGCCACTCAGGAGATGTATGATAAGCGTGATATGCTGCGCATCGTGCGGACACCGGAAGGTGAGGTTAAAGTCGATCCAACCGGCAAGGCCTCAGGTCGTGGCGCATACGTATGCCGCTCTCGGGAAGCATTTGATATTGTAAAAAAAAGAAAGCTTCTCAATCGCGCCTTGAAAGCAGAAGTAACGGACGCGATGTATGAAGCATTAGAACAAGAATTTATGAGGCATGTACGCAAATGAACAAGGTGGAGCAGATGCTTGGCCTGGCGCAGCGGGCCCGCAAGCTCATCACGGGAGAAGAACTCGTCATCAAGGCCGTTCGTCAAGGACAGATTCACCTGGTCATATTGGCGGGCGATGCATCCCTGAACACCCGCAAAAAAGTAATGGATAAGTGCGGTAGCTACGAAGTTTCTTGTGTACCATATGGCAATCGACAAACGCTTGGCGCCGCGCTTGGAAAGGAGCAACGAGTTGTCATTGGCGTGACCGATGCCGGCTTCGCAGCAAGATTGACGCAGCTGATGAACCAATAACTGTCGGGGGTGGATAAATGAGTAAATTGAGGGTACATGAATATGCTAAAGAACTTGGCATTAGCAGCAAGCAGATGATTAATCTGCTTGCGAAGCTCAATTTATCGGTAAACAACCACATGAGTACACTGGAAGACAGCACGATTCAAAAGGTAGAGCAGCATTTGAAGCAGGTAAAACAACGCGCAGATGGTCAAGAACAACAAAAGCGTGATACGGAAAAGAGTGGGAAGATGGAAAAAAAACAAGAGCAGAATAAATCAAATGTAAATAATGAAAACCGGAACACTACAGGGCAAGGCCAACGAAACAACAGTCAAGGCCAAGGTAGCAGATCACAAGGTCAAGGCGGTAGACCGCAAGGCCAAGGCGGCAGACCGCAAGGCCAGGGTGGCAGACCGCAAGGCCAAGGCGGCAGACCACAGGGTCAAGGCAGCAGACCACAGGGTCAAGGCAGCAAACCACAGGGTCAA